>JAFRSI010000031.1 GCA_017427645.1 Oscillospiraceae bacterium | reverse complement strand
GCCTCGGCCTCGGTGATGGCCTTGATGGTCTGAGCGGGGTTGGCGCCCATGGCCACCTGGGCCACGTACACGTAGCCGTACTGCATGGCGATCTCGGTGAGGCTCTTCTTCTTGACCTCCTTGCCGGCGGCGGCGAACTGCGCCACCTGGCCGATGTTGGAGGCCTTGGAGGCCTGGCCGCCGGTGTTGGAATAGACCTCGGTATCGAAGACGAAGATGTTCACGTCCTGCTTGGAGGCGATGACATGATCCAGTCCGCCGTAGCCGATATCATAGGCCCAGCCGTCGCCGCCGAAGATCCACATGCTCTTCTTGCGCAGGTAGTCCTTCTTGGCCAGGATCTCGCGGCCCAGCGTGCAGGCGGGGCAGGGGCAGGCGGGCAGGACGTTCTCCTCCAGCGCCTTGATATAGGCGTCGGTGGGCTCGCCGTTGGCGGTGCCGTCGTTCATGGTATCCAGCCACTTCTGGGCGGCGTCCTTCAGCTCGGCAGCCGTCATGGGCAGGCCGATGAGCTCGCGGGTCATCTCAGCCAGATCGTCGCGGATCTTCTGCTGGCCGATCATGACGCCCAGGCCGTGCTCGGCGTTGTCCTCAAACAGGGAGTTGACCCAGGCGGGACCCTTGCCCTCCTTGTTGGTGCAGTAGGGAGAGGTGGCCGCGGGACCGCCCCAGATGGAGGAGCAGCCGGTGGCGTTGGAGATATACATATGGTCGCCGAACAGCTGGGTGACGAGACGGGCATAGCTGGTCTCGGCGCAGCCGGCGCAGGAGCCGGAGAACTCCAGCATGGGCTGCTTGAACTGGCTGCCCTTGACGGTGTTGTCCTGCATGTCCTTCTTCTCCGCGACCTCGGCCACGCAGTAGTTGAACACGTCCTGCTGGGCACGCTCGCCCTCCTGGCCCACCATGGTCAGGGCGTTGACGGGGCAGGCGCCCACGCACACGCCGCAGCCCATGCAGTCCAGCGGGCTGATGGCCATGGTGAACTTGTAGACGCCCTTGCCCTTGCCGGCCTTCACGTCCACGATCTTGGCGGCCTCGGGAGCGGCAGCGGCCTCGGCCTCGGTCAGAGCGAAGGGACGGATGGTGGCGTGGGGGCAGACGTAGGCGCACTGGTTGCACTGGATGCACTTGGTGGAATCCCAGGTGGGGACGGACACGGCCACGCCGCGCTTCTCATAGGCGGCGGCGCCCAGCTCAAACTGGCCGTCCACGTGGTCCACGAAGGCGGACACGGGCAGGCTGTCGCCGTCCATCTTGCCCACGGGATCCAGAATGGTGGAGACCATCTTCACCAGCTCGGGCTTGCCGGCGCGCTCCAGGGCGGGCTTGTTGTCCTCGGCAGTGGCCCAGTCGGCGGGCACGTCGATCTTCTGGAAGGCGGTGGTGCCCAGATCGATGGCCTTGTAGTTCATGTCCACGATGTCCTGGCCCTTCTTCAGGTAGGACTTCTTGGCGGCTTCCTTCATGTAGCCGATGGCCTCCTCCTGAGGCATGACCTTGGCCAGGGTGAAGAAGGCGGACTGGAGGATGGTGTTGTTGCGCTTGCCCATACCGATCTCCAGCGCCAGGTCAATGGCGTTGATGGTATAGAGCTGAATGTTGTTCTTGGCGATGTACCGCTTGGAGGCGGCGTCCATGTGGTGATTGAGCTCGTCGAAGTCCCACTGGCAGTTGATCATGTACACGCCGCCGGGCTTGACGTCCTGCACCATCTTGAAGCCCTTGGTCACGTAGCTGGGATTGTGGCAGGCCACGAAGTCAGCCTTGTTGATGTAGTAGGGGCTGCGGATGGGCTTGTCGCCGAAGCGCAGGTGGCTGATGGTCACGCCGCCGGTCTTCTTGGAGTCGTACTGGAAGTAAGCCTGAACGTACTTGTCGGTGTGGTCGCCGATGATCTTGATGGAGTTCTTGTTGGCGCCGACGGTGCCGTCGCCGCCCAGACCCCAGAACTTGCACTCGATGGTGCCCTCGGCTGCGGTATTGGGGCAGTCCTTGTTCTCGGGCAGGCTCAGGTTGGTCACGTCGTCCACGATGCCGATGGTGAACTGGCGCTTCATGTTCTCGCGGGCCAGCTCCTCATAGACGGCAAACACGGAGGCAGGAGGCGTATCCTTGCTGCCCAGGCCGTAACGGCCGCCGATGACCTTCACGTCGTTCATGCCGGCGTTGGCCAGAGCGGTGACCACGTCCTGATACAGGGGCTCGCCCATGGCGCCGGGCTCCTTGGTGCGGTCCAGCACGGCGATCTTCTTGGCGGTGGCGGGGATGGCGGCGATCAGCTTCTCGGGGGCGAAGGGGCGATACAGGCGGACCTTCACCAGGCCGACCTTCTGGCCGTGGGCGTTCAGATAGTCGATGACCTCCTCGGCCACGTCACAGATGGAGCCCATGGTGATGATGACGCGGTCGGCGTCGGGCGCGCCGTAGTAGTTGAACAGCTGATAGTTGGTGCCCAGCTTCTCGTTGATCTTGCCCATGTACTTCTCCACCACGGCGGGCAGAGCCTGATAGTACTTGTTGCAGGCCTCACGGTGCTGGAAGAAGATATCGCCGTTCTCGTGGCTGCCGCGCATATGGGGATGCTCGGGGTTCAGGGCGTGGGCGCGGAACTCGGCCACGGCGTCCATGTCGCACATGTCCTTCAGATCCTCGTAATCCCACACGGCGATCTTCTGGATCTCGTGGGAGGTGCGGAAACCGTCGAAGAAGTTGATGAAGGGCACCTTGCCGGACAGGGCGGACAGATGAGCCACGGGGCTCAGATCCATGACCTCCTGCACGTTGCCCTCACACAGCATGGCAAAGCCGGTCTGGCGGCAGGCCATGACGTCGGAGTGATCGCCGAAGATGTTCAGCGCGTGGGTGGATACCGTACGGGCGCTGACGTGGAACACGCAGGGCAGCTGTTCGGCGGCGATCTTATACATGTTGGGGATCATCAGCAGCAGGCCCTGGGACGCGGTATAGGTGGTGGTCAGGGCGCCGGAGCCCAGAGAACCGTGGACCGCGCCGGCAGCGCCGGCTTCGGACTGCATCTCCACCACCTTGACGCGGGTGCCGAAGATGTTTTTCAGGCCGTTGGCGCTCCACTGGTCGACAAAGTCGGCCATGGGGCTGGACGGCGTGATGGGGTAGATGGCTGCAACCTCGGAGAACGCATAGCTGACATGCGCCGCGGCGTTGTTGCCATCCATGGATTTCATCTTTCTTACCATGAACGAATTGACCTCCTTACATTATCCGCTGTTCCGATTTCTCCTCTGGGGGCGGACTTTTCGCACCGTTAATCTTATCACAATTCAACCTGTCTGTAAACGGCATTTTTCTGAAATTTCCCATTCCGGCGCGTTTTTCTCCCGGTTTTTTTGCCGTGCGACGGACGCGGACGGGCTGCGCATAAACTTTTTTCCGAAAAACATTCCCTTCGGGGCGTTTTTATGGTATGATGTTTTATACGATTGTATCTTTCGGTGAAAGGGGTTGGGTGTTTTGGTGGTGACGGTGCGTTCTCTGGGCCTCAACGGCATCGGCGGCTACGAGGTCGGCGTGGAGTGCTTCCTCTCCGGCGGTCTGCCCGCCTTCGACGTGGTAGGCCTGCCCGACGCGGCCGTGCGGGAAGCGCGGGACCGGGTCCGGGCCGCCATCAAGAACTGCGGGGCCAAGTTCCCCGTCAGCCGCATCACCGTGAACCTGGCGCCGGCCCGCCTGCGCAAGGAGGGCACGCTCTATGACCTGCCCATCCTGCTTGGGATCCTTACCGCCTCCGACGAGCTGAAAACCCTGCCGGAGAACGCCGCCTTTCTGGGTGAGCTGAGCCTCAGCGGCCAGCTGCGGCCCGTGACCGGCGTGCTGCCCATGGCGCTGTACGCCGCCCGGTCCGGTATCCGGGAGCTGTACGTCCCGGAGGAAAACGCCGCCGAGGCCACGCTGGCCGAAAATCTCACCGTCTACGGCGTCCGGGACGTGGGCCAGCTGGTGCGGCATCTGCGCCGCGAGGAGCCCATGGCACCCGCCGAGCCCTGGCAGCCCACCCGGCAGGACCTGCATCTGCCGGACATGGCCGACGTGATGGGCCAGGAGAACGTGAAGCGGGCCCTGGAGATCGCCGCCGCCGGCGGCCACAACGTGCTGCTGATCGGCTCGCCCGGCTCCGGCAAGTCCATGCTGGCCCGGCGCCTGCCCTCCATCCTGCCGGATATGACCCACGAGGAGTCCATGCAGACCACGGAGATCTATTCCGTGGCCGGCCTCACCGACGCCCGCTCCCCGCTGGTAACCCACCGGCCCTTCCGCTCCCCTCACCACACCGCCTCTCCGGTCTCCCTGGCCGGCGGCGGCACGGTGCCCCGGCCGGGGGAGATCTCTCTGGCCCACAACGGCATCCTCTTCCTGGACGAGCTGCCGGAGTTCGACAAGTCCGCCCTGGAGACCCTGCGCCAGCCCCTGGAGGACGGCGTGGTCACCATCACCCGGGCCGCCGGCTCCCTGACGCTGCCCAGCCGCTTCATGCTGGTGTGCGCCATGAATCCCTGCCGCTGCGGCTGGTACGGCCATCCCTCCGGCCGCTGTACCTGCTCGGAGGCCCAGGTGGAGAACTACATGCGCCGCATCTCCGGCCCCCTGCTGGACCGCATCGACATGCACGTGGAGGTGCCCAGCGTGGAATACGACGCCATGCGCCGCCGCACGCAGCCGGAATCCTCCGCCGTTATCCGCGCCCGGGTCAACGCCGCCCGGGAGATCCAGAAGGCCCGGTTTTCCGGCATCGGTATCAGCTGCAACGCCTACATGACTCCCGCCATGATCGGCCAGTTCTGCGATCTGGATCCGGCGGGGGAACGGCTGATGCAGGGCGCCTTTGACCGGATGGGACTCACGGGCCGCAGCCACGACCGCATCCTGCGCATGGCCCGCACCATCGCCGATCTGGAGGGCTCCGAGGCCATCCGCCCCGACCATCTGGCCGAGGCCATTCAATACCGCAGTACCAGTATTCTGAAATAAGGCGCGCCGCGCCTTGTCACAACAGGAGGTTACTCAACATGAAAAAAGCTTCGTTCGTTATGTCCTGCACCGTTCTGGGCATTGCCGCCGCCAGCTTCGTGGTCTCTCTGCTGACCCTTTTGCAGAAGGAGCGCCGCGGCGCGAATACGGCAGACTAAAGGAGAAAACGCCATGCACGAGATCATCCTCTGCAAGCTGGGCGAGGTGGTCCTGAAGGGCCTGAACCGCCACACCTTCGAGGCAAAGCTCATGAGCAATATCCGCCGCCGGACCAGCCGGTACGGCCGCTTCAAGATCTACTCCCGCCAGAGCACCATCTACGTGGAGCCCCTGGAGGGCGCCTGCGATATGGACGGCGCCTACGCCGCCTGCCGCCAGGTCTTCGGCATCATCGCCATCGCCCGGGCCATGCCCTGCGAAAAGACGAAGGAGGCCATCCTGGAAAACGCCAGGACCTATCTGAGCCGGGCGCTGACTGAGGCAAAATCCTTCAAGGTGGAGACAAAGCGGGCGGACAAGAGCTTCCCCATGAGCTCCATTCAGCTGAGCCAGTGGGTGGGCGGCGCCCTCCACGACGCCTTCCCCCACCTGACCGTGGACGTCCACCACCCGGAGCTCACCGTCCACATCGAGGTGCGGGAGGACGCGGCCTACGTCCACGCCCCCTCCGAGAGCGCCGCCGGCGGGCTGCCCCTGGGCATGGGCGGCAGCGCCGTGAGCCTGCTCTCCGGCGGCATCGACTCCCCGGTGTCGTCCTATATGATCGCCAAGCGGGGCGTCCAGCTGGAGATGATCCATTTCGCCTCGCCCCCCTATACCAGCCAGCTGGCCCGGGAAAAGGTGCTGCAGCTGGCCCGGGAGCTGACCCCCTGGACGGGGCGGCTCAACGTGTACGTGATCCCCTTTACCGAGATCCAGGAGGAGATCCGCCGCAAGTGCCCGGAGGATCACTTCACCCTTATCATGCGCCGCTTCATGATGCGCCTGGCCGATCAGCTGGCCCGGGAGCTCCATTGCGGAGCTCTGGTCACCGGCGAAAACCTGGGCCAGGTGGCCAGCCAGACCATGGCTGCCCTGCGGGTGAGCCAGGACGTGACCGACCTGCCCGTCCTGCGCCCCCTCATCGGCATGGACAAGGAGGAGATCGTCCGTCTGGCCCGGAAGATCGGCACCTTTGACACCTCCATCCTGCCCTACGAGGACTGCTGCACCGTCTTCACCCCCCGCCATCCCAAGACCAGGCCCGACGTGGCCGAGGTCCGGGAGATGGAGGCCGCTCTGGACGTGGAGGGCCTCTGCGCCAGGGCCATGGAGGGCCGGGAGCTGGTGAAGATCAAGTATTTCGACAAGGAGAGCTGATCTATGTCCTTCCGCGCTGAAATCATCGCCGTGGGCACGGAGCTGCTGCTGGGGAACGTGGCCAACACCGACGCCCGGTTCCTCTCGGAGCAGCTGGCCGCCGCCGGCGTGGACGTGCTCTACCACACCGCCGTGGGGGACAACCCCGGACGGCTGGCGGAGGTGGTGGATATCGCCCGTCGCCGCTGCGATCTGCTGATCTTCACCGGCGGCCTGGGCCCCACCTACGACGATCTCACCAAGGAGACCGTCTGCCGGGCCTTCGGCGTGGAGCTGGTGTTCCACCCGGAGCTGGCCGACGAGATCCGCCGGTATCACGACACCGTGTTCCACCGGGAGATGCCGGCGTGCAACCTCCAGCAGGCGTATCTGCCCGCCGGCTGCACCGTGCTCCACAACGCCGTGGGCACCGCCCCCGGCTGCCTCTTTGAGAAGGACGGCGTCACCGTGGCCATGCTGCCCGGCGTACCCAAGGAGTGCCGCCACATGACGCTCCACGCCCTGATCCCCTGGCTGCTCCAGAGACACGACGGTGTGATCCTCTCCCACGCGCTGCACGTCTTCGGTCTGACGGAGCCCCAGGTCCAGGAGCGCCTGGCGGACCTGATGGACGAGGCCGTGAACCCCTCCCTGGCCCCCTACGCCAAGACCGGCGAGGTGATGCTGCGGCTCACCGCCAAGGCGGAGACCGAGGAGGCTTGCCAGGAGTTGATGGCCCCCCTGTTCTGGGACGTCCGGGCCCGCCTGGGCGAATACCTCTACGGCGTGGACGTGGACAGTCTGGAGGAGCAGACGGTGCGCCTGCTGAAGGAACGGGGCCTCACCTTCTCCGCCGCCGAAAGCTGTACCGGCGGTCTCATCGCCAAGCGCGTCACCGACGTGCCCGGCGCCTCCGCCGTCTTTCTGGGCGGCGTGGTTTCCTACACCAACGGCGTCAAGGCCGCCGTGCTGGGCGTGCCCCGGGAGCTGCTGGATCGATACGGCGCCGTCTCCGCCCCCGTGGCCAGAGCTATGGCCGAGGGCGTCCGCCGTCTCACCGGCAGCGACCTGGCCGTGTCCGTCACCGGCGTGGCCGGCCCGGACAGGGACGACCGGGACAATCCGGTGGGCACCGTCTTCCTGGGCTTTGCGGCCCCGGATACCACCCTGGTCCGCCGGCTGGATCTGGGCACCGGCCGGGATCGGGTGCGCACCATCGCCTCCCACCACGCCTTTGACGCCCTGCGCCGGTATCTCACCGGCTTACCCATCGAATAAAAGGAGAGAAAACACATGGCTAAAAACAAGAACAGCACTCGCTCCGTGAACTATACTTCGGACTACGCCCGCCAGCAGGAGAACATCCGCAAGGCCAAGGGCAACCCCAACAAGAATATCCACCGCAAGAAAAACGGCTCCAATTACGGCGGCGCGGACTACGTCGCCCGGCGCCAGGCCCAGAAGGAAGAGGAGCAGAACCGCCCCCGCCGGGAGTCCGTCTTCGATCTGACCCCCACCGGACGGATCATCTTCATCGTGATGCTGGTGATCGTGGTGGTCCTGATGATCCTGGGCAACTCCACCCTCAAGGGCAATCCCCTGGCCAACTATCTCCCCTCCCTGATGGTGGGCCTGATCTGCTGCTTCCTGGCCTATAACAGCTTCCTCAACCGCAGCGGCAAGACGCCCACCACCTTCCAGACCGTCCTGAAGTGGGTCCTGGCGGTTTTCGGCGTCCTGTACACCCTGATCGGTCTTTCCGGGCTTCTGGGCCTGATTTCCAAGTGATCCTGACATTTTTTCGTTGACAAATCCCGGCGAGCCGGGTAATATATCATTTGTTATCATCAAAATGCGGAGATGGGGACCAGTAGCGTCCGTCCGCGGTGCCAAGAGAGCCGCCGTTCGGTGAGAGGCGGACACCGCGCGAGCGCGAATATCACCCCGGAGCAGCCGGCTGAAAGGTTTGTCCGAATAAGCCAGGACGGCAGAGGGCCGTTATCTCCCCTCCGCCCGCCATCGTGCGGGACTGAGCGGCCGCTTACGGCGGCAACGAGAGTGGTACCGCAGAGGTCTTTTCACGCCTTTGTCTCTCTTTACGGGAGGCAAAGGCGTTTTTTTACGCAAAACGTATTTGTAATACAGGAGGACAATATGGAGTACAAGCAGACACTGAATATGCCCAAGAGCGGCTTTCCCATGCGGGCGGGCCTGCCCATGCGGGAGCCGGATATGCTCAAGCGCTGGCAGGACCTGGATCTGTACAACGAGCTGCTGAAGAAGAACGAGGGCAAGCCCCTCTTTTCCCTGCACGACGGCCCCCCGTTTTCCAACGGCAACATCCACATGGGCCACGCCCTGAACAAGGCACTGAAGGATTTCATCGTCCGCAGCTACGCCATGCGGGGCTACTACACCCCCTATATCCCCGGCTGGGACAACCACGGTATGCCCATCGAGAGCGCCATCATCAAGGAGCAGAAGCTGAACCACAAGGCCATGTCCACCTCCGACTTCCGCAGCGCCTGCGAGAAGTACGCCGAAAAGTACATCCAGCTGCAGATGGCCGGCTTCAAGCGCATGGGCGTGGTGGCGGACTGGGAGCACCCCTACCGCACCATG
>JAFRSI010000030.1 GCA_017427645.1 Oscillospiraceae bacterium | reverse complement strand
CGGCGCCCTGCGCATCGGCATGACGCCGGACGTGGTGCTCACCGACGCGGAGGCCGCCCTCCACGCCCTGGGCGAGCTCAACGGCAAGTCCGTCCGCGAGGATCTGGTGTCCGCCATTTTTTCCCGCTTCTGCGTAGGCAAATAAGAGAAATTCACCATAGGAGGAATCACATATGAGAGATTACGTCATCATGACCGACAGCTGCTGTGACCTGACCGACGAGATGGCCCGGGAGCTGGAGCTGGAGGTGCTGCCCCTGACCATGCACATGGACGGGCAGGAATACCCCAACTACCTGGACGGCCGCGCCATCACCAACGAGGAGTTCTATCGCCGCCTCCGGGCCGGAAAGATGTCCACCACCTCCGCCGTGAACCCCGATCAGTTTGCCGCAGCCATGCGCGCCGTGCTCTCCCAAGGCAAGGATATCGTGTGCGTCTGCTTCTCCTCCGCCCTGTCCACCACCTACCAGTCCGCCGTCATCGCCGCCCGGGACGTGGCGCCGGAGTTCCCCGACGGGCACGTCTATGTGGTGGACTCCCTCAGCGCCAGCCGGGGCCAGGGCCTGCTGATCTATCTGGCCGCCCAGAAGAAACGGGAGGGCCTCTCCGCGCCGGAGCTGGCCCAGTGGGTGGAGGACAACAAGCTGACCATCTGCCACTGGTTCACCGTGGGCGATCTGAACTTCCTCAAGCGGGGCGGCCGGCTCTCCGCCGGCGCCGCGCTGTTCGGCACCATGCTGTCCATCAAGCCGGTGATGCACACCTCCGACGAGGGCAAGCTGGTGCCCATGGGCAAGGTCCGGGGCCGCAAGGCCAGTCTGCAGGCCCTGATCGACAAGGTGGGCGAGCTGGGCGTGGATCTGGACAGGCAGATCATGTTCATCTGCCACGCCGACTGCCTGCAGGAGTCGGAGGAGGTGGCCGCCGAGCTGAAGCGCCGCTACGGCGTCCGGGAGGTCTATATCCACTACATCGGGCCCGTCATCGGCAGCCACACCGGCCCGGGCACCATGGGTCTGTTCTTCGTGGGGCGTGAGCGCTGATGAACTGGCTGGAGTTGAAGATCGACGCCTCTCCCGCCGGTCTGGACCCGGTGATCGCCCTGCTGGAGCAGCAGGGGATCACCGGCCTGATCATCGACGACGAGGCGGATTTCCGCGACTTTCTGGAGAACAACCGCCAATACTGGGACTACGTGGACGAGGATCTGCTGCAGGAGAAGCGCGGCCTGTGCCGCGTGACCTTCTACGTGTCCGACGATGAGGAGGGGTACGCCCAGCTGGGCCGGGTCCGCCTGGCTCTCAGCGCCCTCAAGACCGCCCACCCCGAATACGCGCCCCTGGTCATGACCATGGACGCGGTGGCCGACGCCGACTGGGAGAACAACTGGAAGCAGTTTTACAAGCCCATGGAGATCGGCCAGCGGCTCATCGTGGTGCCGGAGTGGGAGCAGGCCAATACCCAGGGCCGCATCTCCCTGGTCCTGAACCCGGGCCTCACCTTCGGCACCGGCAGCCACGCCACCACCCGGCTCTGCCTCACCGCCCTGGAAAAATACGTCCGCGGCGGCGAAAAGGTGCTGGATCTGGGCTGCGGCAGCGGCATTTTGTCCATCGCCGCCCTGCTGCTGGGCGCCGACCGCGCCTTCGCCTGCGACATCGACGAGAAGTGCGTGGACGTGGCCTACGAGAACGCCGCCCTGAACGGCATCGGAAAGGACCGGTACACCGTCCGCTGGGGCGACGTGCTGACCGACCGGCAGCTGCAGGCGGAGTTCGGCGGCGATTACGACGTGATCGTGGCCAACATCGTCTCCGACGTCATCATCGGCCTGGCCGGACAGGTGCGCCCCTTCCTGAAGCCGGGCGGCGTCTTCCTTTGCTCCGGCATCATCGACGACCGGGCAGCCGAGGTGGCAGACGTTCTGCGCCGCTGCGGCTGGGAGATTTCCGAAACCCGCAGCAGCGAGGGCTGGTACAGCTATCTGTGCCGCTGAGTCCCGGGCTCTTCCCCTTTTTTTATCCGTAATAGCAAAAGAGTCTGCGGTTTGACCGCAGACTCTTTTTGTTCATTTTCGGCTTTTTACGGCGCGGGGGTCTCTTCGCCGCCGCCACCGCCGCCGTCGCCCCCTTCGTCGCCGCCGGGATCCGGTTCTTCACCGCCGCCGGGGCCGGGCTCTTCGCCGCCGCCGGGACCGGGCTCTTCGCCGCCGCCGGGACCGGGCTCGGGCTGAGGTTCAGGCTCCGGTTCGGGCTGAGGTTCAGGCTCCGGTTCGGGCTGAGGTTCAGGCTCCGGTTCGGGCTGAGGTTCAGGCTCCGG
>JAFRSI010000029.1 GCA_017427645.1 Oscillospiraceae bacterium | reverse complement strand
TCTTGCTCCGGACGCTCTGCCTCCGCATGAAGCGTCCTCGCGGCCATCCGCTTCGGGATGCGCCGCGTTACGGCAGGTCTCCACACTGCCGCAGCCCGAGCCGGGCCTTTTTCCTCCTTTTTTCATGTGCCGCCGGCCAGATGGGAAGCGCGTTTCCTTCGCTCTTCCGCAAGTGGAGTGGCCGCCGGCCATGGAAATGTGTTTGTAGGCTTGCGAGGGGAAATGCTTTTACTTGATGGCGCCGGTGATGCCCTGTGCAAACTGCTTCTGCAGGATGAAGAACACGATCACCGTGGGCAGCGAGCAGAACAGAACCGCCAGCATCAGCATGCCGTAGTCGGTGGTGTAGCCGCTGGTCAGGTTCGCGATCAGGATGGGCATGGTCTTGGCGCTGTTGGGGTCGGTCATGACAACGCGGGGCCAGAGGTAGGAGTTCCAGGAATTCATGAAGGTGATGACCGCCGCCGCCGCGTAGGTGGACTTCATCATCGGCATATAGATCCGGAAGAAAATCGACATTTCTCCCAGACCGTCGATCCGCGCGGCGTCCATGACCTCTGTGGGGAAGTTGCGGGAATTCTGCCGGAACATCATGATCATGAAGGGCGTTGCGATGGTGGGCAGCACGAAGCCCCAGACGCTGCTGAGCAGCTTCATCTTGCTCATCATCTTGAACAGGGGGATCATGGTGGCCACGCCGGGGATCATCATGGCCATCAGCAGCACGCCGAAGAGCACGTCCTTCCACTTGTCATGATACAGCTCGAAGCCGAAGCCGGCCAGAGAGCAGATGAACAGAGTCAGCACAGTCTGAACGGCGGCAAAGAGGAAGGAGTTGCCCATGGCACCCCAGAGCTTGGTGCTGTTGAGCAGGTTCTTGAAGTTCTCGATCAGATTGGCGCCGAACCAGATTTTGCCCTGGGCCACCTCCACGGTAGTGTTGGTGGCGGCGGTGATCATCCAGTACAGCGGGAAGACGGAGAAGATCGTGAAAATGATCAGAAAGATATAACTGGGGATCAGGCGCCGCTGAATGGCGCTCATTTTCTTGCGTTCAGTCACGGGAATCACCTACCTTCAGGTTGATGACGGCCAGGATCGCCACCAGGATAAACACCAGGAAGGACATGGCCGAGGCATAGCCGAAGTTGGCAACGCCGGTTCCAAAGGCGTTGTTATAGATGTAGTGGGACATGGTCATGGACGTGCCGGCTGGGCCGCCGTTGGTCAGGTTCACCGACTCGTCAAAGAGCTGCAGGGTGCCGTTGATGGACATGATGAAGGTCATGATGATCACGGGCCGCAGCTGGGGGACGGTGATGTGCCAGAAGGTCTTCCAGCCGTTGGCGCCGTCGATGCGGGCCGCCTCATACACCGAATAGTCCAGATTCTGCAGGCCGGCCAGGTAGAAGACCATGTTGTAGCCGGTCCAGCGCCAGATCAGCGCGAAGATGATAACGCCGCGGGCCGTGCCCGTGGTGCCGAGCCAGTTGATCTCCGTCTTGATGATGCCCAGGCTCATCAGCAGGGAGTTGACCAGGCCCTGGGTGGCGAAAAGGGAACGGAAGATCAGGGCGTAGGAAACCAGGGAAATGGCGCAGGGGAGGAAGATGCAGGTGCGGAACAGGCCGCGGAACTTCAGATCCTTGTTGTTCAGGATCTGCGCCAGCAGGATGGCAAGCACCAGCATGATGGGGACCTGAACGAGCAGATACAGGAAGGTGTTCTTCAGGGTCGTCATGAAGGTCTTGTCCTGGAACATGCGCTGGTAGTTATAGTACCAGGGCTTTCCCGTTTCGGTGATCCACTGGGCCCCGGTGCTGTTCTTGAAGGACGTGATCAGCGCGGAGATCATGGGATAGAAGCTGAAGATGCAGATCATCAGCGAGGCCGTCAGCAGGAAATACCAGCCGATACGCTTTTGTTTTCTCTCCATGGGTATCCTCCTTTTCCAGAGAGTGGGGGCCGCGCACAAAGGGGACATTGCCCCGCCATGGAAAATGACGGGGCAATGCCGTTTTTGTTATTGTTCTGTGTGCGTACGCTTAGTTGCCCATCTCGAAGTTGACCTGGTCCTCTGCGGTCTGCAGCTCGGCCTCCAGGTCGCCGCCGTTCTGGATGTTGGTGATGGCGTTGCCCACGTTGGTGCGGGCGTTGTAGTGGTAGTCGCTCTGCTCCACGACGGGAACGTGAGCGCCCATTTCCACGATGGTGGCGTAGATGGGCTGGCCGCCGAAGAAGGCCACGCCCTCCTGGTACACGTCGGACTGGGCCGCGGAGATGCAGCAGGTGATGACGCCGCCGTTGCGCAGGGCGTTGTCATAGGTCTCCATGGCGCCCTCGCCGCCGCCGAAGGTGTAGGCGAGGAAGTCCTTGGCCAGGTCAACGTTCTTGCAGTTGCCGGTGATGTACAGGGAGGAGCCGCCGTTGGCCGCGTAGCCTTCCTTGCCGCCGTCGATGGTGGGCAGGGTGGTGATGGCCCACTTGCCGCTGTTCTCCTCAACCAGGGAGATGGTGGGGATAATCCAGTTGCCGTTCATGACGCCGGCCACCTGGTTGCCCACGATGGTCTGGTCGGTGTACTCGGACCAGGAGTTGGCCAGGATGATGGTGCCGTCGTTGGCGCCGGTCACGATGATCTCGATGATCTTCTTCATCTTGTCGTTGTTGACAAAGTTGGGCTTGCCGTCCAGGAACTGGGAGCTGCCCTCAGCCTGCAGCATCATGTAGGGCAGGTCGTCGCCGCTGTGGTCCATGGACAGGAGCGCAAAGCCGGTCTTGTCCTTGACCTCGCGGGCGATCTCAAGCCAGCGATCCCAGGAAATGCCGGTCACGTCGTCGATGGTGTAGCCGCACTGCTCCAGGATATCGGTGCGGTAGGCGAAGATGGCGGTGCCGTTGTCCACGGGAACGCCGTAGTGCACGCCTTCGATGGTGCTGTAGCTCAGCTTCTCGGCGCCGAAGTCGTTCCAGTCGATAGGAGCGCCCTCAACGGGAGTCCAGGCGGTGGGATAGTCGCGGACGTAGCGCTGGATGTAGTGATCCTGGAAGAGAACGATGTCGGGCAGGGTGCTCAGGTCGTTGGACTGGGCAGCCAGGGTGATGGCGTTCTCCACGTCGCTGGAGCCGGACTGCTCCACGATCTCAAGCTTGAAGTCGGGGTTCTTCTTCTGATAGGCGGCCTCGGCGGCACGCAGGGCGGGGATGTTGAAGTTGGCGTCCCAGGCATAGACGGTCAGGGTGTTGCTGTCGCCGGAGGCGGCGCCCCCTTCAGCCGGGGTGTTTGCCGCGGTCTCTCCGCCGCAGGCGGCCAGAGACATGACCATCAGCAGCGCGAGGATCAGAGCGAGAGTCTTTTTCATGATTTCCTCCATTTTTTGATTTTTTACGCGGCGCCGGAAAGAGGGCGAAAAAATTTCTCCGGTCCGAAAAAAGAATTCCTCTCCCACAAAACCGGCGCATCGTAGTATACAAAGGGTACCATATTCCCGCGCAACATAGGCTCCCTTTTCGATGATAAAACCGGCATTTTCGATCATCTATTTTTTAGCAATGGCATCCCGCACAAATCTTCGGCAGCAGATTTGTGCATCTTGTCAAAAACCGCCGCATCCTTCCGATGCGGCGGTTTGGTACGGGGCGGCAGAGCCGTCCTCTCAATCCTGGTGCGGGGGAAAGCCGATGGCCCCGTCTCCGAAGCCCCGGCGTTCCCGCTGCAGCTTCCACTGGTAGGGCGTGGTGCCCAGGAATTTTTTGAAATTGCGGGTGAAGGCGGAGGTGGAGGAGAAGCCGCACTCCGCTGCCAGCAGATCCATGGGGATCTCCTTCGTGCTGATGAGCTTGCAGCCCAGCCGCACCCGGGCCAGGTTCAGATATTCCAGAGGCGGCATGTTCATGGACTGGGCGAAGAGGCGCCGGAAGTGGGGCTCGCTCAGCCCGCATTCCCGCGCCAGGTCGCTGACGCGCAGGTTCCGGTCGCAGTGCTCCTCGATATAGCGCAGGGCGGGGGTGATGTGCAGCTGCAGCTCATGGCTGCGCTCCGCCCCCGGGTCAAGGCTTTTCCGTCCCTCCTGGATGCGGATCAGCTCCAGCAGGCAGAGCTTCAAAAGGCCGCGGATCAGCTCCTGGCTGTAGCGCCGCTTTTCCCAGGACTCCCACAGCAGGCGCTCCAGGTAGCCGGCCAGCTCCGGGTGTTCCTCGGCGCGCAGCAGAAGGGGCTGGTTCGCCGCGGTGACGAACATCAGCTCCTGGTGGATGGGGTTGTCCGGGAAGATTTCCCGGATCAGCTCCCGCGGCTCGAAATACACGTACTCCCAGGCCTCTCCGCTCTCACGGAGGGAGGAATGGGGGCAGTTCGCGGGGGCCGCGGAGAGCACGGCGCCCTCGTAGGGCAGCTCTTCCCCGTCCAGGATCAGTCTGCCGCGGCCGGAGCGGCAGCAGCCCAGCTCAAAGAGATTGTGGAAATGCAGGCTCTCCTCATGGGGGCCGTAAGCGTCCTCCCAGGGCTCCTCCGGCAGGATCAGCGCGCTGCTTCCGGCCGGGATCTCGCAAAAGTGAAAGTCCAGCTCCGCATTTTTCTTGCGCCCCATGTCCCGCCTCCTTCCGGCTCCCGGCTTTCCCGCGTCATCCCGCGTGTCCGGCACGGCCTTCGTCCCGGCGCCCCGGCCCGATCCGCTGTCGTTCAAGCAGAATAGAATGACTTGTTTTTTGATATTATACAACTTATTCCGTGATGCCGCAAGTATTCTCTTCTTGTGGCGGAGGATGAAACATGGTAGAATATCAAAAAACGGAAAGGCGGCGGAAACCATGATGGAAAAGCTTCACAGCGGCGAGCTGTACGATCCCAACGCCCCGGAGATCGCGGAGCTTCAGCTCCGCTGTCTGGAGAAGCTCTATGACTACAACCAAACCCGGCCCGCGGAGCAGGACCGGCGGGCGGCGCTGCTGCGGGAGATGTTCGCCGAAATCGGCGAGGGCTGCTATCTGGAGCCGCCTCTGCGCGCCAACTGGGCGGGGCGCTTCGCGCACTTCGGCAAGAAGATCTACGCGAACTTCGGCCTGACACTGGTGGACGACACGGAGATCCGCGTGGGCGACTGCAGCATGTTCGGCCCCAACGTAATCATCGCCACGGCGGGGCACCCCATCCTGCCAGAGCTGCGGGAGCTTGCGCTGCAGTACAACGCCCCGGTGCGCATCGGGCGCAACTGCTGGATCGGCGCCGGCGCGATCATCCTGCCGGGCGTCAGCATCGGAGACAACACGGTGGTCGGCGCGGGCAGCGTGGTCACCCGGGATCTGCCGGCGAACGTGGTCGCCGCGGGCAATCCCTGCCGGGTGCTCCGCCCCATCGGGGAGCGGGACCGGCAGGTGTATTTCCGGGATCGGCCCATCCCCCCGGAGCTGCTGCCGCCCGCCGTCCCCTCTCCCGGGGCGGAGGAATGACGATCTGTCTATCGGAACAGAAAACCGGACTGCTATGCAGTCCGGTTTTTTGTGTTTGTAAAGGGAAAAAATCAGAACTCCAGGTTCTTGTCTGTCTCCTTGGAAAAGACGTGGGCCACGTTGCCGTTGAAGCCGAAGTGCACCGTGTCGCCCATGCGGAAGCTCTCCTTCAGCCCCACCGTGGGCACGATCACGATCACGTCCCGGCCTTCCGCCGTCAAGTGCAGGTGCACGCTGGAGCCCATCATCTCGCTCACGTCCACCCGCGCCGGCACGCCGTCCTGCACCAGATCCGTGTGCTCCGGACGCACGCCCAGCGTGATCGGCTGAGACTGCACGTCGTTCTTCAGAAGCCGCTCTTCCTTCTCCTCGTCCAGCTCCACCTTGTAGCCCGCAAGCTCAACATAGTACTTGTTCTGCTCCCGCTTCAGCTCCGCGTCGAAGAAGTTCATCACCGGCATCCCGATGAAGCCCGCCACGAACAGGTTCGCCGGGTGGTTGAACACCTCCTGCGGCGTCCCGATCTGCTGGATGTAGCCGTCCCGCATAATCACGATCCGGTCGCCCAGCGTCATGGCCTCCGTCTGGTCGTGGGTCACGTAGATGAAGGTCGTGTCGATCCGCTCCCGCAGCTTGATGATCTCCGCGCGCATCTCGTTGCGCAGCTTCGCGTCCAGGTTCGAGAGCGGCTCGTCCATCAGCATCACCTTCGGCGCACGCACGATGGCGCGCCCGATGGCCACGCGCTGCCGCTGGCCGCCGGACAGTGCCTTCGGCTTCCGGTTCAGATACTGGGTGATGTCCAGGATCTCCGCCGCCTCCCGCACCTTCCTGTCGATCTCGTCCTTCGGGGTGTGGCGCAGCTTCAGCGAGAAAGCCATGTTCTCATACACCGTCATGTGCGGGTACAGCGCGTAGTTCTGGAACACCATGGCGATATCCCGGTCCTTCGGCGCCACGTCGTTGACCACCTTGCCGTCGATCACCAACTCGCCGCCCGAGATCTCCTCCAGGCCCGCCACCATGCGCAGCGTGGTGGACTTGCCGCAGCCCGAGGGGCCGACCAGAACGATGAACTCCTTGTCCGCGATGTCCAGGTTGAACTCCTGCACCGCCACAACGCCCTCGTCCGTGATCTGAAGGTTGACCTTCTTCTTTTCCGGCTCCTCGCCCTTCTTCTTGCTCTTTTTCTTCTGCTCGCCGCTGACGAAGGGGTACACTTTCTTGATGTTTTTCAGTTGAACAGTCGCCATTTTTTCTTGCTCCGGACGCTCTGCCTCCGCATGAAGCGTCCTCGCGGCCATCCGCTTCGGGATGCGCCGCGTTACGGCAGGTCTCCACACTGCCGCAGCCCGAGCCGGGCCTTTTTCCTCCTTTTTTC
>JAFRSI010000028.1 GCA_017427645.1 Oscillospiraceae bacterium | reverse complement strand
TGGAGGTTGATGTCCTCCATGGGCACCACCTGGGCATAGCCGCCGCCGGCGGCGCCGCCCTTGACGCCGAACACGGGGCCGAGAGAGGGCTCCCGCAGCGCCACCACCGCGTTTTTGCCGATGCGGCGCAGACCGTCGGTCAAGCCGACGGAGGTGGTGGTCTTCCCCTCCCCCGCGGGGGTGGGGGTGATGGCGGTGACGAGGATCAGCTTGCCGTTGGGCCGATCCGCCAGATCCTTCAGGATCGAGGGGTCGATCTTCGCCTTGTAGTTGCCGTACTGCTCCAGATACCGGTCCTCGATCCCCGCAAGCCTGGCGATCTCGGTGATCTTCTTCATTTCGCACTGCTGTGCGATCTCAATGTCAGTTAAGTAAGCCACGCGTCCAGCCCCTTTCCGTAATTCCGTCCTTGATGACGATTTCTGCCAAATTGCTGCCCATGCGATAACAAATATAATCCAGATCCGGGGCGTCCCAGATCACCAGATCCGCCTTTTTCCCGGGTTCCAGCGATCCGATGGAATCCGCTCGGTTGATGGCGGCCGCCCCGTTCAGCGTCACCGCCGTGAGGACCTCCTCCGGCGTCATTTTATAACGCAGGCAGCCAAGGTTCATCACAAACTGCAGATTCAGACTGGGGCAGGAGCCGGGATTGAAGTCCGAGGCCAGAGCCACCGGCACCTCCGCGCGGATCATGTCCCGGACCGGGGCGTAGGTGGAGCCCAGGTAAAAGCTGGTGGCGGGCAGGCAGCAGGCCACCGTTCCCGCCTCCGCCATGGCGGCGATCCCCTCGGTTGGGCAGACGATCAAATGCTCGGCCGAGATCGCGCCGACCTCTTTCGTAAGCTGGGAGCCGCCGATGGGGTCGATCTCGTCCGCGTGGATCTTGGGGATCAGCCCATGGCGCTTGCCCGCCTCCAGGATGCGGCGGGATTCCTCCGCGGTGAAAACGCCGGTCTCGCAGAACACGTCGCAGAACTCCGCCAGGCCTTCCTCGGCGACCCGGGGGATGACCGTTTCGCACAGCAGCCGAAGGTAAGCCTCCCGGTCGTTTTGATACTCGGTCGGCAGCGCATGGGCCCCCAGGAAAGTCGCGGCCAGATCCACGGGCTGGGTCTCGTTCAGCCGGCGGATGACCCGAAGCTGCTTCAGCTCCGTCTCCTGATCCAGGCCGTAGCCGCTCTTGGCCTCCACGGTGGTGACGCCCAGAGCCAGCATCTCTTCCAGCGCGGCCCGGGCCTTGTCATAGAGCTCCTCCTCCGAGGCCTCCCGGGTGGACTTGACGGTGGAGAGGATGCCGCCGCCCCGGGCCAGGATCTCCAGATAGCTCACGCCGTGGAGCTTGAGCCCCAGCTCGTTCTGCCGCCAGCCGCCGAAAATCAGATGGGTGTGGGCGTCCACCAGGCCGGGGGTCACCAGCTTCCCTCCGGCGTCCACTCTCCGCCCCGGCAGGAGCGGCGGCTCGCCGCTGCCGATCCCGGCGATCTTCCCGTCTTCCACCAGGATCCAGGCGTCCCGCAGGATCTGGATCCGGCCCTGCTCCGCTCCCCGTCTGGCAGATGTGCCGAGGGGGGTCGCCAGCATGCCGATGTTTGTAATCAGGTATTGTACCATGAATGTTCCTCTAAACCGGAAAGGGGCGGGCGCAGGGCTCGTCCCTCTGTATCCGTATTACTTCTTCATGCTCTTGACGGCCTGGGCGACAAGGTCGTCGTCCGCCACATAGGGCATGGTGATGTGATCCTTCCCGGCGTACATCTTGTTGTACTCCGCGGCGGTGGTCATGGCGTGCTCGTTGCGGGCCCAGCTGCGGCGGGCGACGCCCACCATGGTGTCCCAGGGCATGGCCATCTTCAGGATATTGTCCACCCGCTCGGAGCCGTCCAGCACCATGCCGAAGCCGCCGTTGATGGCGCGGCCGATGCCGGTGCCGCCGCCGTTGTGCAGGGCGATGTAGCTCATGCCGCGGGCCGCGTTGCCGGCGTAGCACTGGGTGGCCATCTCGGCCATGATGTTGGAGCCGTCCTTGATGTTGGAGGTCTCCCGGAAGGGCGCGTCGGTGCCGCCGGTGTCGTGGTGGTCCCGCCCCAGGATCACAGGACCGATCTCCCCGTTGCGGACCATCTCGTTAAACTTCAGGGCGATGTTCATGCGGCCCATGGCATCCTGGTACAGGATGCGGCACTGGGT
>JAFRSI010000027.1 GCA_017427645.1 Oscillospiraceae bacterium | reverse complement strand
CGACCTGCTGTGCAGCTTGTGGAAGTAACACACGGAAAAGGAGGGGCCTATGAGTTACCGCCGACTGCCCTTTTTCCAGTATTTCATCAACACCAGCGACGATTTCAACCACACCGGCCGGGCGACCTATCCCATCTCCTATCTGGCGGTCAGCTACAGTCACGGCCAGGTGGAGAGCAGACTGGGCCTGGAGCATGAGGCCAACTACGAGATCCACTACGAGCCGGACCGGGACGTGATCCAGATCAACTTTCAGAAGACGGCGGGCCCGGTGGATTGGTTTGCCAACGTCTTTGAGTCTTCCAGCAAGTACTACGACGCCATCCAGTTCGAAGGTGAGCCGCTGCAGCTGCGGGTCCACCATGGGTGGGGGGATATGTACCGCAGCATCAAGAGGGAGATACGCCAAAAGTGGTCACAGCTCCACGAGGAGCATCCTGCCGCCGAGACGGAGATCCTGGGCTGGTCCCTGGGCTCCGGACAGGCCATATTGTGCTGCCAGGATCTCCATTACAACTTCGGCCTCAAGGCCCATGTGTTTACCTTCGGCAGCGTGCGGCCGTTCAGGAGCGTGCCCGACAACGCCGTGCGGATGCGCCGGTATCTGGACTCTCTTTGCGCGGAATGCTGGAACTTTGCCGACGTCAACGACATCGTCACCTATATGCCGCCCTTCCGGGGCTTTGCCATGATCCGTCGGGTGGAGGTGGGCAAAAACCTGCGCCGCTCGCTGTTCCGCCTGCTGAACCCCCTTCGCTATCACACCCACTACGACCGCCCGGAGCTCTATGCCGAGTATGCCGGCGAGGAGGATCTGTGCGAACCCGCCGCAGCGGATCTGGCTGTTCATCTGTAAGCGGAGCGAAGTTCAGTGGCCGCACGGGCCTGCTGTGCGGTTTGCGGGAGAGAACGTGCCGGATCAAACCGGTGCCCGGGAGGGGTGGAGAATGGAGAGGCCGATCATAGGCAGCAGGATTATCATTGTGGGCTGCCCCGGCAGCGGAAAGAGCACCCTGGCAAGAGCGCTGCAGGGCCGGACCGGATTGCCGCTCTATCACCTTGACAACGTCTGGTGGAGACCGGACCGGACGCACATCACCCGGGAAGCATTTGATGCCCGGCTGCAGTCGATCCTGGAGGGCGAGGAATGGATCATCGACGGTGATTACAGCAGAACCTATGAGCCGCGCTTCCGCGCCTGTGATACCGTGATCTTTCTCGATTTCAGCGAGGAAGAATGTATGAACGGGATCCGGGAACGAGTCGGAAAAAACAGGACGGACATGCCGTGGACGGAAGACCGGCCGGATCCGGAATTGGCGGCGCTTGTCATGAACTATCGGAGGGACCGCCGACCGGATGTGTATCGTCTGATTGAGAAATATCCGGACAGACGGCTGAATATTTTCCAAATGCGGGAACAGGTGCAGGAGTGGATCTCCGCCTTGTAGGAAACAGCATATCAGCATAAAAAGCAGAACACCGGCCGGACAGATCATCTGTCCGGCCGGTGGTTTTTGCCTGTTTGGCGGTTATTCCGTGGTGTGCTTCTCCTTGCCGAAGTGGAGCTCCTTCATGCCCTCCACCTCGTCGCAGATGGGCTTGAGGGAGCAGGAGCCGCAGTCGGTGGGCATGCCCTCCAGGATCTTGGTGAGAGACATGGTGATGTCGTGGGCGGACTTGGCGCACTGCTTCGCCCCGGCGTAGTCCGCGTCCGGGGCGGTGAGGAAGATCATCTTCACCGCCAGCACGTTGGGATCCTGTTTGTACTGCCGGATGAAGTCGTCGCCGATGCGCTCAAAGCTGATCCCCCTGCGCACCGCCTCTTTGCTGATGCGCACCTGCTCCCGGTTGGACTCGGAGGAGGTGCGGATCATGTAGCCCCTGGGAAAGACCCGGTACTTGACGAAGTCCATGTTCTGGATGGCCCGGAAGGCCTGCTCCGTGTCGTCCTCGTCGTCGCTCTCGATGTCGCCCACCCGGAGGATGGTGATGCGGGCATAGTCGCTGTCGGCCTTCAGCTCCCCCAGATCGGGGCCGTAGACCAGGATCTCGTCCCGCTCCACCAGCGCGGGGCTGGTGGTGACGCAGGTGAAGTTGACGCCGGCGCGGCTGCCGCCGCCCAGCTCGTAGGCGGCGTCCCGCAGCATCACCAGCTCGAACTCGCCGCTGTCCGGCCAGGCGCGGCCGGGATCGTAGGCATAACGCCGGGGAGCGGAGGAGCCGCCCAGCCCCTCCGCCCTGGCAATAACGGAATGATACAGATCCATGTCAGAATTTGACGTCCGTCTGCTTGCGGTCGAAGATCTTGTTGACCTGGACGTAGGACCAGCCCAGGACCTTCTGATCCAGGTTCCAGAAGTAGACCACGAACAGCACGCCGATCACCGCAGACAGGATGGCCGCGATTTTCAGAATGATTTTGATGGCTTTACCCATTAGTTGTACCCCCTGTGTTCAGAGTAGCACGCACCCATTCGCGGCGCGGACGCCGCGAATCCAATGAAATCATTTTTCGCCGCGGCGTGTACGTGGCGAAAAATACCTCTCGGCCTGCAAACGTGCGGGCGTCTCACGCAAGTGAGTGCGATACAGCAGGCCGTAAGCCTTTTCGTCAAAAATCAGCGGATTTTTGACGATTACTTGGCAAGGCCCTTCTGGCGGGCGTACTCGGCGGCGCCCAGAGCGCCCATCAGCTGCGGGTCGGTCTTCAGGTCGATGACCTTCAGCTTCAGCACGTGCTCGATGGCCTGCTTCAGACCGGCGTTCTTGGCGCAGCCGCCGGTGAGGGTGATGGCATCGGTGGCGCCGGCCTTCTTGCTCATGACGAAGCAGCGCTTGGCCACGGCCATCTGGATGCCGGCGGCGATCTCGTCCATGGGCTTGCCCTCGCCCACCAGGGTGATGACCTCGCTCTCGGCGAACACGGTGCACTGGGCGGTGATGGGGATCACGTTCTTGGCCGTCAGGCTCAGGTTGCTGAACTCCGGCAGAGTCATCTCGAAGGAGCGGGCCATGGCCTCGTAGAAGCGGCCGGTGCCGGCGGCGCACTTGTCGTTCATGGCAAAGTTCTTCACGGTGCCGTCGGTGTCGATGCTGATGCCCTTCACGTCCTGGCCGCCGATGTCGATGATGGCCTTCACGGTGGGGTCGGTGATGTGGACGCCCATGGCGTGGCAGGAGATCTCGGAGATGTTCTCATCGGCAAAGGGGACCTTGTTGCGGCCGTAGCCGGTGCCGATCAGGTACTCCAGCTCCTGGGAGCTCTTGAGCCCGACCTTGTTGAGGACCTCCTCCATGGCCAGCTTGGCCGAGGTCTCGGAATTGATTTTGCTCTTGATGGTGGTGTCGGCACAGATCTTGCCGTTCTCATCCAGAATGACCGCCTTGGTGTAGGTGGAGCCAACGTCGCAACCGCCAAAATACTTCATGATTTGTTTTCTCCTTATAATATGTATTGTTTGATAATTATGGTTTTGAAAATAGCATCGCAGATTTCGACGCCCGCAGGCGGCGAAGATATGAAATCATTTTTCGCCGCGGCGTGTACGTGGCGAAAAATACCTCTCGGCTAAGCGAAGTGTGCGAGCGTCTCACGCAAGCGAGTGCGCGGAGCGTGCCGCAAACCCCACTCGCTCAAAATCCGCGGATTTTGAGCGAAAGCCGTTACATGCAGCTCTCGTCGTCGAAGTCGCAGAGGGTGGGATCCACCGGCTCGGCCTTCATGACGGTGCGCATATACTCGTTGACCTTGTCGCGCATGCTCTTGCGGGACACGGTGCGCGGATCCATCAGATCGTGTTCGATCCAGATCATGTGGTAGCCCTTGTCCCGGGCCTGCTCGTCCAGGATGCCCTGGAGCGTGGCCATGTTCTTGCAGGCCACGTTCTGGTACATGATGATGATCTCCGCCCGCCAGGCCTCCACCTGACGCCACAGCTCGTCCACCACGTTGTGGTAGCCGCCGTTGGTGTGGCGGCGCATGACCATGCGCTCGTACAGCCGGGCCAGATCCTGCAGGGCCTTCTCCTTGTCCTCGGTCTCCATGGGCTTGGTGAAGTTCAGGGACTCCATCTCCACCAGGATGTCGATGCCCCAGCAGTTGGCCAGCCAGTTGGAGAAGTTGGCGTAATAGTGGGCGGGGCAGGACCAGACGATGCCGCGGTACTTCATCTTTCCGGGCCAGGCCTCCTCCCGGCGCTCATAGGCCTGGAGCATCAGCTTGTTGACCTTCCGGAAGGTCTTGATGGTGCGGGGATCGGCGCCGCCGTCCATCTCGTAGTTCCACTTGCGGAACAGCTCGTAGCAGGGGCCGATGATCTGGGGATAGTTGGTCTTGTTGACCTCCCACTTCTCCAGCTCGTAGCCGGTCTCCTCGTTGAACCGCTTCATGGTGGCGAAGTAGTGATCCCAGTTCCACTTGGCGCCGGTCTGCTCCTCCACGAATTTGATGCAGGCCTTGATATCCTCGGCGGCGTCCTCCACCGTCTCCTCGTACTCGTAGCGCACGGGGAAGGTCAGGTGGAACACGGGCAGATCCGGGAAGCGGCGGGACATGTAGCTGGAGGCCATGGTGGAGCCGTCGCAGGGCATGGAGCTGGAGATGAAGCAGCTGCCCATGTGGGGCAGGGCGTCGATGACCAGCGCGCCGCACTCGGAGGAGGGGACGGGGCAGGCGTCCGCCGGCAGGCCGAAGGACTCCACCGCGTCGATATAGGGCACACAGGTGAGCTGGTCGATCTCGCTGACCAGGAACACCGGCATCAGCTGATAGGGGATGCCCAGCAGATCCGGGAAGCCGGCCATGATCTGGCCCATGGTCATCTCGTCGAAGAGGACCACCTTCTTGTTCAGCTCGTCGCTGTTGCCGTTCTTCCTGTCGCATTTGGCCAGGAACACCAGGTTCTCGGCCACGTAGCGGAAGATGTCATAGATCATCAGGTGGCTCATCCGCAACGCAGAGCCCCGCTGACCCATGGTATTCTTGTCCAGGAAACCGACGCAGCACATGTAGGACATCATCCACCGGTACCAGAGAACAGAGTTCAGCGCCGGGATCAGGTCCTTGGAGAAGGTGCCCAGCAGCATGCCCCACATCCGCAGCCAGCGGTAAAAGTCATAGGCCGTGTCGCCGGCGCCACGCCATTCCCGGCGGACCGGCGCCCTGGCGCCCTTTTTATAGAGCCGGCCAAGCTTTTTTTCGCCGTGGAGAAACAGCTCTTTCTTTTCCGCGGGAGACATGGCGGCAATTTCCTGCCATTCCTCCGCCAGGCGCTTGCCGAAATCGGCCCAGCCCTTCTTCTGGGACTGTCCGAAAGCCCTCCAGTCGGTTTCCTTGAAAAGGTCCATGCCGATGCTCAGAACTTCCTTCAGGTTTTCGCCCTGTGCCTTCCAGTCCATGT
>JAFRSI010000026.1 GCA_017427645.1 Oscillospiraceae bacterium | reverse complement strand
GTAACAACAATTCATCCGAAAACTGTTGAAATCCTTCTTTTTTTGCTTTCTACCTAAGCATTCCTGCTTTCTCAAGACACTTTCCCATCTGTTTTTTTGATTATTCTCATCTGTCCTATTGGCTGGTTTATTCCACGGTGACGGATTTGGCCAGGTTTTTCGGCTTGTCGATGTCGCAGCCCTTCTCCTTTGCCGCGTAATAGGCCAGCAGCTGCAGCGGCACCACGGCCAGCGCCGCGGAAAAGACCGTCTCGATCTTGGGAATGAAGATCACGTCGTCCGCCTGGGAGACGATCTTCTTGTTCCCGCGAAAGGCCAGGGCCAGCACCTTCGCCCCCCGGGCCTTGACCTCCACGATGTTGGACAGGGTCTTGTCGCAGAGGGCTTCGTTGCAGCAGACGGCGATCACCGGCTGCCCCTCGTCGATGAGGGCGATGGTGCCGTGCTTGAGCTCCCCGGCGGCGTAGGACTCGGCGTGGAGGTAGGAGATCTCCTTCATCTTCAGCGCCCCCTCCAGCGCCACGGCGTAGTCGGTGTTGCGCCCGATGAAGAAGAGGGATTGGCTGGCGTAGCGTCCCGCCAGGGTGGGGACCTGATAGTTCATGTCGATGGTCTCCTGCAGCCTCTTGGGCAGAAGCTTCAGGGAGCGCAGCAGCGCGGCGTACTGGGCCTGCTCCACCCGCCCCAGCTTCTTTCCCACATAGAGCGCGAAGAGGTAGAGGATCGCCAGCTGCGTGGTGAAGCCCTTGGTGGTGGCCACGGCGATCTCCGGCCCGGCCCAGGTATAGAGGGTGTGGTCGGCAAGCTTGGCGATGGTGCTGCCCACTACGTTCACGATGCCGATGATGGTGGCGCCGTGGGCGCGGCACTCCTTGAGCGCGGCGATGGTGTCGGCGGTCTCGCCGGACTGGGAGATCACCAGCACCAGGCTGTGCTCGTCCACCATGGGCTCGCCGTAGCGCAGCTCGCTGGCCAGCTCCACCTGGACCGGGATGCGGCAGAGCTTCTCGATGGCATAGCGCCCGGAGCAGCCCGCGTAGTAGGCCGAGCCGCAGGCGGTGATGACGATCTTGTTGACAGACCGCAGCGTTTCCTCCGAGAGCTCAAAGTCGTCCAGCCGGATCTCCCCCTCGTGGAGCCGGGGGGCCAGGGCCGCCTTCACAGCGGCGGGCTGCTCCATGATCTCCTTGAGCATGAAGTGCTCATAGCCGCCCTTTTCCGCCGCCTCCACGCTCCAGGTCACGCGGCTGATGGGCTTTTGCAGGCGCTGACCGGTGCAATCATATACCTCGATGGAACGGGGCGTGAGCGCGGCGATCTCGCCGTCCTCCAGATAGATGACGTTTTTCGTGTGGGCCACCAGAGCGGTGACGTCGGAGGCAAAGTAGTTCTCGCCCACACCGATGCCCAGGATCAGAGGGCTGGCCTGGCGCAGGGCATAGAGCGTGTCCGGCGCGTCCGCGCAGAGAATGCCCAGCGCGTAGGAGCCCTCCAGCCTTGCCGCCGTTTTCATGACTGCGGCTTTGATATCCCCGTCGTAGTACTTTTCCAGCAAGTGGACGATGGTCTCCGTATCCGTCTCGCTCTGAAACACATAGCCGTCGGCGATCAGTTCCTCCCGCAGGGCCAGATAGTTCTCTATGATCCCGTTGTGCACGATGGCAAAGCGTCCGTCATTGGACAGGTGAGGGTGGGCGTTGATATCGGTGGGCGCACCGTGGGTCGCCCAGCGGGTGTGCCCGATGCCGATGCTGCCGGGGACGGCGGCGCCGTTTTCCGTCTTTTCGCAGAGCCTGGCGATCCGGCCGCTGACCTTCTCCACCTGGATCCGGTCGGCGTTCATCACGGCGATGCCCGCCGAGTCATAGCCCCGGTATTCCAGCTGCTTCAGACCCTTCAGCAGGATCGGAGCGGCGCTTTGTTTTCCGACAAATCCAACGATTCCGCACATAGCTGTATCCTCCTGTACGATTCAAACGCCGAACAGCAGATCGCCGTAGGTGGGGAAGGGCCAACGGTCCGCCGGCACCAGGCCCTCCGCTTCGTCGCAGAGCCTGCGCAGCGCCGCCATGTTCTCCAGCACCGTGTCCCGGATAAAGTAGGCCTGGGCGGCGATATCCTCTCCGGCCCTGCTGTCGATGTTCTCCTCCAGCACGTCCACGGCGTCGTCGATGGCGTCCGCCAGAAGGGACAGCTTCTCCAGCCGCTTGCGCTCGGCCCGAAAGCCCAGCATAGCCGAGGTCTTCTCTTTTTCGTTGAGGCCCGCGGCCACCCGATCCGTATAGCCCAGGATGGCCGGGAGGATCTCCTTTTTGGCCATTTCCGCCATGGTCAGCGCCTCGATGTGCACCGTGCGCACATAGTTTTCCAGGCTGATCTCATAGCGGGAGAGGATCTCCGCCGCGGTGAAGATCTGATGCCGCTGCAGCATCTCCATGTTCTCCGGCACCAGCACCATCTGCAGCGCGTCCGGCGTGGTGCGCAGATTCAGCAGCCCCCGTTCCTCCGTTGCCTCCCGGATCCAGCTCTCGTCATAGCCGTTGCCGTTGAAGAGGATCCTTTTGTGGGCCTTGATGTTCTCCCGGATCAGGCTGTGCAGGCAGGCGTCGAAGTCCTCCCCGCGGCCCTCCAGCTCGTCCGCAAACTGCCGCAGCGCTTCCGCCACGGCGGCGTTGATCATGATGTTGGCGCAGGAGATGGAGTCGTTGGAGCCCACCATGCGGAACTCGAACTTGTTGCCGGTGAAGGCGAAGGGAGAGGTGCGGTTCCGGTCTGTGGCGTCCCGGTTGAAGCGGGGCAGCACATCGGCGCCCAGACGGATCCTCCGCTTCTCCGTTCCGGCGTAGGGACTGTCGGTCTCAATGGCGTTCAGCACCGCGTTCAGCTCGTCGCCCAGGAACATGGAGACCACGGCGGGCGGCGCCTCGTTGGCACCCAGACGGTGGTCATTGCCGGCGGTGGCGACGGCCAGACGCAG
>JAFRSI010000180.1 GCA_017427645.1 Oscillospiraceae bacterium | reverse complement strand
GTGGACCGGCGCATGACCGCCGGCGAGACGTATCAGTCCTGCCTGAAGGAGATCGAGGACCTGCCCGCCTGCCGCAAGTACGCCAAGGACGTAAAGGTGTCCATGTACATGTACGACCGGCCCGCCTGGACCGGCCACGTATACGAGACGGAGTGCTTCTTCCCCACCTGGATCAACAAGGAAAGCGCCCCCCACGTCCAGGCGCTGGTGGACGCCCACCACGCCCTGTGGGGCGCAGAGCGGCTCTACGCCGACGAGAAGGCCGCCTCCACCCGCGTGGGCCGGCCTCTGACGGACAAGTGGACCTTCTCCACCAACGGCGTGTCCATCCAGGGCCGCTACGGCATCCCCTGCGTGGGCTTCGGCCCCGGCGCCGAGTCCCAGGCCCACGCCCCCAACGAGATCACCTGGAAGCAGGATCTGGTGACCTGCGCCGCGCTGTACGCCGCCGTCCCCATGCTCTATAAGCCGGAGAACAAGGACGGCTCCGCCACCTCCTTCCGCCAGGAGCTGACCGGCAACGACATCAAATAATAACGGAGGATAACGACATGAGCAAGACTGCTGAGCTGGCAAAGCACCTTCAGGAGCTTGACATCGCCAACATGTACCGCCAGGACTTCTACTGGACCTGGGACAAGACCGACGACGAGATCGAGGCCATTTTCACCGTGGCCGACGCCCTGCGGGACCTGCGGGAGCGGAACAAGAGCACCCGGGTCTTCGACTCCGGCCTGGGCATCTCCATCTTCCGGGACAACTCCACCCGCACCCGCTTCTCCTTCGCCTCCGCCTGCAATCTGCTGGGCCTGGAGGTCCAGGACCTGGACGAGAAGAAATCCCAGATCGCCCACGGCGAGACGGTCCGCGAGACCGCCAACATGGTGTCCTTCATGGCCGACGTCATCGGCATCCGGGACGACATGTTCATCGGCGAGGGCCACAAGTACCAGAAGACCTTTATGGACGCCACCCGGGAGGGCTACCGGGACGGGATCCTGGAGCAGCAGCCCACGCTGGTGAACCTCCAGTGCGACGTGGACCACCCCACCCAGTGCATGGCGGACCTGCTCCACGTGATCCACCATTTCGGCGGCGTGGAGAACCTGAAGGGCAAGAAGGTGGCCATGACCTGGGCCTACTCCCCCTCCTACGGCAAGCCCCTGTCGGTGCCCCAGGGCGTCATCGGCCTGTTCACCCGCTTCGGCATGGACGTGACCCTGGCCCATCCCGAGGGCTACGACGTGATGCCGGAGGTGGAGCAGATCGCCCGGGAGAACTGCGAGAAGTACGGCTCCCGCTTCACCAAGACCAACGACATGAAGGAGGCGTTCCAAGACGCCGACATCGTCTATCCCAAGTCCTGGGCCTCCTTCGCCGCCATGGAGGAGCGCACCAGGCTCTACGCCGCCGGCGATAAGGCGGGCATCGACGAGCTGGAGCAGCGCCTGCTGGCGGAGAACGCCCAGCACAGGGACTGGACCTGCAGCGAGGACATGATGAAGCTGACGAAGGACGGCAAGGCCCTCTACCTCCACTGCCTGCCCGCCGACATCTCCGGCGTCAGCTGCGAGGAGGGCGAGGTGGACAGCTCCGTCTTTGACCGCTATCTGGTGCCCCTCTACAAGCAGGCCTCCTTCAAGCCCTACATCATCGCCGCCATGATCTTCCTGGCCCAGATCAAGGATCCCGCCGCGGCCCTGCTGGAGCTGGACGGCGGCCAGGAGAAGCGCAAGACCTTCTGACCTCCGCCCGCGCACATCTGTCCGCATTTTGCGCACGCCCCGTCACTCCTCATTATGTCAGCAATCTTAGATTGCTATGGCGCGGGCGGAACTTCGGCGGAATGGCGGAAATGACCCGGTGAGAAGCTGCGGTTTTGCATCATGGAAAAGAAATTTCCCGCCGCTCACGCTTTTTGTTGAAATCCGGCGTCGCATCCTGTATAATACATTGTTGGAAACGTGAATCTCGGACCTCGGGTCCGTTGTTCAGACGCGCGGTAAATTTTCCTTACTTTCGGCCGCGCCGTCAAACCCATCTACATTCTAAAGGAGGATACAAACACATGAAAAAGATTCTTGCTCTGCTCCTCGCTCTGGTCATGGCGCTGGCTCTGGTCGCCTGCGGCGGCAGCAACCAGAACAACACCACTCCCCCCGCGAACAACACCCAGAATGAGGAGCCCGCCAACACCGAGAACACCGAGAACACTGAGCCCGCTCCCACCGGTGCCTTCAAGGTTGGCTTCATCACTCTGCACGACGAGAACTCCACCTACGACCTCAACTTCATCAACGCCGCCAAGGCCGCCTGCGAGAAGCTGGGCGTGGAGTACATCCTCAAGACCAACATCCCTGAGGGCCAGGAGTGCTACGAGACCGCCTGCGATATGGCTGACGCCGGCTGCAAGGTCGTCTTCGCCGACAGCTTCGGTCACGAGGACTACATGATCCAGGCCGCCAAGGAGTACAAGGACGTTCAGTTCTGCCACTCCACCGGCACCCGCGCTCATACCGAGGGTCTGGACAACTACCACAACGCCTTCGCCTCCATCTACGAGGGCCGTTATCTGGCCGGTGTGGCTGCCGGCATGAAGCTGAAGGCCATGATCGACGCCGGTGAGTTCACCGCCGACCAGGCCAAGATCGGTTACGTGGGCGCTTTCACCTACGCCGAAGTGGTTTCCGGCTACACCTCCTTCTTCCTGGGCGTGCGCTCCATCGTTCCCGAGGCCACCATGGACGTGACCTTCACCGGTTCCTGGTATGACGAGGCCGCCGAGAAGGAAGGCGCCAACAAGCTGATCCAGGGCGGCTGCAAGCTCATCAGCCAGCACGCCGACTCCTTCGGCGCCCCCACCGCCTGCGAGACCGCCGGCGTGCCCGACGTGTCCTACAACGGCAGCACCAAGGACGTGGCCCCCAACACCTACATCATCTCCTCCCGCATCAACTGGGAGCCCTACTATGAGTACGTGATCAAGGCCGTTCAGGCCGGCGAGAAGATGGATCCCGACTGGACCGGCACCATCGCCTCCGGCTCCGTGGAGCTGACCGAGCTGAACACCGACGTGGCCGCCCCCGGCACCCAGGAGGCCATTGACGCCGCCAAGAAGGCGCTCGAGGCCGGCACCCTGCACGTGTTCGACACCTCCAAGTTCACCGTGGATGGCAAGGCTCTGGATTCCTACATGGCCGACGTGGATTCCGACGCCGCCTATGAGGCCGACACCGAGGTGGTGGCCGACGGCTACTTCCATGAGTCCGAGTTCCGTTCCGCCCCCTACTTCGATCTGACCATCGACGGCATCACCCTGCTGGATACCAAGTTCTAAGAAATTGCCGCCCATTTTGAGGGGCCGCTCACGCGGCCCCTCATTTCTTTTTTCGGCATGCCATTTCCCTTGTTGAAACCTAACATATTTTTTTCTAATCTTACAAATTTTTTATGGATTTTAATTTACAATACAGCATTTCTGTGATACAATAAAGTATAGTAAAATTCCGGGTAGGCTGTGCGTTTGCCGCCCGAAAGAGAGGATGAGGGCCTTGGAAGCTGTGAAAAACGCTGTCAGAATGGAGAATATCACCAAGCGCTTCGGCACCAAGGTGGTGGCGAACAACGCCGTCAACCTGGAGCTGCACGAGGGGGAGATCCTGTCTCTGCTGGGAGAGAACGGCAGCGGCAAGACCACGCTGATGAACATGCTCTCCGGCATCTATCACCCCGACGAGGGGCAGATCTACATCCACGACAAACCCGTGACCATCTCCTCCCCCAAGGACGCCTTTGACAACGGCATCGGCATGATCCATCAGCACTTCAAGCTGGTGGACGTGTTCACCGCCACCGAAAACATCATCCTCGGCCTCAATGAGGACGGCAAGCTGGACCTGAAAAAGGCCAGCCAGAAGGTCCGGGATATCTGTAACAAATACGGCTTCGACATCAAGCCGGATCAAAAGATCTATGACATGTCCGTTTCCCAGAAGCAGACCGTGGAGATCGTCAAGGTCCTCTACCGGGGCGCCGACATCCTGATCCTGGACGAGCCCACCGCCGTGCTGACGCCCCAGGAGACCGACAAGCTGTTCCAGATCATGCGGAACATGCAGAAGGACGGCAAGTCGCTGATCATCATCACCCACAAGCTCCACGAGGTGCTGGAGGTCAGCGACCGGGTGGCCATCCTCCGCAAGGGCGAGTATGTGGGCGACGTGGTCACCAAGAACGCCGACCAGCAGTCCCTTACCGACATGATGGTGGGCCGCCGGGTCAGCTTGAACATTGACCGGCCCGCCCCGGTGAATCCCCAGCCCCGGCTGACGGTGGAGCACCTGACCGTGTACGACGATCTGGGCGTCAAGCGTCTGAGCGACGTGTCCTTCACCGCCAACAGCGGTGAGATCCTTGGCATCGCCGGCGTGGCCGGCTCCGGCCAGCGGGAGCTGCTGGAGGCCATCGCCGGACTGTACCCGGTGGCGGAGGGCGCCATCAACTTCTACGATCCCAATGTGGATTACTCCGATCCGGCCAACAAGCCCAAGAGCCTGGTGGGCATGGATCCCATGTCCATCCGCAAGGCCGGCGTGGCCATGAGCTTCGTGCCGGAGGACCGCCTGGGCATGGGGCTCGTCGGCACCATGGGAATGACCGGCAACATGATGCTGCGCTCCTGGCGCAAGGGCAAGGGCCTTTTCGTCAGCCGCAAGGAGCCGGAGGCCCTGGCCAAGCGTATCTGGGAGGAGCTGGAGGTGGTGACCCCCAGCACCAGCTTCCCCGTCCGCCGCATGTCCGGCGGCAACGTGCAGAAGGTGCTGGTGGGCCGTGAGATCGCCCAGGAGCCGGCCGTGCTGATGACGGCCTACGCCGTCCGCGGTCTGGATATCAACACCTCCTACACCATCTACAACCTGCTCAGCGAGCAGAAAATGAAGGGCCGCGCCGTCATCTACGTAGGTGAGGATCTGGACGTGCTGCTGGAGCTGTGCGACAGGATCCTCGTCCTGTGCGGCGGCCAGGTCTCCGGTGTAGTGGACGCCCGCACCACAGACAAGCGCCAGGTTGGCGTACTGATGACCCGCGTGGGAGGAGGCGAAGCCGATGAATAAGAAATCCCTGTTCTACCTGGCCAAGCGCGACGCGCTCCCCTGGCACAAAACCTGGCTGATCCGGGGCGTGGCCATCGTGCTGGCGCTGATTTTCTGTTCGCTGATCACGATGCTGCTGACGGGCCTCAACCCGGTGCAGGTGTTCAGCACCATCTTCTACGGTGCCTTCGGCACCGCCCGCAAGACCTGGGTCACAGCCCAGAACCTGGCCATACTGCTGGGTATCTCCCTGGCCATCACCCCCGCTTTCAAGATGCGCTTCTGGAACATCGGCGCAGAGGGACAGGTGCTGATCGGCTGCCTGGCCTGCGCCGCCTGCATGATCACCCTGGAGGGCAAGGTCTCCAGCGGGCTGATGGTGGTCATCTCCCTGGCAGCCAGCCTGCTGGCCGGCGCCGTGTGGGGCTTCCTGCCCGCCTTCTTCAAGGCCAACTGGGAGACCAACGAGACTCTGTTCACCCTGATGATGAACTATATCGCCACCCAGCTGGCCGCCTACTTCATCATCGTCTGGGAGGTGCCCAAGGGCTCCGGCAAGATCGGCATCATCAACCAGAGCAGTGAGGCTGGCTGGCTGCCGGTGATCGGCGGACAGAAGTACCTGCTGCTGATCCTGGTCGTCGCCGTGCTGACGGGTCTCATGTTCATCTATCTCCAGTACAGCAAGCACGGCTATGAGATCGCCGTGGTGGGCGAGAGCCACCGGACGGCCAGCTACGCCGGCATCAAGGTCAACCGGGTCATCATCCGCACCATGGTGCTCTCCGGCGCCATCTGCGGTCTGGTGGGCTTCCTGCTGGTCAGCGGTACCGAGCACACCCTGACCACCACCCTGGTGGGCGGCCGCGGCTTCACCGCCGTCATGGTCTCGTGGCTGGCCAAGTTCAACCCCATCGGTATGATCTTCACCAGCCTGCTGCTGGTCTTCCTCCAGCGCGGCGCCACCGAGATCTCCAGCGTATTCGGTCTGAACCACTCCTTTGCCGATATCCTGACCGGCATCATCCTGTTCTTCATCATCGGCAGTGACTTCTTCACCAACTACGAGATTCACTACCAGAGATCCGGAAAGGAGGGCAAGTGAGCATGTTTGACATTGTTTCCTTTATTCCCCGCGCGGTGATGCAGGGCATACCCCTCCTGTTCGGCTCCACGGGCGAGATCCTGACGGAAAAATCCGGCAACCTGAATCTGGGCATCCCCGGCGTCATGTACGTGGGCGCCATTTCCGGCGTCATCGGCTCCTTCTTCTACGAGCAGTCCATGGGCGGCGCGCCTCTCAACGGCTTCCTGGCCATCGCCATCCCCATGGTTTGCTCCCTGCTGGGCTCGCTGCTGATGGGGCTGCTGTACTGCTTCCTGACCGTCACCCTCCGGGCCAACCAGAACGTCACCGGTCTGGCCATGACCACCTTCGGCGTGGGCTTCGGCAACTTCTTCGGCGGCTCCCTCATCAAGCTGGCCGGCAGCGACGTCCCCTCCGTGGCCCTGCCCGCCACCAGCGCCTTCTTCAGCAAGCACCTGCCCTTCGCCGGTAATCTGGGCTGGTTCGGCAAGGTGTTCCTGGACTACGGCTTCCTGGCCTATCTGGCCGTCATCATCGCCCTGCTCTGCTCCTATGTGCTCAACCGCACCCGTGCGGGTCTGCACCTGCGCAGCGTGGGTGAAAGCCCCGCCACGGCGGACGCCGCCGGCATCAACGTCACCCGGCACAAGTATCTGGCCACCTGCATCGGCAGCATGATCGCCGGTCTGGGCGGACTGTACTACGTGATGGACTACGCCTGCGGCGTATGGTCCAACAACGCCTTCGGTGACCGCGGCTGGCTGGCCATCGCCCTGGTCATCTTCACCATCTGGCGGCCCAACATCAGCATCCTGGCCTCCATCCTCTTCGGCGGCCTGTATATCCTGTATCTCTACATCCCCACCGGCACCCACATGGAGGTCAAGGAGCTCTACAAGATGCTGCCCTACGTCATCACCCTGGTGGTGTTGATCATCGTCTCCCTGCGCAAAAAGCGGGAGAATCAGCCGCCCGCCTCTCTGGGCCTCAGCTATTTCCGGGAAGACCGATAACGAAAAGCGTCAAAAAAGTGCCCGGCCGGGCACTTTTTTGATGAGCGAAGCAGAATCGAGGAGACAACATGAACCGCTTACTGATCAAAAACGCGGCGCAGCTGGTCACCTGCGACGACACGGACCGGGTGCTGCAGAACGTGGATATCTACTGCCGGGACGGCTTCATCCGCCGCATCGGTCCGGATCTGGACCTGCCGGCGGACCGGGTGCTGGACGCCAGCCACATGATCTGCTATCCCGGCCTGGTGAACACCCACCACCACCTGTATCAGATCTTCTCCCGCAACCTGCCCCAGGTCCAGAACCTGGAGCTGTTCGACTGGCTGAGGGCCCTGTACGAGGTGTGGAAGAATCTGGACGAGGAAGTGGTGTATCTCAGCAGCATGACCGGCATGGCCGAGCTGATGCGCCACGGCTGCACCACCTGCTTTGACCACCACTACGTCTTCCCCGCCGGGGCCGGCGATCTCACCGGCGCCCAGTTTGCCGCCGCCGACGCCCTGGGCATGCGCCTGGCGGCCAGCCGCGGCAGCATGGACCTGAGCCGCAAGAACGGCGGCCTTCCGCCGGACAGCGTGGTCCAGACGGTGGACGAGATCCTGGCCGACAGCCGCCGCTGCATCGAGACGTATCACGACGGCGCCCCCGGCGCCATGCACCAGGTGGTGCTGGCCCCCTGCTCCCCCTTCTCCGTCTCCGCCGAGCTGCTGCGCCAGAGCGCTCTTCTGGCCCGGCAGTATGGCGTCCGGCTCCACACCCATCTGTGCGAGACGCTGGACGAGGAGCGCTTCATGCTGGAGCGGGAGGGCATCCGTCCCCTGGCCTACATGGAGCGGCTGGGCTGGCTGGGCCACGACGTGTGGTTTGCCCACGGCATCCATTTCAACGACGAAGAGCTGCGCCTCCTGGCCGCCACCGGCACCGGCGTGGCCCACTGCCCCATCAGCAATATGAAGCTCTCCAGCGGCGTGGCCCGGATCCCGGAGATGCTGCGCCTGGGCGTACCCGTGGGGCTGGCGGTGGACGGCAGCGCCAGCAACGACGGCTCCAGCCTGCTGGAGGAGCTGCGGGCGGCCTATCTGCTGCACCGGCTCCACAGCAGCGCCGCGGCCCCCAGCGGCTACGACCTGCTGAAGGTGGCCACCCGCGGCGGCGCTTCCCTCCTGGGCCGGACGGACATCGGCGCCGTGGCCGAGGGCATGTGCGCCGATCTCTTCCTGATCGACCGGCGGCGGCTGGAGCTGGTGGGCGCCGCCTTTGACGCCAAAAACATGCTGGCCACCGTGGGGCTCCAGGGGCCGGTGGACTATACCGTGGTCCACGGCCGCGTCACCGTGGAGAACGGGCACCTTGCCGCCGCGGACGAGGCGGAGCTGGCCCGGCGGGCCAACCGCTGCTGCCGCCGGTATCTGGGGATGTGAGGCGCCTATGGGACCGCGTATTCTGCAGGCCGCCGTCACGGAGACGGAAGCGGGACAGAAGCTGAAAACCTTTCTGCGGCGCCGCTGGCACATCTCCTCCTCCCTGCTCAAGAGCCTGAAGTGGCGGCCCGGCGCCATCCGGGTCAACGGCGCGGAGGTCCCCGTGTCCGCCCTGCTCCGCCCGGGCGACCGGGTGACGGTGGATATCTCCGACAATGTCCCATTGAGTCCCCATATCACCCCCGTGGACTTGCCGCTGGACATCCTCTACGAGGACGAGGATCTGCTGATCCTCAACAAGCCGGCCGGCATTGCCGTCCACTCTGCGGCTCTGACGGAGGAGACCGTGACCCTGGCCGGGGCGGTTGCCCACTATCTGGGCGGGGCCGCCTTCCACCCCGTGAATCGGCTGGACCGGGGCGTCACCGGCATCATGGCGGTGGCCAAAAACGGGTACATGCACCACCGCTGCATGGCGATCCTCCACACCGACGACTTCCGCCGGGAGTACCGGGGCGTCTGCGCCGGCGTGCCGGAGCCGGAGGCGGGTCTCATCGACCTGCCCATCGGCCGGGACCCCAGCTCCGTGCTCAAGCGCTGCGTGGATCCCGCGGGGCTGCCGGCCCGGACGGAGTACCGGGTGCTGGAGGCCCGCGGCGACCGCTCCCTGCTGCTTCTGCGTCCCCTCACCGGGCGCACCCACCAGCTGCGGCTCCACTGCGCCGCCGTGGGACACCCCCTGCTGGGGGACTGGCTCTACGGCGCAGAGGACCGGGCTCTGATCGCCCGGCCCGCCCTCCACTCCTGTGAGCTGTGGCTCCGCCACCCGCTGACGGGAGAAACGCTCCATCTGACCGCGCCGCTGCCGGAGGACATGGCGCGTCTGCTGACATGAAAAACCCCTGCCGGTCCGGCAGGGGTTTTTCCTTTACAACGTTTTATAAATCCACTTTTTCATAGAGCCGCGCCGCCCGCCGGTGGGACAGCAGCGTCACCGCAGCGTAGACGGCGGCGCATATCGCCAGCAGCGGCAGCTGCCGCAGGCAGGAGGCCCTGTCGGCGGCGTCCAGCCACTCCAGACCCGGCACGTGGGGCAGGATGACGTCGCAGAGCACCACCGGCACCATGCAGGCGCTGGCCGCCACGAAGGCCACGCCCCCCTTGTATCCGCTGCGGTAGAAAACCGGCAGGAACACGACGTTGAACACCGCAAACAGAAGGAAGCCCAGGGCGAACAGCGCCGGATTGGCGTCCAGTCCCCCCCGGTTGGTGCCCAGGGGATTGATCCGGGCGGAGAGAAAGGCGAAGGGCACGGCCAGGACCATGGCCAGCAGCTGGACCGCCGCGGAGAAGCGGCAGGCGGCGCGCACCGCGTCCCCCTTGCGCACCGGCAGGATGGCGTTGTAGGCGGCGTCGCGCTGCTCCCGGCCGTTCATGAACATGAAGAACAGGCCCAGCGTCACGTAGAAAAAGGCCACGGTATAGGGATAGCTGGGGATCAGAAAGAATACGCCGACAAAGAGAAACACGAAGGTCATGGGGTGCGCCACCAGCCGCAGCTGCTTATACAATAGCGCTTTCATCCAGCTCCCTCCTCTCAATGGAAACGATGATATCCTCCAGGGTGGATCCCCGGTCGGCAAAGGCAGCCATGAAGTCGCCCACCGTACCGCTGTGGACGATGGCGCCGTCCTTGATGAACACGATGTGGCTGGCGCACTTCTCCAGGTCGCTGGTGATGTGGGTGGAGAACAGGATGCTCCGGGTCCCGTCCGCCACGATGCTGCGGAACAGCGTGACCAGCTCGTCCCGGCTCACCGGGTCCAGGCCGCTGGTGGGCTCGTCCAGGATCAGCAGTCTGGCGTTGTGGCTCAGGGCCAGGGCGATGAGATACTTGATCTTCATGCCGCTGGAGAGCTGGTCCACTCTCTTTTCCCCGTCAAGGGAAAACAGCTTACAGTAGTGCTGATACTTGGCCTCGTCCCAGTTGGGATAGAACCGCTTCGTCACGTCCGTGATGGCGCGGATCTTCTTCTTGGGGTAGAAATCCACGCCGCCCAGCACCACGCCGATGTTTTCCTTAAAGGTCTTTTCACAGTCCGCCACGTCCTGGCCGCACCAGCGGACCGCACCGCCCGACCTGTGCACCAGGCCCAGGATGGACTTGAGGGTGGTGGATTTGCCCGCCCCGTTGCGGCCGATGAAGCCCACGATGGCCCCCTGGGGCACGGCAAAGGACACGTCCTGCAGGGTAAAGGCGGGGTACTCCTTCCGCAGGCCCTCTACCTCCAGCATATTCATTCCGAAACCTCCTCCGGCGTCATATTGCTGAACGCCTTGCGCATCATGGGGTTCATGGTCTCGACGGTCTGCAGGGCGATGCCCCGCTTCACGTCCGCCAGCAGGATCAGATTGTCCCCCGGCTCCAGGCCGAACATCTCCCTGGCCTCCTTGGGGATCACGATCTGCCCCTTGGGGCCCAGCTTCACCGAGGACATGAAAAAGCGGTCGTCTTTCCTTGCCATATTCTCGCTCCCTTTGTATGATTTGTATAACTTTTCTTACTATTTGGATATTACACTCTTTTCCCACCGTTGTCAAGCTTTTTTTCACCTGCTCTCGACAGACGGACGGCCCTGTGGTATACTTTTGGCAGCTCAGGAAAGGAGAAGCGCCATGAATCTGTGCGACCGCCATGAAATACAGGCTCTCCTGGAGCGCCACGGCTTTCGCTTTTCCAAGTCCATGGGACAGAATTTCCTTATCGAGAGCCGGGTGCCCCGGGACATTGCCGACGCCTGCGGCGCCGACGGGGATACCGGCGTGCTGGAGATCGGCCCCGGCATCGGCCCGCTGACGGCGGAGCTGGCCCGGCGGGCCGGCAAGGTGGTGTCGGTGGAGCTGGACCGGCGGCTCTATCCCGTTCTGGCGGAAACCATGGCGGGCTTCGATAACTTCACCCTGATCCCCGGCGACGCGATGGACCTGGACCTCCCCGCGCTGATTGCGGAGCACTTCGGCGGCCTGCGGCCCATCCTCTGCGCCAATCTGCCCTACAACATCACCACGCCGGTGCTGACCCGCTGTGTGGAGAGCCGCTGCTTCGAGAGCCTCACCGTCCTCATTCAGAAGGAGGTGGCACAGCGGATCTGCGCCGCCCCCGGCACCGCCGACTTCGGCGCCTTCTCCCTGCTGATGCAGTACTATACCGAGCCCCGGCTCCTGTTCACCGTGCCCAATACCTGCTTCCTGCCCGCCCCCAAGGTGACCTCGGCGGTGATCCACTGCCCGGTGCGCAAGGCGCCCCCGGTGGAGGTGGTGTCGGAGGCGGCGCTGTGGCGCGCGGTCCGCGCCGGCTTTGCCCTGCGCCGCAAGACCCTGGTCAACTCCCTGCGCACCGGCTACGACCTGCCCAAGGAGCAGCTGGCCGGGATCGTGACCGCCTGCGGCCTGGATCCCAACGTCCGCGGCGAGCGGCTGAGCCTGGCCGATTACGCCCGTCTGGCCAACGCCCTGGCGGAGATCTGACTTTTCCCGTACCGCACCGCCCTTTGCGGCTGCGGTACGCTGCATTTGGGTGAGAAATACTTGCAAAGACACAAGATATGGCATATGATGGAAAAAACGACAAGCGAAAGGGGACGTCTGCCATGAAGGTCATCAAACGCAACGGCTCGGAGGTCATATTCGACATCACCAAGATCATCATCGCCATCACCAAGGCCAACGAGTCGGTGGAGGAGGCGGACCGGCTGACGCCCCTCCAGATCCAGCGGCTGGCCGAGTCGGTGGAGCTCCAGTGCCAGAAGATGTTCCGTCCGCCCACGGTGGAGGAGATCCAGGACATGGTGGAGAATCACATCATGGCCCACGGCGCCTTCGAGGTGGCCAAGCACTACATCACCTACCGCTACACCCGCTCCCTGGTGCGCAGGGCCAACACCACCGACGACAAGATCCTCTCCCTGCTGGACGGCAGCGCCGAGGGCCGCCGGCCGGAGCTGCCGGTGAATCCCGTGACCACCGCCGCCCAGCGGGACTACATCGCCGGGGAGGTGAGCCGGGATCTCACCTGGCGCCTCCTGCTGCCCCGGGAGATCGTGGAGGCCCACGAGGCGGGTATCCTCCACTTTCACGACGCGGACTACTACGCCCAGCATATGCACAGCTGCGGCCTCATCAACCTGGAGGACATGCTGCAAAACGGCACCGTTCTCAACGGCGCCATGATCGAGCGGCCCCGCTCCTTCGCCACCGCCTGCACCGTGGCCGTCCAGATCGCCGCCCACGCGGCCCGGAGCCAGTACGGCGGCATGACCATGACCCTGACCCACCTGGCCCCCTTCGTGGCCGTCAGCCGCCAGAAGCTGCTCAGCAGCGTCCGGGGGGAGTTCGACGGCGCCGGCATCTTCGTGGACGGCGAGCAGGTGGCGGCCATTGCCGAGAAGCGGCTGCGGTCCGAGATCCGCCGGGGCGTCCAGGCCATTCTGTATCAGTCCATCGCCCTGCTGCCGGACCGCCGGACCTCGCCCCTCACCCTGTTCCTGTGCCTGGGCGAGGCGCGGGATCAGCAGGAGCGCGCCGATCTGGCCCTGCTCATCGAGGAGATGCTGCTCCAGCGCATCCGGGGCGTGAAGGACGAGAGCGGCGCCTGGTCCTCTCCCGCCGCCCCCCGGCTCCTCTATATGCTGGAGGAGGACAACGTCCGGGAGGACGCCCCCTATCGCTATCTCACCGCTCTGGCGGCCCGGTGCACGGCCCGCCACGGCACCCCCGCCTATATCAGCCGGAAGCTGCTGCAGGAGTACCGCTCCGACGGGCAGGACGACGCCTGCTTCCCCTCCATGGGCGGTCCCGCCTTCCTGCCGCCCTACGCCGACGAGGACGACCGGCCCCTGTACTACGGCCGGTTCCAGCAGGGCGTGGTCACCCTGAATCTGGCCGACGCGGCCCTCTCCTCCGGCGGCAATATCCAGCAGTTCTGGAAGCTGCTGGACGAGCGGCTGGAGCTGTGCCGCCAGGCGCTGATGTGCCGCCATGAGCGGCTCAAGGGCACCCTCTCCGACGCCGCCCCCCTGCTGTGGCAGCACGGCGCCTGCGCCCGGCTGAAAAAGGGCCAGCCCATCGACCGGCTGCTCTACGGCGGATACTCCACCCTGTCCCTGGGCTATGCCGGACTCCACGAGTGCGTCCGCTTCATGACCGGCAAGAACCACACGGATCCCTCCGCCGTCCCCTTTGCCCTGCGGATCATCAGCGCCATGAACGACGCCTGCCGCGTCTGGACCACCCGGCACAACGTGGCCTTCACCCTGTACGGCCCGCCTCTCTCCTGCGCCGCCCGTCGGCTGGCCCTGTGCCTGCAGCAGCGCTTCGGCACCGTCCCCGGCGTCACCGATCAGGACACTCTCACCGCCGGCTGCAGTCTCCGGGAGGGCACGGCGGCGGACGCCCGGGAAAAGCTGGAGCAGGAGGCCCAGTTCCAGTGCCTCTGCTCCGGCGGCGCCGCCAGCTCCGCCCGGGTGAGCGCCGATCCGGCCGCCGTGCTGGAGCTGCTCCCCTTCCTCTACGACCACGTGATCTATACCGAGCTCTCCCCCCTCCCCTCCTCGGAGAGCTGACCGCCTTACGCCCACGGGCGGACCGCTCTCGGCGGTCCGCCTTTTCTTATTGCGCTTTGGTGGATTTTTCTCTTGCTTTTCCACGAAAATCTGTTATAATTCCAAGTAATTGATTTTTCTATTTTATTCAAATTACTAATGAGGTGCGTTTATGTCTGTGAAGCTGGAGCTCTATAAGGTCTTCAAGGAGGTGGCGGAGGCCGGCAACATCACCGCCGCCGCCCAGTCCCTCTACATCTCCCAATCCGCTGTCAGCCAGTCCATCAAGCAGCTGGAAAACGAGCTGCAGACCCGGCTCTTCTCCCGCAACTCCCGGGGCGTGTCCCTCACCGGCGAGGGCAAGATGCTCTACGAGTACGTGCGCAGCGCCATGGGTCTGCTGGAAACCGGAGAGGCCAAGCTGAGCCAGACCCGGGAGCTGCAGATGGGCCACCTGACCATCGGCGCCAGCGACACGGTCACCAGCCAGTTCCTGCTGCCCTATCTGGACAGATTCCACCGCCAGTACCCGGCCATCCGCATCCAGATCGTCTCCGGCCGCAGCCACAAGGTCCTGGGCCTGCTCCAGTCCGGCAAGGTGGACATCGCCTTTGCCAGCACCCCCGCCGATCCCGGCTCGCTGACCACCTTCCCCTGCTTCGCCACCCATTCCGTCTTCGTGGCCGGAGCCGACTATCCCTGCGATTTCGACCACGTCTACTCCCTGCAGGAGATCGCCCGGTTCCCCCTGATCCTGCTGGAGCGCAAGGCCTCCTCCCGGCTGTATCTGGAGAAGTATTTTCTGCAGAACGGCCTGCACCTGGATCCGGAGATCGAGTTGGGCGCCCGGAGCCTGCTGGTGGATCTGGCGGCCATCGGCTTCGGCGTGGCCGGCGTCACCGAGGAGTTCGTCACCCGGGAACTGGAGAGCGGCCGGCTGAAGAAGCTGAAGACCTCCTTCGAGATCCCGCCCCGCAGCGTGGATCTGTGCGTTCTGCACGACGTGCCGCTGACGGCGGCGGCCGCCCAGTTCGCCAGCTTCGTCAAGGACAGCCTGCCCCTGGCATAAAACCCCGGCCGACCGTTCCGTTTTTTCGTTTTGACCTTGCAATTCCCCCGTTTTTCCGTTATCATATAAACCATTCTGATACCGACCATTTTTAACGACTGAAAAGGAGTGTGGAGCCCATGGAACTGTTGAAAGAGCGGATCCGTCGTGAGGGCAGAGTGCTGCCCGGCAACATCATCAAGGTGGACGGCTTCCTGAATCACCGCGTCGACACCAAGCTGCTGGAGGCCATCGCCGACGAGTTTGCCCGGTACTTCGACACCAGCAAGATCACCACCGTGCTCACTGCAGAGGCCAGCGGCATCGCTCTGGCCACCATCTGCGCCCAGCGCTTCGGCGTCCCCATGCTGTTCGCCAAGAAGGCCAAGAGCGACAACATCGAGAGCGGCCTGTATCAGAGCGAGGTCTTCTCCTATACGTACAAGAAAAAGGTCACCCTTCTGGTCTCCCAGGAGTGGCTCAACGCCGACGATCACGTGCTGATCGTGGACGACTTCATGGCCAACGGCTTTGCCATGCAGGGCCTGGTGGATATCGTCAACGCCGCCGGCGCCACGCTGGAGGGCATCGGCGTGGCCGTGGAGAAGGGCTTCCAGGGCGGCGGCGACAAGTTCCGCAACATGGACGGCGTGCGCTACAAGGCGCTGGCCGTCATCGAGAAGGCCGACGACACCGGCTTCTACTTCCGGGAGGACGAGGACGAATGAAGCGTGTCCTGATCCTGGACTTCGGCGGCCAGTACAACCTGCTGATCGCCCGCCGGGTCCGCGAGTGCGGCGTATACTGCGAGATCAAATCCTTCCGCATCACCATGGACGAGGTGCGCGCCTTCGCCCCCGACGCCCTGATCTTCACCGGCGGCCCCGCCACCGTGTTCGATCCCGGCGCCCCCATGGTGGATCCCGCCCTCTTCTCCCTGGGCGTTCCCGTGCTGGGCATCTGCTACGGCATGCAGCTGATGATGCATCTGCTGGGCGGCGTCTGCCAGCGCGCCGACACCCGGGAATACGGCAAGACGGAGATCCTCCACACCGGCGCCTCCCTCCTGTTCCGCTATATCCCGGAGCGGGCCGTGTACTGGATGAGCCACGGGGTCGAGGTGGCCCAGGCCGCCCCCGGCTTCCGCATCGTCGCCTCCAGCGCCGGCTGCCGCCACGCGGCGGTGGAGTGTCCGGAGCGCCGGCTCTACGGCGTGCAGTTCCACCCCGAGGTGGTGCACACCCAATACGGCCGCCAGATCCTGGAGAACTTCCTCTACGGCGTCTGCGGCTTTGCCCGCGAGTGGTCCATGGCCTCCTACGTGGACGAGGCCGTGGCGGAGTGCCGCGCCCGGATCGGCAGCGGCCGCGTGCTGCTGGGCCTCTCCGGCGGCGTGGACAGCTCCGTGGCCGCCGCCCTGCTGCAGCGGGCCGTGGGCGATCAGCTCACCTGCATCTTCGTGGACCACGGCCTCCTGCGTCTCAACGAGGGCGACGAGGTGGAGCGGGTCATGAAGGATCAGTTCCACGTGGACGTCCGCCGGGTCAACGCCCGGGAGCTGTTTCTCAGCAAGCTCTCCGGCGTCACCGAGCCGGAGCGCAAGCGCAAGATCATCGGCGAGGAGTTCATCCGGGTCTTTGAGGCGGAGGCCAAGAAGATCGGCAAGGTGGAATTCCTGGCCCAGGGCACCATCTACCCCGACGTGGTGGAGAGCGGCCTGGGCGGCGAGAGCACCGTCATCAAGAGCCACCACAACGTGGGCGGCCTGCCCGACTACGTGGACTTCGAGGATATCATCGAGCCCCTGCGCCGCCTGTTCAAGGACGAGGTGCGCCAGCTGGGTCTGGAGCTGGGCCTGCCGGAGTCCCTGGTGTGGCGCCAGCCCTTCCCCGGCCCCGGTCTGGGCGTGCGGATCATCGGCGAGATCACGGCGGAGAAGGTGGAGATCCTGCAGAAGGCCGACGCCATCTTCCGCCAGGAGATGGCCAACGCCGGTCTGGAGCGGTCCGTCAGCCAGTACTTTGCGGCGCTGACCAACATGCGCTCCGTGGGCGTCATGGGCGACGAGCGCACCTACGACTACGCCGTGGCCCTGCGGGCCGTGGAGACCCAGGACTTCATGACGGCCACCTGGACCCGCCTGCCCTGGGAGCTGCTGGACACCGTCTCCGGCCGCATCGTGGGCGAGGTGCCCCACGTGAACCGGGTGCTGTACGACGTGACCAGCAAGCCGCCGGCGACAGTGGAGTTTGAGTAAGATATCGCATCTCGACCACATATAGAAGGAGACTACATGATGAATGAACCTGAGAACCCCTCTCTCCATATCAGCGGAACGATCACCGAGAGAGATCACAAGGCGGCGATCCGGGCTCTTGGTCTGCGTCCCTTTGTGAAATACACGATTATTTATGTGGCAGTGATTGTCCTGATCACCTTTGGCACGAGCCTACACTATTCGTATTCTGTCATCAAGGATGGGTATATTACCTTTGGTGAATGTCTGCGCAAAATATGGGTTCCTTTATTATTCAGATCATCCGCCTGGTACATCGCCGCCGGTTTTCTGGCCTTGTATGCACTCATTATCTTCCTGATTAAGCCGAGCTTGGCCGGAAAGCGTATGCGTGAACTGTATCCGGAGGGCTTCCCCGTTACCTACAACTTCTATGGCGAGCAGCTCGTAATGCAGGCTACAACCCAGATGTCTGATGAGACGATCCGGATTAGGTACGCCGATGTGCAGCGGCGAATCCGAGAGAACAAGTATATCATAGTTCTTTCAACCAATCAGAGAAATCGATTCAGCGTATATAAGACGGTTATGACCCCGGAAGAGACTATCACTGTCATGGAACTGCTGAAAGCACGCTGTCCCCAGCACAAACTGCGTCACAGGTAGAGCACAGAAGGCCATTCTACGTGTCACTACAGAGAAGATGGGCATCATGCACATACAATTTGAAACACTCAAACGGACGCGCTGCAGAGCTGCGGCGCGTCCGTTCGTTTTCTGTATTGTACTTTTACTTTATACTCGTTCCCGCCGCAGGAGTTTCCGGAGGGAATCGCGGAACCTTTCGGCGGCGCTGCGCCTGTCGAAGGGGTCTTTGTCCGTATTCCTATAGATCTGGCGGACGCCCGGGCGATAGCTGAACATGGTCTTTTGCTTCCAGCTGTTCACATCGTCGGTGGATATGTCGATCACCCGGCAGTGGGCGATCAGCTTCTTCCGGGAGAACAGCAGCGTGGTGACATTCCGTCGGTACCCCTTGAAGCCCTGGGCGTACATGAAGCCGTCCACGTGGTACTCGATCTCATACGCCACGCAGTTGTTGCTGAACAGAAACTCCCGTCCGTACAGCTGCCTGTATCGCTCGCAGAGCTGGTCGCTCATGATGGCGCAGGCCTTCCGCACACCCACGGACGTCATCCAGGCGTTCCACTCCGCCGCGGCAGAGGCCAGATCAATGGCAAATCCGTTCTCGGAGATAGAGGCGTATTTCTCCAAAAGCTCATGCATATCCATCACTTCCCCTCAGCGGCATAACAAAGGATCGTTTTCATCAGCATATCACATCGGCGTTGAAAAGTCCATCGGGGGCTCCGGCGAAATCTTTTCCCGCGCCGCGGCAAAACCGTCTTGCAGGATGGGACATTTTCTGATACAGTAAATACGTTAAATCATAATAGTATGGAGGGATTCCTTATGGCAAACAACAAGCGTCCCGAGACCATGGAGCGCATCACCACCCCCGCGCTGGCCCGCGTTTTTATCGACGAGCAGATCACCGCTCTGCGGGAGCAGATCGGCGACAGGAAGGTCCTGCTGGCCCTGTCCGGCGGCGTGGACTCCTCCGTGGTGGCCGCGCTGCTCATCAAGGCGGTGGGCAAACAGCTGGTCTGCGTCCACGTGAACCACGGCCTGCTGCGCCAGGGCGAGCCGGAGCAGGTGGTGGAGGTGTTCCGCAACCAGATGGACGCCAATCTGATCTACGTGGACGCCGTGGACCGCTTCCTGGATAAGCTGGCCGGTGTGTCCGATCCGGAGACCAAGCGCAAGATCATCGGCAAGGAGTTCATCGACGTGTTCGCCGAGGAGGCCAAAAAGCTGGAGGGCATCGACTTCCTGGCCCAGGGCACCATCTACCCCGATATCCTGGAGTCCGACGGCGTCAAGGCCCATCACAACGTGGGCGGCCTGCCGGAGGATCTGCAGTTCGAGCTGGTGGAGCCGGTGAAGTTCCTCTATAAGGACGAGGTCCGCGTGGTGGGCAAGGAGCTGGGCCTGCCCGACAATATGGTCTACCGCCAGCCCTTCCCCGGCCCCGGTCTGGGCGTGCGCTGCGTCGGCGCCATCACCCGCGACCGGCTGGAGGCCCTGCGCGCCTCCGACGCCATCCTGCGGGAGGAGTTCGCCAAAAACGGCCTGGAGGGCAAGGTGTGGCAGTACTTCACCGTGGTGCCCGATTTCAAGTCCACCGGCATCGACCACGGCAAGCGCACCTTTGACTGGCCCGTCATCATCCGTGCCGTCAACTCCGTGGACGCCACCGCCGCCACCATCGAGGAGATCCCCTATCCCCTGCTGCACCACATCACCTGGCGCATCACCCACGAGGTCCCCGGCGTCAACCGCGTGCTGTACGATCTGACCCCCAAGCCCACGGGCACCATCGAGTGGGAGTGATAACATAGGCTTTAGGCACTTTTTGGAGGCTCGGAAACCCGCATAAATACTGGGTTTTTGAGCCTCCTGATTTTTTGCCCCGCATTGACTTTGCGGAACATTTGTGGTACAATGGGCTTGATTCCAAGGGAGTGAGGCAAGAGAGCCGAAAAACCCAGTAAAATCAAGGCTTTCCGGCTTCGCAAATGTTCCTTTGATAACAATTTGATAACAGTTGCATGATCTCCCTTTATTCTCCCTATCAAGGGGTTTAGGGGTAAAAGAGTCATTCATGACGGTTTGCGACTGGAACGATCCATATTAACCCGGAAACAGACTTTGAAAAGATAGACTGGTATAGGGTTATAGCCCGAAAACCGTGTGAAAAAGGAGTTTTACTTGGGAGATAACTGATGGATAAATGGCTTGAAAGCAAAGAATTACCATATCATTTAGCATCTGCGTGTGGTCTTGTTCGCAAAGATGAGTATGTTTTATTGATACGGAATCCAAAACGAGGATGGGAACTGCCTGGGGGAACGATTGAACAGGGAGAGACAATTTCGGAAGCGTTAAAAAGAGAGATATACGAAGAATCAGGAATACTTAGTGTGCCAGAACACCTTACAGGAGTGTATCAGAATCTTGTGGTAAAGGACGGTTATGGTCCTTTAGACGGGGTGAAGATACCGCCTATCATCAATTTTGCATTTGTTTGCAGATATATTAGCGGTGAAGCGGCTATATCGGATGAATCTGAAGATGTGCGTTGGGTGACACCGGAAGAGGCGGTACGAATGGTAACACATCCTCTATATGAGAAACGACTTACGGATATGCTGAAATTTGATGGTGCGGTTGTTTTTTCATCCTACACATACGACAATAAAACCGTGGCGTTCAAGGCCGATGATATATTATAGCAATTCGCTGATTAGCCTGGCAACATATTGGCAACAAAACATCGGATAGCCCATATCCGATGGAGAATACAGAGAATCAGAATAATCTGTGCCAAATCACCCATACAAAACTGTTTAAGTCAAGCTTTGCAGGAGCGAGTGGGAGTAATCCTATACGGCTTTACTCAAGTTCGGAAACCCTAGTAAAATAAGGGTATTTCGGACACTGGAAATGCAAAAAACAGGCGAAAAAGGTATCAGTGATACCATTCCAGTACCACTTTTCTGATTAAGTGAATAATTCCAAAGTGGCTTTACGCCCTCGTTTTTCCCTCTTAAGGGGTTCAGAACGAGGGCGTTTTTTGTTGCTTTTTTACTCTCGTTCACAAACAAGCCGTTTTGTACCCAGTACCGCGTGATACCAGCACGGCAACACAGTTTTTATAAAAAATTTCCTGAGCCGGGTTGAATTCTACCCCTCCAAATCTCCGAATAGGTGAAGGGACCTGAAAGCCCTTCGGAATATGAAGGAGGTGCTCAACATGGCAAACAGTATTTTTATGAAGGCTGAAGAGGTGCAGGAATTCCTTG
>JAFRSI010000179.1 GCA_017427645.1 Oscillospiraceae bacterium | reverse complement strand
TTCGTCCATTTCCACGTAAGGGATGCCCAGTTCCTTTTCGATGCCCGGGATGTGGAAGATATCGAAGGCGATGACGTTCATGCCGATGCCCTTGGCCATCACGCCCAGGTGCTGGCCGTTGCGGCCGTTGCCCTCGATGCCGAGCGTCTTGCCCTGCAGCTCGATGCCCTTGCTGAAGACCTTCTTTTCCCACTTGCCTTCGCGCATGGATTTGCCGGCGACGGAGATGAAGCGGGCGCAGGAGAACATGTGGCCCAGAGCCAGCTCGGCCACAGCCTGGGAAGAGGAGCGGGGCGTGTTGCGGACGGTGATGCCGTGCGCTTCGGCGTACTTGACGTCGATATTGTCGATGCCCACGCCGGCACGGATGATCAGCTTCAGCCTGCCGCCCTGGCAGGCGTCGATCTGCGCCTGGCGGATCTTGGTGGCGGAGCGGATGATGACGCAGTCAAAGTCCTTCAGGGCTTCGCCGAGTTCATCGGGGCCGTAAAACTGCTCGACGATCTCATAACCGTCGTTCTTTAACTGTTCGATGGCGCCGGCATCCAGGCCGTCGGTGATCAGAATGCGGATGCTCATGATAATCCTCCTAAGATTTCTAAGGTTTTAGTATTGATCGGTCAGCCGGATCAGCAGTGCTCGGCTTAGTACTTCTTCAGGAAATCGACCCGCGCTTCCACGCCTTCCTTCGGCATGGCGTTGTCGATGGAGGCGCGCAGGCCGCCCACGCTCTTGTGGCCCTTCAGGTTGTCGAACCCGGCGGCCTTGGTGGCCTTGACCACTTCGGCATCCTGCTCGGCGGAAGGGGAGACGAACGGGACGTTCATCAGGGAGCGGTCTTCCTTCACGACAGCCGCCTTGAAGAACTTGCTGTTGTCCAGGAAATCGTACAGCACGGAGGCCTTGTCGACGTTGATCTGATTCATGGCTTCCAGGCCGCCCAGCTTCTTCAGGTACTTGAAGACTTTGCCGCAGCAGTAGATGGCCCAGCAGTTGGGGGTGTTGTACATGGAGCCGGCGTCGGCGTGGGTCTTGTACATCATGTAGATGGGGGTCTTGGGATCCAGGTCGCCGCGGATCAGGTCCTCGCGGATGATGACCACTGCCATGCCGGCGGGGCCCACGTTCTTCTGCACGCCGGCCCAGATCAGACCGTAATCGGCCACGTTGCAGGGCTTGCTCAGGAACATGGAGCTCTGGTCGGACACCAGCACGTGGCCCTTGGTGTTGGGCAGGGTGTTCCAGGTGACGCCGTTGATGGTCTCGTTCTCGCAGATGTAAACGTAGTCGGTATCCTCGGGGATATCCAGATCGGAGCAGTCGGGGATATAGGAGAAGTTCTTGTCCTTGGAGGAGGCGCCGATGATGACCTCACCGTACTTTTTGGCCTCGGCAATGGCCTTCTTGGACCAGGCGCCGGTCTCGATGTAGACGGCCTTGCCGTTCTTCATCAGGTTCATGGCCACCATGGCGAACTGCAGCGTGCCGCCGCCCTGGATGAACAGGACCTTGTAGTTGTCGGGGATGTTCATCAGCTCGCGCAGATCGGCCTCGGCCTCGTCCACGATCTGCTGGAATACCTTGGAGCGATGGCTCATCTCCATGACGCACATACCAGAGCCCCGGTAGTTCATCATCTCGTCCCGGATCTCCTCCAGAACAGGCTCAGGCATCATGGCCGGACCGGCAGAGAAGTTGAATGTGCGACCGTATTTCATGTCTTTTTCCTCCTGTATATCGACAATTGTGATAGGGGAGATATCGTTTGTTCCCACGGTACTCTCCAACGACATATTATACAACACCTGAGCGGCATAATCAAGGCGAAAAACGGGAAAAGCGGAGAATTCCGCCACGGAGACAGGCGGAAACGATTGACACGGCCGTCGGTTCGTGGTATAAATAGGGCCGCTGTAATATTTTGGAGGCGGGAAGCGACGAACAGGATGAAAAGCGGAAATATGCAACGGTTTTGGATGAATAAAATGCGCGCGCTGGGCGCCTATATGGGAGCTCTGGCCAAATGGATGCTGGTGGGCGCGCTGATCGGCTGCATCGGGGGCGTGGTGGGCTCTCTGTTCCACCTGGGCGTGGGCATGGCCACGGAGCTGCGGCTCCGGCACGGGTGGGTGCTGTACCTGATGCCCCTGGCCGGTCTGGCCATCGTGGCCCTCTATAAGGTGACGAAGACGGAGGGGAAGGGGACCAACTCCATCATCGAGTCGGTCCACTTCGGGCGCAACGTGCCGGCTGCGCTGGTGCCGGTGATCTTTATCGCCACGGTGCTGACCCATCTGGTGGGCGGCAGCGCCGGCCGCGAGGGAGCGGCCCTGCAGATCGGCGGCGGCATCGGCCACCAGGCCGGCAAGCTGCTGCAGATGGGGGAGAAGGACCTGCCCCTGGCCACGCTGTGCGGCATGAGCGGCGTCTTTGCGGCCCTGTTCGGCACGCCGCTGACGGCCACTGTGTTTGCCCTGGAGGTCATCTCCGTGGGCGTGCTGTACTACGCGGGCCTGGTGCCCTGCCTGACCGCCTCGCTGATGGGCTACCTGGTGTCCCGCCTGATGAACATCGCCCCCACGCGGTTTGCTGTGGCGATGCCGGAGCTGGAGGTCCTGACCATGTTCCGGGTGGCGGCGCTGGCCATCGCCTGCGCCATCGTCAGCGTCCTCTTCGTCCGCGGCCTGCACCACACGGAGCACGCGGCGGAGAAGTACCTGAAGAACCCCTGGCTGCGGGTGGTGGTGGGCTCCGCCGTACTGATCGGTCTGACGCTGCTCACCGGCGGCAGCTACAACGGCGCCGGCATGGAGACCATCGAGGCCGCCGTGGCGGGGCACGCCGACGCGCTGGCCTGGCTGTGGAAGCTGGTCTTCACGGCCATCACCATCGGCGTTGGCTTCAAGGGCGGCGAGGTGGTGCCATCCTTCTTTGTGGGCGCCACCTTCGGCTGCGTGGCCGGGGCCCTGCTGGGCCTTCCGGCGGGCTTCGGCGCGGCGCTGGGTCTGATCGCGGTCTTCTGCGGCGCGGTGAACTGCCCGCTGGCCTCCATCCTGCTGAGTGTGGAGCTCTTCGGCGGCGGCGGATTGGCGTATTTCGCCATGACCTGCGCCATCAGCTATCTGCTCTCCGGCTACTGCGGACTCTACAGCAGTCAGACCATCCTGTATTCCAAAGTCCGGGCCGAGTACATCAACCGGCGGACAAGAGAATAATCGCTTTTCCAAATAAGAAAGGCCGGTGGGCGTCGCCCACCGGCCTTTGCGCATATGTTTTGTCGTTCCGAGCCAGTGACCGATGTCACTGGCGTGGGAATCCGGCCTCCCGTCCTTACCCTTCGCCGTTTGAAAGCAGCTCTCCCGCCAGCCGTCCGCTGGACCAGGCCCACTGGAGGTTGAAGCCGCCGCAGTCGCCGTCCACGTCCAGCACCTCTCCGCAGGCGTAGAAGCCGGGCACGATCCGGCTCTCCAGCGTCTGCGGGTCGAACTCGTCGGTCCGCAGGCCGCCCGCCGTCACCTGGGCCTGGTCAAAGCCGCATACGCCCAGGACGGGCAGATCAAAGCGGTGCAGCCGCTGGGCGATCTGCAGGAGGTCGTCGTCCGACAGCTCTCCGGCGGGGCGTGTCGTAAAGCCCGCCGCCCGGCAGACTGTCTGCCCCAGGCGCGGGTGCAGGAGCCCGGTCAGCAGGAGCTGGGACTCCTGCGGCGCCATGCGCTCACGGCGCTGTGCCAGATCCGCAAAGGTGACGGCCTCGTCCTGCCCCGGCAGCAGATCCAGACGGCACACCAGGCCGTCCCCGCCCAGGGAGGCGGCGCGGGACACGTCAAAGACCGCCGGGCCGCTGACGCCGTATTCTGTGAACAGGATCTCCCCGCAGCGCCGTGCCAGCACCTCGCCGCGGCGCAGGATCGCCACGTCCGCCTGGGCCTTCACGCCCTTCAGGGAGCGGGGCCAGGTGGGATCGGTGCGGAGCTGCACGATGGCGGGGAAGAGGGCGGTCCGGTGGTGGCCCAGGCCCTTGGCGATGCGGTAGCCGTCCATGACGCCGCCCACCTTGGCGCCGGCGGCCCCGCCGGCTGCCAGGATCACCGCGTCGGCGAAGAGGTCGCCGTCCTCCGTCATGATGGAGAAGGCGCTGCCCCTGGCGCGGACACCGGTGACGGTGCAGGAGGTGCGCACGGTCACGCCGCAGCGGTCCAGGGCAAAGCGCAGCACGTCCACCACGCTGCCGGCCATATTGGACCAGGGGTAGAAGCGCCCGCCGTCCTCTGCGACGGTGCGGAGGCCCAGCGAGGCAAACCAGGAGAGGGTGGAGGCCACGTTCAGCTCCGGCCGGGCCAGGATGTCCCGGGCAAAGGCCGGATCCTCGCCGTGATAGGGGACGGTGCTCCCGTCGGCGTGCAGATTGGTGAGATTGCAGCGCCCGTTGCCGGTGGACAGCAGCTTGCGGCCCACCCGGGCCTGCCGCTCCAGCAGCACCACCTGGTGACCGCGCTGGGCGGCGGTGATGGCGGCGGCCATGCCGGCCGCTCCGCCGCCGACGATACAGACCTTCATCTCGTACCCTCCAGCCGTTTGCGGGTCAGATAGCTCTCCAGCATCAGGCTGGCGGCCACCGCGTCCACGATCTTCTTCCGCTTCTTGGCGTTCTTGCCGTTTTCAAACAGGATGCTGTGGGCCTCCACGGTGCTGCGCCGCTCGTCCCAGAGGGTGACGGGCAGGGAGGCGGCCCGGCCCAGCTCGCCGGCGAAGGCGGCGCACTTTTCGGCCCGGGGGCCCAGGGAGCCGTCCATATTCTTGGGGTAGCCCACCACCAGCTCGGTGACGCCGTGCTCCGCGATGAGCTTTTGGATCTCCGCGATCACCACCGGCTCCTTCCGGCTGTTGATCACGGTGGTGAAGCCGGCCAGGGTGCCGGTCAAATCGGAAATGGCAATGCCGGTGTGGGCGTCGCCGTAGTCCACGGCCATGATCTTCATGGGCCCGTCCTCCTTGTAAAGTATACCCTCATATTCCATGGATCGGCCCGGGCAGGTTCCGTCCAGCTTTTGGAAAGCGCCGTAGCCCGCGAAGTGCAGTCCGCACTTCTCCATCACGTGGCCGGAGGCCCGGTTGGGCTCCGCATGGCTGGCCCGGAAGCGGGTCGCGCCGAAATTCTCGTGGGCGAACTGGATCATGGCCCTCGCCGCCTCGGTGGCGTAACCCATGCCCCAGCAGTCCCGGCGCAGATTGTAGCCGAAGCCCCAGAAGCCCTTTTTGCGATCCGGACCGATGCTGCCGCTGCCGATCAGCAGGCCGTCGCTGAGGCGCTGGAAGCCGAACTCGTACGCGTCCGTCTTCGCCTCCACCTGCCGCAGCCAGGCGCGCACGGCGTCCGGATCCGTATAGGTGGGGTAGACCATGTACCGGGCCACGTTCTCGTCGCTGGCCCATTGCCACACGGCCTCGGCGTCGGCGACGGTGAGAGGGCGCAGCAGCAGCCGTGCGGTTGGTATCTCAAAGTGGTGCATAGGAGCCTCCTTGCCATGCAGCATGCCTTGCTTTTCTCACTATACACGCAATCTCTCCGCTTGGCAACAGAAAAGGGGAGGCAGGCGCTGAAAAATCCGAAAAAATTCAAGAAAAACAAGGAAAAAGTTGTTGACCGGCGGCAGAAAGTGTGCTATACTCGTCCTTACCTGTGAGTGGGTGCTTTCTTTTTGCGCGCTTTTTTCGCTTCAAGCGGGCAGAGGCAGCAGCCGCCGATCAGGGAGGCAATCGGTATTTCGCGGCAGAAATACCGCCCGAAATACCTAATCTAATAAGGAGGTGCCGTTACATGCGCGTGAAAATCACCCTCCGCTGCAACGAGTGCAAGCAGAGGAACTACAACACGATGAAGAACAAGAAGAATACCCCGGACAAGCTGACCATGAACAAGTATTGCCCCTTCTGCAAGAAGCACACGGTCCACACCGAGACCAAGTAATCGGAGGAGAGAACGATGGCTGAAGAGAAGAAGGTCGAGAAAAAGGTCGAGAAGAAGGCCAGGAAGGACTACTTCAAGTGGTTCCGCGAGATGCGCAGCGAACTGAAGAAGATCGTATGGCCCAGCGCTGAAAAGACTGCCAAGGACACCGGCACGGTGCTGCTGTGCTCCCTGGCTGTGGGCGTGGTCATCTGGATCTTTGACGCCGTGGCTGTTCTGGCGGTCAATACGCTGATCGGCCTGTTCGCCTGAAAGGGAAGGACATGGCTGATAACGCGAAATGGTATGTGGTCCATACCTATTCCGGCTACGAGAACGCGGTAAAGGTTGCCATTGAGAAGGCCGTGGACAACCGCAATCTCCACGACATGGTGCTCCGTATGGAGATCCCCATGGAGAACGTCACCGAGGTGACGGAGAGCGGCACGGTCAAGGAAGTGGAGCGCAAGGTATTTCCCGGTTACGTGCTGATCAAGATGGTGCTGACCGACGATACCTGGCATCTGATCCGCAACATCCGCGGCGTGACGGGATTCGTAGGTACGGCCAACAAGGCCATCCCCCTGACGGAGGAGGAAGTCCTGGCGCTGGGGATGGAGAAGCACGAGATCGTCGTCCGCTATCAGGTGGGCGATACCGTGCGGATCAACGACGGCCCGCTGTCCACCTTCACCGGCACGGTGGAGGAAATCGAGCCGGAGAAGAACAAGGTTCGCGTGGTGGTGTCCATGTTCGGACGCGAGACCCCCGTGGAGCTGGAACTGGATCAGGTGGAAGTCCTGAAATAAGCCCCCCGTGTCGGGTGACACGGAAACTGCGCAGCTTGTATACAGGCTGGGCAGCAGCCGAAGGGAAGCGAATTCGGCGCGAGTGGGAGAGACGCGAAATGCGTCTCGCCAAGGGCGTACGGCGCCAACAGCCGTGCGTTACCACATGATAAGAAGGAGGTGCCTACTCATGGCACAGAAAGTTGTTGGTTATGTGAAGCTGCAGATCCCTGCAGGCAAAGCGACCCCCGCACCCCCCGTCGGCCCCGCTCTGGGCCAGCACGGCGTCAACATCGCCGCGTTCACCAAGGAGTTCAACGAGCGCACCAAGAATGACATGGGTCTGATCATTCCCGTGGTCATCACCGTGTATTCCGACCGCTCCTTCACCTTTATCACCAAGACCCCTCCCGCGGCTGTCCTCATCAAGAAGGAGTGCAACATTGAGTCCGGCTCCGGCGTCCCCAACAAGACCAAGGTAGCCACCATCTCCAAGGCCTCCATCCAGAAGATCGCCGAGCTGAAGATGCGTGATCTGAACGCCGCCTCCCTGGAGGCCGCCATGAGCATGATCGCCGGCACCGCCCGCTCCATGGGCGTCGTCGTGGGCGAGTAAGGAGGGTTTGAGATGTTTAGAGGTAAGAAATATAAAGAAATCGCCAAGCAGATCGACCGCGCCGCGCTGTATGACCCCAAGGAGGGCCTGGACCTGATCTGCAAGACCGCCAGCGCCAAGTTCGACGAGACCGTGGAGCTGCACGTGAAGCTGGGCGTTGACTCCCGTCACGCCGACCAGCAGGTCCGCGGCGCCATCGTGCTGCCCAACGGCACCGGCAAGACCGCCCGCGTCCTGGTGTTCGCCAAGGGCGACAAGGCCGACGCTGCCCGTGAGGCCGGCGCCGACTACGTGGGCGATATGGATATGGTGGAGAAGATCCAGAAGGAGAACTGGTTCGACTTCGACGTGGTCGTCGCCTCTCCCGACATGATGGGCGTCGTCGGCCGCCTCGGTAAGCTGCTGGGCCCCAAGGGTCTGATGCCCTCTCCCAAGGCCGGCACCGTGACCCCCGACGTGGCCAAGGCCGTGAAGGAAGTCAAGGCCGGTAAGGTGGAGTATCGTCTGGACAAGACGAACATCATCCACTGCCCCATCGGCAAGGTCTCCTTCGGCGCTGACAAGCTGTACGAGAACTACACTGCTCTCATGGGCGCCATCATCAAGGCCAAGCCCGCCGCCGCCAAGGGCCAGTATATCCGCTCCTGCGTGGCCGCTTCCACCATGGGCCCCGGCGTGAAGATGAACGCCGCCAAGCAGCTCTAATTGTTTTTGATACGCAACACGAACGGAAACCGGCCGATCTTTCCGGCCGCCTTCGCGCCATGCATCACGAAAATGCTCGGAAATACACAAAGTATTCCCTCCGCTTTTCGTTTCGCCTGACACAAAGCCGCCTCGGAAATCTCCGGCCTCTTCCGTCCGCGTCCCGTATCTTTCGCACCCGCGAAAGAAGTCCCTGCACGCATCTCGCCGGCATCTTTTCCGCCGTGCCGCGTTGGAAAGCCTTGAAATACACAAAGTATTCCTGCGGTTTTCCGCCTTGCCCGACGAAAAACCTGCTCGCCGATCCGCGCACTTGTCCTTCTTTCTTGGGTGCTGCAGGAATGCCCTTATCCCAGCCTTCCCCTTGAGGGGAAGGTGGCACGGCGAAGCCGTGACGGATGAGGTGTCATTCCGAGGAGGCCCACAGGGCCAACGTGGGAATCCGTATTCCCGCAAAAAAGATATCTTCGGGGTTGACAACCGCCGATCCCGCGGATATAATACTTTCGTTGCGTTCCAAAGACAGCAGGTGGCCGCAAGGCCGTAAATCCTGCCGAGGATGGCAAATCGTTTGATTGCTTACCCGTCCTCTGTGTCTTTCGACCGGAGGACGGTTTCCTTTTTTGAACGCACCGACCAATTCTCATGGAGGTGAAACAAAAGAATGCCCAACGCAAAGGTTCTGTCTGAAAAGCAGGCGATCGTGGCGGCGCTGACCGAGAAGCTGCAGAAAGCGGCTGCCGGCGTCATCGTGGACTACAAGGGCATCACCGTGGCAGAGGATACCGCTCTGCGCGCTGATTGCCGTCAGAACAACGTGGACTACGCCGTCATCAAGAACACCCTGCTGCGCTTCGCGTTCAACAACTGCGGCCTGAACGATCTGGACGATCAGCTCAACGGCACCACTTCTCTGGCTGTCTGCGCTGACGATCCCGTCGCTCCCGCCCGCGTGATCGCTGACTACGCGAAGAAGCTCAACGGCAAGTTCGAGATCAAGGGCGGCTTCATGGAGGGCAAGGTCGTCTCTCTGGAGACCATCCAGGCTCTGGCTGCCATTCCCGCACTGCCCGTTCTGCAGGCTCAGGTCCTGGGTACCATGCTGGCTCCCATTTCCGCTCTGGCCTGCGTCCTTAAGCAGATCGCCGAGAAGAACGGCGCTCCCGCTGAGGAAGCCGCCGCTGAGTAAGCGGCACGATCCCCCACAAACATCATTCTACTAATTAGGAGGAAATTACAATGTCTGAGAAGATTACTGCTCTGATCGAGGAAGTCAAGGCTCTCACCGTGCTGGAGCTCAGCGAGCTGGTGCACGCTCTGGAGGCCGAGTTCGGCGTTTCCGCCGCTGCCATGGCTGCTCCCGCTGCCGGCGCTGCTGCCCCCGCCGTCGAGGAGAAGACCGAGTTTGACGTGGTCCTGACCGGTTTCGACGCCGCTCAGAAGATCAAGGTCATCAAGGTCGTCCGCGAGGTCATGGGTCTGGGTCTGGCCGAGGCCAAGGCCGCTGTCGAGGGCGCTCCCACCACCATGAAGGAAGCCCTGTCCAAGGACGAGGCCGAGGAGCTCAAGAAGAAGGTCGAGGAAGTCGGCGGCAAGGTCGAGCTCAAGTAAGTTTCACCAACAATACCGAGAGAAAACAGACGCGAGCGATCGCGTCTGTTTTTTTGCGCACGAAAAAAAGGACCGCCTCTGTAGGCGGTCCTTTTCGCTGTTTACTTGTTGGGCACCACGGCGAAGAACACCAGATCTTCGTCGCCGGTGTTGATGGTGCTGTGGCTGTGGCCGGTGAGACAGTACTGCACGGAGCCGGGGCCGACGGGCACCTCCACGCCGTCGTCGATCACCTTGCCGGAGCCGGAGATGAAGTACATCACCTCGTAATTCCCCTCGTGGGTGTGGACGCCGATGGAGGAGCCGGGGGGCAGGGTGCCGTGCATGATGAGTCCGTTTTCGTCCCTGACCCGGCGGGCGAGGGTATCGCCGCTGCCGTCACGGAGCCGGGGCAGGATCTCCAGGGGGATGTCCTTATAGTTAAGCGTCATGGGTGTACCTCCTACAGCGGGGAATCGACGGATTGCCGCGGGCCTGCGGCCCTCGCAATGACAGACAGGAAACGCGCTCCGTCATTCCGAGGAGGATGCGTCAGCATCCGACGTGGGAATCCGTATTCCCCGCAATCAACGTTTACTCTCAGTTCAAAAAGTCCTTGAGCTTCTTGCTGCGGGAAGGATGTCTCAGCTTGCGCAGGGCCTTGGCCTCGATCTGACGGATGCGCTCACGGGTCACGTTGAACTCCTTGCCCACCTCCTCCAGGGTGCGGGTGCGGCCGTCCTCGATGCCGAAGCGCAGCTTCAGCACCTTTTCCTCCCGGGGGGTCAGGGTGCTGAGCACGTCCACCAGCTGCTCCTTCAGCAGGGTGAAGCTGGCGGCCTCGCTGGGCTCGCTGGCGCCCTCGTCGGGGATGAAGTCGCCCAGATGGCTGTCCTCCTCCTCGCCGATGGGGGTCTCCAGGGAGACCGGCTCCTGAGCGATCTTCAGGATCTCACGCACCTTGTCCACCGGCATGTTCATCTCCTGGGAGATCTCCTCGGCGCTGGGATCGTGGCCCAGCTCCTGGAGAAGCTGGCGGCTGACCCGGATCACCTTGTTGATGGTCTCCACCATATGGACGGGGATGCGGATGGTGCGGGCCTGGTCGGCGATGGCGCGGGTGATGGCCTGGCGGATCCACCATGTGGCGTAGGTGGAGAACTTGTAGCCCTTGGTGTAGTCGAACTTCTCCACGGCCTTGATGAGGCCCAGGTTGCCCTCCTGGATCAGATCCAGGAACAGCATGCCGCGGCCCACGTATCGCTTGGCGATGGAGACCACCAGACGCAGGTTGGCCTCGGCCAGCTTCTGCTTGGCGGCGTCGCCGGCGGTGATCTTCTGCCGCAGGGGGATCAACTCCTCCTCGGACAGGGGCTGGCCGTCCTCCTCGGCCTGGGCAATGGCTTCACGGGCCAGATTGCCCTCGGACATGACGGTGGCCAGGGCCACCTCCTCCTCGGCGGTCAGCAGGGAGACCTTGCCGATCTCCTTCAGGTACATGCGCACGGGGTCGTCGATGTTGAAGCTGTCCACCAGGGTGTTGGGGTCGACCAGCTCCTCCTCCTCGATCTCGGCGATCTCCTCCAGGGCGGGCTCCACGTCGTCGGGCAGGTCGTTCAGCAGCTCTTCGCCGCCCAGATCGATGCCCAGAGCCTCCAGCGAGTCGTAGATCTTGTCCATCTGCTCGTTGTCCAGCTCCATCTCGTCCAGCACGTCACTGAGCTCGCCGGCGTTGATCTTGCCCTTCTTCTTGGCGCGGACGAACAGCTCCTTCAGCTTGTCGTTGCTCTGCAGCATGGCGGCCGCAGGAAGAGTGGCGATGGTCTTGTCATCCAGCTTGGGATTCTTGGGCTTCTTGTGGGTGGACTCCTTGCCGCCGTCCTTGGCGGGCTCCTCCGGGTTTTCCGCCAGGAGCTGATCGGCCATCTGCTCCAGCTGCTCCGGTGTCATTTTCTCATCCATGTTGCTTTCCTCCGTATCCCTTTTTTTGTTTGAATGTATGGACGGCGGCGGCCAGCGGATCCTCGCTGCTGCCGTCTCGTTTTTCCTTTTCCTGGCGGATCACCGCTATGTAGTCCCGCAGGGCCTGCGCCCCGTTGGCAGCGGATTCCGGCCTCTGCACCAGCGCGCTCAGATGATTCATCTCCTGGGACGTCAGATCCTCCGTCAGCCGTGCGATACCGGGCGCGCAGCCGGCCTCCTTGTCCCGCCACAGCAGCCCGTAGATGCGCCCCAGCAGGGGGGAGGAGAAGTCCTCCGGCTCGATGGGGATGGGGCCGGCGAACAGGCCCGGGTCCTGGAGCAGCAGTCGGATCACGCCCTCCTCGGCCATGGCGCTGCGCAGGTTTTCATACCGGATGCCCCGCTCCTGGGGCTGCAGCGACACGGCGGGATTCAGCTCCCGGCGCTCGCGGCGCTTTTTATCGGCGGCGATCCTGCGGCGCAGGGCCCGCTTCACCTCCAGCCGCAGGGCCTCGGCTGAGAGGCCGGCGGTCTGGGCGGCCCGGGCGGTGTAGATCTCCCGCTCCACGGCGTTGTCCAGCTTGCACAGCTCGCCGCTGATCTCAGCGGCGTAGGCCACCCGCTGCTCGTCGTTGGTGAGGTCGTACTTGCCCGCGATCTGGGCCATGCGGAACTCGATGCCGCCCTCGCTGCCGTTGAGCAGCCGCTCAAAGGCGTCGGGCCCGTAGGCCTTGATGAAATCATCGGCGTCCTGCTTCATGGGAACGCCGTTATCCATGCGGTTTGGCAGGCGAAGTACCTTTACAGTGAATTCCGAATTGTTCAGCAGATCCAGGGCCCGCTGGGTGGCCTGCTGTCCGGCGTTGTCGTTGTCGTAGCAGAGCACCAGCTCCTTGGTGTAGCGGCTGAGCAGCCGCAGCTGCTCCTGGGTCAGCGCCGTGCCCATGGAGGCCACCGCGTTGTCAAAGCCCGCCTGATGCAGGGTCACCACGTCCAGGTTGCCCTCGCAGAGGATGATGTTGGGCCGCTTTGTCTTCCGGGCCAGATTCAGCCCGTAGAGGACCCGCCGCTTGCTGTAAACCGCGGTCTCCGGTGTGTTCATGTACTTGGGCTCCGACTTGTCCAGCACACGGCTGCCGAAGCCCACCACGTCGCCCCGCACGTCCACCACCGGCAGCATGAGCCGGTTGCGGAATTTGTCGTAGATGCGGCCGTTTTTGTTCTGCACAGCCAGACCTGCGCTGATGAGCTCCGTTTTCGTATAGCCCTTGGCGGTCATGGCCCGCAGCAGGGCGTCCCAGCTGTCCGGCGCGGCGCCCATGCCGAAGCGCACGGCGATGCTCCGGCGGATCTGCCGCTTGTCCAGATAGGCCCGGACTGCGGCGCCGTCGTCCCCCTGGAGCGTCTCGTAGTAGAACCGGGCGGCGTCCCGGTTCAGCTCCAGGATGCGGCGGCGGAGCTGCTCGCTGCCGTCCCGCTCCTCCGCCGGCACCTCCATATTGGCCCGCTTGGCCAGGAACCGCACGGCGTCGGGGAAGGACAGGTTTTCGATGTCCATGATGAAGTTGATGACGCCGCCGCCCTTCTTGCAGCCGAAGCAGTGGTAGAACTGCTTGTCCGGCAGTACGTGGAAGGAGGGGGTCTTCTCGTTGTGGAAGGGACAGCAGCCCCAGTAGCTGCCGCCCTTGGACTGCAGCGTCACGTAGCCGCCCACCACATCCACAATGTCGTTTCGGGCGATCAGCTCGTCCATAAAGCTCTGGGGAAAGGCCACGGCGCTGCACCTCCTCTCACCGCCGCTGCGGACGGCGCCCGAATTCGCCGGGCGCTCCATAGTCACCTAATCTTATATACCAAAAAACTTTCCTTTTTCCTCTTTTTCATGAGAAGATTTTTGAAAAAATTTGAAAAAAATTGTCCCGGAGCCAACGCTCCGGGACGAATCACGGTTCAGGGGCCTTATCCGCGCTTTACCAGCTGCTCGCCGGCGCGGAAAATGTCGCCGGCGCCCACGGTCAGGATCAGGTCGCCGGGGCGGGCGAGCTTCGCCAGCGTGTCGGTGACGTCGTTCAGCGTGGGGCAGTAGACGGCGCCGGGGATCTGGGCGGCCAGGTCCCGGGAGGAGATGCCGATGTCGTTTTGCTCCCGGGCGGCGTAGATCTCTGCCAGAACGGTGACGTCCGGCAGCTTCAGCTCCGCTACGAACTGGTCGAAGAGCTTTTTCGTGCGGGAGTAGGTGTGGGGCTGGAAGGCGCAGATAATGCGCTCATAGGGCCGCTGGCGGGCCATGGTCAGCAGGGCGTGGAGCTCGTCGGGGTGATGGGCATAGTCGTCGTATACGTCGGCGCCGTGGAAGGTGCCCTTGCGCTCGAAGCGGCGCCCGGCGCCCAGGAATCTATTGAGGCCCTCGGCCACGAACTTGCCGTCCACACCCAGGACCCAGGCCGAACAGGCGGCGGCTAGGGCGTTGGACGCGTTGTGCGAGCCGCCCACCTGCAGATCCACGTGGGCGTATACCTGCCCGGCGATCACGATGTCAAAGGAGGGCAGACCGTCGTAATAGGCCACGTTTTCCGCATGGCAGAAGACGGAGCGGTCCTTGAGACTGAACCAGCGGAGCTGGCCGGTATAGCCGGCGAGAGCGTCCCTGGCGCCGGGATCGTCCCAGTTGGCCACGGTGCAGCCCTCCTCGGGCACCAGGTCGGCAAAGGCGCGGAAGGAGCGCTTGATGGCGTTCAGGTCCGCAAAGTAGTCCAGGTGGTCGGCGGCCACGTTGAGGATCACCGCCACGGTGGGGAAGAAGTTGAGGAAGGAGTCGCAGTACTCGCAGCTCTCCAGGATGATGGTGTCTCCGTGGCCCACCCGGTAGCCGGCGTGGTGCAGCAGAGGCAGCGTGCCGCCGATCATCACCGTGGGGTCGGCCCCGGCGGCCATGAAGATATGGGTGGCCATGGAGGTGGTGGTGGTCTTGCCGTGGGTGCCGGCGATGCACAGGGCGTTCTCGTACTCCCGCATGATGGCGCCCCAGGCCTGGGCCCGCTCGTATACGGGGATGCCGCGGGTCACGGCGCCGGCGATTTCGGGGTTGTCGTCCTTGATGGCGGCGGTGCGGATCACCACGTCGCACTGACGCAGGTTTTCGGCGCTGTGGCCGATGGCCACCTCGATGCCAAGGGAGCGCAGATGCTCCACCGTCGGGCTCTCGTTCATGTCCGAGCCCTGCACGGTGAGGCCCATCCGGGCCAGCACCTCGGCCAGCGGGCACATGGAAACGCCGCCGATGCCCGCCAGATGGACGCGGACGCCGGGGCGCATATATACGGTGAAATCTATCGAGGGATGCAGCATGACGGTCTCCTCCCGGAACGCGGAAATCCCGCGTTGCATTTTTTCGTACCGTTTATTATAATACGGGAATAGAGAAAGTGCAACCGATTTCTTTGGGGAAACGACGACGGAAGGGGGAAAGCGACATGATGCCGCAGCCGGTCAGAGAGATCCTGCAGCGCCTGCAGCAGGCTGGCTACGAGGCCTGCGCCGTGGGCGGGTGTGTCCGCGATACCCTCCTGGGCCGCACGCCGGAGGACTGGGATCTCACCACGTCGGCCCGGCCGGAGCAGGTGATGGCCCTCTTTCCCGGCCACAGCATCCCCACGGGACTGCAGCACGGCACCGTCACCGTCCGGCGGGGCGGCGCCTCCTTCGAAGTCACCACCTTCCGGACCGACGGCGTGTATTCCGACCACCGCCACCCTGACACGGTGCGCTTTTCCGACTCTCTGGAGGAGGATCTGTGCCGCCGGGATTTCACCGTCGGCGCCATGGCAATGGAGGCTGACGGGCGGATCATCGACCTGTTCGGCGGTCGGGAGGACCTGGCGCGCAGACAGATCCGCTGCGTGGGCTCGCCGGAGCGGCGCTTTTCCGAGGACGCCCTGCGGATCATGCGGGGCCTGCGGTTTGCCTCCGTCCTGGGCTTTGCCGTGGAAAAAGAAACCAGGGAGGCCATGCGCAGCTGTGCGCCCATGCTCCGCAGCATCGCCGCCGAGCGTCTCCGGGTGGAGATGACCAAGCTGCTGACGGGGCCGGATGCGAGCCGCGTTCTGCTGGAGGCGCCGGAGATCTTTGGTGTCTTCCTGCCGGAGATCCTGCCCGCGGTGGGTTTTCCTCAGCGGAATCGCTATCACTGCTTTGACGTCTGGGAGCATACCGCCCGGGCGGTGGGGGCCGCCCCGCCGGATCCCGTCGTCCGCTGGACGCTTTTATTCCACGATTTGGGAAAGCCGGATTGCTTTACAGAGGATGCGCAGGGAGAGGCCCATTTCCACGGACACGCGGAGCGCAGCGGGATCCTGGCGGCAGAGGCCATGAGGCGGCTGAAGTTCGACAACGATAGCCGGGACGCCATCTTGCGCCTGGTGGAGCGGCACGACCGGGAGATCGTCCCCGGCCGGCGGAGCGTACGCCGCTGCCTGAACGTTTTGGGCCCCCAGGGGATGGAGCAGCTCCTTTCGGTGAAGCGGGCGGATATTCTGGCCCAGGCCGCGGCGTACCGCAGCCGATTGGACGAGCTGGACGAGGTAAAGCGGATCGCTGACGGGCTGATCGCATCCGAGGCCTGCTTCTCTCTGGGGCAGCTGGCGGTGAACGGGCGCGATATGATGGAGCTGGGTCTGCAGGGGCCCGCGGTGGGGGAGATGCTGCGCTGCCTGCTGGACCAGGTGCTGGAGGAGCGACTGCCCAACGAGAAGGATATTCTTTTGGCGTGGGCAGCGAAGAACGTCAAATAAGGAAACCGCTGTAAGGTGTTCATGCCTTACAGCGGTTTGTCACTTATGGAGCTGGTTTCACGCGCGTTCTTTCTTGGGGGGGCCAGTCGATTTCCATCAGCACCAGGCTCAGCAGCATCAGCACGGCGCCCAGATAGGCCCGGGGCAGGAGGCGCTCGCCGGCCAGGAAAAAGGCCACCGTGGCGGAGAACACCGGCTCCAGGGTGAAGATCAGTCCCACGTGGGTGGCGGTGGTGTACTGCTGCTGCACGCTCTGGATCACGAAGGCGACGCCCGTGCAGAAGATCCCCAGGAATATGGCGGACGCCCAGACGGCGGGGGTCCTGGGCAGCGTGGGCGTCTCGATGAACAGGGACAGGACCAGCGTGATGACGCCCACCACCCCGAGCTGACACACGCCCAGGGCCAGGGGATCCACGTTCTCCCGGCGGACCGCCTCCTCCGTCAGCAGCAGGTCTATGGCGTAGCAGAACGCCACCCCCAGACACAGCAGATCGCCGCTGCGGGGGCGGAACTGCTCGTTCAGCGTCATCAGACCGAGACCTGCCGTACACAGCACGAGGCAGATAATCAGCTTGCGGTGGGGCTTCGTCCGGTGGAATACAAAGTCCAGGAGAGGCGTGAAGACCACGGGGAGGGCACAGATGAAGCCGGCGTTGGACAGGGAGGTGCGGGTGAGGCCGTAGCCATAGAAGGTGTAGCACCCCACCAGTGACAGGCTCACGTAAAGGCTGTACTTCAGCGTGGCAGCGGAGACCCGGCGGATATGGGGAAAGAAGACGGCCGCCAGCAGAAAAAAGGCGGTGAGAAAGCGGAACGACGTCAGCCACATGGGCGGCAGTTCCTGCAGACACAGGTTCGACAGGTAATAGGAGCTGCCCCAGAAGGCGGTGACCACCACCAGCAGAAGATCCGCCCGCTTCTGCTTCGACATTTTCACCGCCTCCCTTGCCGCATAATAAAATATTTTATCACAGGCAGGCGAAAAAGGGAAGAGGAAACGTGGCGCGTTATTTCCAGATGCGGATACACCCGGCGTCGTGGAGCTCCTTGACCAGGAGCAGCGCCAGGGGCAGCAGCACCATACCGCCTACGCCGAAGGCCCGAAAGCCCGCGTACATGGCCATCAGCGCCGCCAGCGGCGGCAGACCCGCCTGGGCCGCCACGATCCGGGGCTCGGCGGCGGTGCGCACCAGGGCGATGACGGCGTAGAGGGCCGTCAGGGCCAGGGCGCGGGGCGTGCGGCCCAGCAGCAGGAGAAAGGCCGCCCAGGGCAGCAGCACCGTGCCCGTCCCCAAAACGGGGAGGGCGTCGATCAGCGCGATCAGAAAGGCCAGCAGCAGGGCATAGGGCTGGCGAAGCAGCAGGAAGCCCGCCAGCAGCTGGACGAAGGTGAGAGTGAGCAGGGCGGCCTGGGCCCGCAGCCACTTGCCCGCCGTGGCGAAGAGGTGGGTGCGGACCTCCCGGACCCGGCGCCGCTGGGCCCCTGTCAGCTGCCGGCGCAGAAAGGCGGCGATGGCAGGGTAGCTGCTCAGGCAGAAGAAGGTCCCCAGGGCGGTGGCGGCGCAGAAGAGGACCAGATGGGGCAGGGCGGCGACGCCGGAGGCCATCAGCCGGAGAGCGGCGGCGGAGACCCGCTCGGCGGCGGTGTCTGCCAGCCGGGGCAGCCGGGCGATCCAGGCATCCAGGTCCTCCCGCAGCCCCTCGGGGCAGGCGGCGCAGAACCGGTCCAGCCGATCCAGAATGGACTGCACCAGCGCGGGCACCCGGGAAAGGGCCGCCGGCAGGGCGGCCAGTACCTGCCGCGCCTGGCGGAGCAGCAGCGACGCCACAGTGAACAGAAGTCCGCAGACCGCTGCCAGAGCCGCCAGCGTGATCACCGCCGCCAGAAAATTCCGCTTGATGCGGGTCCGCCGTCGGACCCGCTCCACCAGAGGCTCCAGCAGCGTGGCGGCGGCCAGGGCGGGCAGGAAGGGCAGCAGCCAGGGGAGCAGATACCGTGCCGCCAGCCAGATCAGGGCCGCCACGGCGGCGCGATACCCCCAGCGCAGAAGGAACGCCCGTTGCTTTTCGGCCATGAAACACCTCCAGGAAAAAAGACTTGTCACGCCGCGCAGAATATGTTACTATGACAAGGACAAAACAAGGATATTTGTTTTTCGTATATGGACGAAGGGTGAGAGACGTGGGGAAAAAATACTATATCGTGTCGGCAGACGCGCTGCCGGAGATTTTTGTCAAGGTGGCCGAGGCCAAGCGGATGCTCCAGGTGGGCGAGGTGCGCACCGTGGGCGAGGCGGCTGCCGCCGTGGGGATCAGCCGCAGCGCCTTTTACAAGTATAAGGACGCGGTGCAGCCCTTTCAGGACATGAAGGCCGGTCAGATCCTGACCTTCTACGCCCTCTTGAAGGATATGCCGGGGGTGCTGAGCCATTACCTGTCTATCTTTGCCGGTTCCGGCGCGAATATACTCACCATCAACCAGAGCATCCCCACCAACGGCTGCGCCGGCGTGACCATCTCCGCGGAGACCAGCGAGATGACGGAGGGCCTGGATGAGATGATCGCCCGGATCTCCGCCGTCAGCGGCGTATTGAAATTCCAGATCCTGGCTGGCTGAAGGGCCGGGACGAAGACAGCGACAAGCGGACCCCCGCCGGGATAATCCCGGCGGGGGTCCGCGTGTCGCTGCTTATT
>JAFRSI010000178.1 GCA_017427645.1 Oscillospiraceae bacterium | reverse complement strand
CTCCGAGGAGGAGCGCGCGGAGCTGGACGAGGACGAGCTGGCCATCTACGACGAGTATCACCAGAAGATGGAGACCGACCGCAACGCGGGCATGCTGGAGGTGGCCGAGGGCTATCTCCACAGCGGCAAAACCGTCTTCTACGCAGTGGGCCTGGCCCATCTGCTGGGCGAGGGCGGCCTGGTGGAAAGCCTCCGGGCCAAGGGCTACACCGTCACCCCGGTCAACACGCGGTGAGAAGAATCAAAAGGCACAAAACGCATCCCCGGAAAGCGGCATGCTTTCCGGGGATGCGTTTTCTATCCGTCGTGTGAGTGGGCGCCGGCCCTCAGCTCTCCCTGTAGACCTCGGCGCAGAGGGCCGCAAAGTAGCGGTAAAACGGGATCAGCTCCTTCAGGCCGGCGATGACCTCGTCGGCCAGGGACGGGGAGAAGATCTTCTCGTCCAGAGGCGCCGTGTGACCCAGGTTGATGGACTTCATCCGGTACCAGGGCTGCAGCAGGGGGTCCACCTCCCCTTTTGACCTGGCATAGGCGGGGCCCTCCAGCGTAAAGGTCTTCTGCCGGTTGAAGCGGCGCACCAGGGTCGCCAGCTCCTCCGGGCGGGTCTCGATTGCCCGGCGGTAGTGGCGCATCAGCTCCGCCTTCGCCTCCCAGAAGCCCATGCCGTAGCTGTAGTCCTCGGGGGTGATCTCAAAATAGAAGGTGGGGTGGCCGGTCCAGTCCTTGTCGCCGGTGCGGACGCAAAACCACAGGTGGTCCTTGTAGGGTCCCCGGCCGAAGAGCCGCCGGGCGTCCCGGTAGATGCGGGAGACCTTCATCAGCAGCGGCTCGTCCGGCAGCTCCGCCGCCAGGGCGTCGTACACCTGTTGGGCCAGCTCCCTGGTGGGCTGCAGCAGGTGCTGCTGATAGATCTCCTTGCGGGGAAGGAACCACTCCCGGTCGTTGTTGAAGCGGATCCCCCACATGAAATCCACGGTCTCCTGGGTATATCCCTGAAACATGGCGCATCTCCCTCTCTCTTTGATGAACACAGGGGCGGCAAAGGCCGCCCCTGCGCACGGGTATTTTATCAGCGGGCGTTGTACGCCTCGATGCCCTTGGCCAGCAGCTCCATGGCCCGCTCCAGATCCTCCTGCTTGAGCACGTAGGCGATGCGGATCTCGTTGCGGCCCTTGCCGGGGGTGGCGTAGAAGGGCTCGCCGGGGGCGAACATAACGGTGTCGCCGTTGTCCTCGAACTCCTCCAGCAGCCACTGCTGGAACTTGTCGGCGTCGTCCACAGGCAGGGCGGCCATCACGTAGAAGGCGCCCCGGGGGCAGGTGCAGATCACGCCGGGGATCTTCTGCAGGGCGGACACCACCGTGTCGCGGCGGAGCTTGTACTCCTTGCGGACGGCCTCGAAGTACTCCGGCCCCACGTTGTACAGGGCGGCGGAGGCCACCTGGTCCAGAGTCGCCACGGACAGGCGGGCCTGGCAGTACTTGATGGCGTGGCCCAGGAACTCGTGGTTCCGGGAGATCAGGCATCCGATGCGGGCGCCGCAGGCGGAAAACCGCTTGGAAACGGTGTCGGCCAGGATCACGTTCTCGGCGGCGTCGGCAAACTCGCCCATGGACTGCAGGGGCTCGCCGGCGTAGACGAACTCGCGGTAGGCCTCGTCGCCGATGACGAAGAGGTTGTGCTCCTTGGCCACGTCCACGATCATGCGCATCTCCTCGTGGGTCAGCACGGCGCCGGTGGGGTTGCCGGGGTTGGTGACCACGATGGCGCGGGTGTGCTCGTTGATCTCCGCCTCGATCCTGGCCCGGTCGGCGTAGTGGTAGCCCTCCTCGGGGCTGGTGGGGATGGGGTGGATCCAGGCGCCGCAGGTGGCCACCATGGTGTTGTAGTTGGGATAGAAGGGTTCGGGGATCAGCACCTCGTCGCCGTCGTCCAGGATGCACTGGAAGGCGATGGACAGGGCCTCAGAGCCGCCGGTGGTGATCAGGATCTCATCGGACGAGAAATGCATGTCCAGCTTGGCGTAGTAGCTGCGGATCGCCTCGATCAGCGCCGGGATGCCGGGGGACGGGGCGTAGGCCAGCACGTCCTGGTTGAAGCTGCGCACCGCTTCAAAATACTCCGGCGGCGTCTCGATATCGGGCTGGCCGATATTCAGGTGATAGATCTTGCGGCCGCGCGCCTGGGCAGCCACTGCAAAGGGGTGGAACTTCCGCATGGGCGAAAGCCCGCAGCGCTGCACCTTGCTGGAAAATTTCATCTCAGTCTCCTCCTCCGTGATGTTTCCGTCTGTCTTTTTCTGGAATCATTCATAACATGGGAAATGCCCGGAACCGGGCATTTCACTTATGTTCAGTTCATCTGGCGGCGCCGGCTCAGGTTCACCGTGCCGTCGCTCATGTCATCGATGTCGTCCAGGCTCTTGCCGGTGCCCAGGGCCACGCAGGAGATGGCGTCCTCCGCCACTTGGGTGTGGATGCCGGTGCGGGCGGTGATCAGCTTGTCAAAGCCCTCGATCAGACTGCCGCCGCCGGTCATGACGATGCCGTTGTTGGAGATGTCGGCCACCAGCTCCGGCGGCGTCCGCTCCAGCACGCCGTGGACGGCCTCCAGGATCCGCTCCACCGGCTCCTCAAAGGCCTCCATCATCTCCGTGGAGGTGACGGTCAGGGACCGGGGCAGACCGGTCATCAGGCAGCGGCCCTTGATCTCGATGGTGGCCTCCTCCTCCTTGGGGAAGACGCAGCCGATCTGCATCTTCATGGTCTCGGCCGTACGCTCGCCGATCAGCAGATTGTGCTTGCGGCGCATATACTTGACGATGGACTCGTTGAACTGGTCGCCTGCCACCTTGATGGAGGCGGACTCCACCACGCCGCCCAGGGAGATCACCGCGATGTCGCTGGTGCCGCCGCCGATGTCCACCACCATGTGGCCGTCCGGCTTGGCGATATCGATGCCGGCGCCGATGGCCGCCGCCACAGGCTCCTCGATGAGGTACACACGGCGGGCGCCCGCCTGGATGCCGGCGTCCACCACGGCACGCTCTTCAACCTCGGTGATGCCGGAGGGGACGCAGATGATGACCCGGGGCTTGAACAGTTGCCAGCCGCCGCGGACCTTGTGGATGAATTCCCGCAGCATCCGCTCCGTCATGTCGTAATCCGAGATGACGCCCTCCCGCAGGGGGCGGATGGCCACGATGTTGCCGGGGGTGCGGCCCAGCATGGCCTGGGCCTCGGCGCCCACCTTCAGCAGCTTGCCGTCGTCCTTGTTGATGGCCACCACGGAGGGCTCGTTCAGCACCAGCCCCTTGCCCTTGATGTAGACCAGCACCGAAGCGGTGCCTAGATCGATGCCGATATCTTTAGCAAATGCACACATGTCGTTCTCCTTATCCGCTGAGTTGTATGGGAATGATCCCGGAGGATCACGGGTATCCTTTTCAGTCGTATAGTATATTATACCGACGGCGTTTCCCTTTTGCAATAGGATATTTTTTGCTTTTTTCGCCCTATCCCCGCCGGGCGGCGGCCAGGGTCAGGCAGACCACGTCGGCGGCGCCGGCCTCCTTCAGGACCCGGGCGCACTCCGCCAGCGTGGAGCCGGTGGTGATCACGTCGTCCACCAGCAGCCAGCGTTTTCCGGCGATGGCCGCCGGATCCGCCGGCTCGTAGACGCCCAGTACGTTGGCCCGCCGGGCGGCGGCGTCCTCCGTGCCCGACTGGGGCGGGTTGTCCACCACCTTTTTCAGCGTCTCCACCGGCTCGGTGTGCCAGTCCACGCAGACGCTGGCCGCCAGCAGGCGGCTCTGGTCGAAGCCCCGCTGCCGCAGCCGCTTCCGGCTTATGGGCACCCAGGTGATGGCGTCGAATTCTCCGCTCAGCTCCTCGGCGGCACACTGGGCCATCAGGGACCCGAAGCAGTTCAGGCCGCCCATCCGCCCGTTGAATTTATACCGCAGGATGGCCTTGCGCACGTCCCCCTCGTACCACAGGGGCGAGGCGCAGCGGCCGAAGGTCCCTTTCTGCAGGGCGCGGCCCTCCGTAAAGGGCAGGGCGCCGCGGCACCGCCGGCACAGCAGGTCCTTCTCCACAATGGCGTCGCAGAAGGGGCAGCGGCGGGGAAACAGCAGATCTCCCACCGCCTTCTGCACCTGATTCACTCTGTCCAGAAAGCTCATAGCGCACCTCCCTGCCGCAGGCGGCGGCGCAGGCCGCTGTAGCGCCGGGCGCGGCGGTCGTTGGCGGCCATCTTTCCCGGCACCAGATCGTCTCCCACCAGGACCAGCAGTTCCCTGGCCCGGGTGATGGCGGTGTACAGCACGCCCCGGACCATCAGCCCCGGCGCCGCCGGCGCCGACACCAACACCACGGCCCGATACTCGCTGCCCTGGGCCTTGTGGACGGTGATGGCGTAGGCCATGTCCAGCTGCCCCAGCAGCTCCGGGGTATAGACGCAGGTCCTGTCGTCAAAACGGACGGTGATCTGCTCGCCGGAGGGGTCGATCTCCCGGATGACGCCCACGTCCCCGTTGAAGATGCCGGCGCCCATGTCCCCGTCGTCCTTCTCCCAGATCACGTCGTAGTTGTTCCGGTTCTGCATGACCCGGTCGCCCTCCCGGAACAGCACGTCCCCCCACAGCTTCTGGCGCTTGCCCGGAGCCGGTGGGTTCAGCGCCGCCTGCAGGGCCCGGTTCAGATTCACCGTGCCGCACTCGCCCCGCCGGGTGGGCGAGATCACCTGGATCTCCCCGGTGGGGATGCCCATATTGTCCGGCAGCCGCTGGCCGCACAGCTCCACCACCGTCTGCACCAGGCGGTCCGAGGAGCGGCGGCACAGGAAGAAAAAGTCGCTCTGCCGGTTGTCCAGCTCCGGCGGCTGCCCGTTGTTGACGGCGTGGGCGTTGCGGATGATGGCCGACTGCTCCGCCTGGCGGAACACGGTGTGCAGCTCCGCCACGGCGATGGTCTCGCTGCGGATCAGATCGCCGAACACGTTGCCCGCGCCTACGGAGGGCAGCTGGTCCGGGTCGCCCACCAGCACCAGGCGGCAGCCCGGGCGCAGGGCCCGCAGGAGAGCCTGCATCAGCTCCAGGTCCACCATGCTCATCTCGTCCACGATCACGGCCTCCGCCTCCAGGGGCTCCCGGTCGTTCCGTTTGAAAACCACCTCGCCGGTCAGCTCGTTGAAGCTCATGCCCAGGCAGCGGTGGATGGTCTGGGCGTCGGCGCCGCAGACCTCGCCCAGCCGCTTGGCGGCCCGGCCCGTGGGCGCCAGCAGCAGCACGTCCAGCCCCATGCGGCCGAACAGGGTGGTGATGGCCTGCACCGTGGTGGTTTTGCCCGTGCCGGGGCCGCCGGTCAGCAGCAGCACGCCCGTCCGGGCGGCCAGCTCCACCGCCTGACGCTGGGCCGGCGCGTATGTAATCCCCCGGGTGACCTCGATCTCCCGGATGACTTTTTCCACATTGACCCGGCTGGCGGGGGCCGCGCCTCGCATCTCCTGCAGCCGGGCCGCCACGAAGACCTCCGCCTGGTACATCCGGCGCAGATAGCAGGCGTCCACACCGGCCACCCGCTCCTGGACCACGGTCCCCTGCTCCAGCAGGCCGTCCAGGGAGATCTCCGCCCGCTCGCTCTCCACGCCGATCAGCTCCGCCGTGGCCAGGATCAGCTTGTCCCGGGGCAGGAACACGTGGCCGTTGCCCAGGTTGTGCTCCAGCTCGTAGATCAGCGCCGCTCCCACGCGGCAGGGATCGTCGCCCTCAAAGCCCATGGCCAGGGCGATCTCGTCCACGTCCGCAAAGGCCACGCCGTAGCGGGCCTGGGACAGGAGATAGGGGTTGTCCTTCAGTTTTGTCAGCGCCTCCGCCCCATAAACGCGGTAGAGCTGCATAGCCAGGTCCGCCGGCAGCTCGTAGCGGGCCAGGAACTCCGTCACCCGGCGCAGCCCCGTCAGCGAGCGGAAGGCCTCCCGGATCTCCGCCGCCCGACGGGCGGTGACGCCCTTGACGGTCCGCAGCCGCTCCGGCTCCTCCTCGATGACCCGGAGCGTATCCGCCCCGAAACGCTCCACCAGCCGCGCGGCAGTGGCCGGCCCCACGCCCTTGATGATGCCGGAGGACAGATACGCGATGATCTCGTCCGCCTCCTCCGGCATGCGGCGCTCCACGGCCTCGGCGCTGAGCTGGCGGCCGTAGGTCGCGTGGTCCGCCCACACGCCGGTGACCGTCATCCCCTCGCCGGGAGCGGCGAAGGGGATGCAGCCCACCACGGTGATCAGCTCCCCCTGGTCGGTGGTCAGGTTCAGAATGGTATAGCCGTTCTCCTCATTCTGAAAAACGATATGTTGTACGGTACCCTCCACCGTCTGGCGTTCCATCATGGTCGTTTCCTCGTTCCCAGTATTTTGCCGCCTCTGCCGGGCTTGCCAGCACCACGTCCGGGTGATCCCCGGCCAGGAGCTGGGCCCGGCGGCGGGCCTCCGGCTCCAGTCCCGCGTCCACCAGCACGATGGGCGCTCCGACTCCGCCGCGTCCGCATCGCAGCTTCAGCGCGCGGACGATGTATTCCATCTGCTCCGCCCGGCCCGACAGGGGCACCAGCAGCACCGCCGGCAGCTTTGCCGGCGGCTGCAGCAGCGCGCCCGCAGCCAGCCACAGCAGCGTCACCGCGCCGAAGGCGGCCAGCAGCGCGATCAATCCCTCCTGCACCATCGTCATGGCTCCATCACCTCACACCAGTCTATGCCTGAGGCGCACAGGCGGTCAGTGCAGGACCTTCCGCAGATATTCTCCCGTGTAGGAGCCCGGCGTCCGGGCCACCTGTTCCGGCGTGCCGACGGCTACCACCGTGCCGCCGCCGCTGCCGCCCTCGGGGCCCAGATCGATGAGATAGTCGGCGCATTTGATCACGTCCAGATTGTGCTCGATCACCAGCACCGTATTGCCCTCGTCCACCAGGCGCTGCAGCACCTCCAGCAGCTTCTTCACGTCGTCGGTGTGGAGGCCGGTGGTGGGCTCGTCCAGAATATAGATGGTCCGCCCGGTGGAGCGCTTGGACAGCTCCGTGGCCAGCTTGACCCGCTGGGCCTCGCCGCCGGACAGGGTGGTGCTGGACTGTCCCAGCTTCACGTAGCCCAGGCCCACGTCGCACAGCGTCCGCAGCCGGTCGGCGATCTTGGGCAGGGGCGCAAAGAAGGCGGCGGCCTCCTCGGCGGTCATCTCCAGCACGTCGGCGATGGACTTCCCCTTGTACCGGACCTCCAGGGTCTCCCGGTTGTACCGCTTGCCGTGGCACACCTCGCAGGGCACGTACACGTCCGCCAGGAAGTGCATCTCGATCTTCAGCACGCCGTCGCCGCTGCAGGCCTCGCAGCGGCCGCCCCGGGTGTTGAAGGAGAAGCGTCCCGGTCCGTAGCCGCGGGCCCTGGCCTCCGGTGTGGAGGCAAACAGGTCCCGGATGTCGTTGAACAGATTGGTATAGGTGGCCGGGTTGGAGCGGGGCGTGCGCCCGATGGGGCTCTGGTCGATGTTGATGACCTTGTCCAGATGCTCCAGCCCCTCGATGCCGCTGTGCCTGCCGGGGTGGGCCTTCATGCGGTTGAGCTCCACGCCCAGCCTCTTATAGAGGATCTCGTTGACCAGCGACGATTTGCCGCTGCCGCTGACGCCGGTGACGCAGGTGAAGGTGCCCAGGGGCACGGTCACGTCGATGTTTTTCAGGTTGTTCTCCCGGGCGCCCCGGACGGTGAGGAGCTTCCCGTTCCCCGGCCGCCGCGCGGCCGGCACCTCGATGCGCTTTTTGCCGCTGAGGTACTGGCCCGTCAGGCTGTCGGGGTTGGCCATGACCTCCTCCGGCGTGCCGGCGGCCACCACCTGCCCGCCCCGGCTCCCTGCGCCGGGGCCGATGTCGATCAGATAGTCGGCGGCGCGCATGGTGTCCTCGTCGTGCTCCACCACGATCAGGGTGTTGCCCAGATCCCGCAGATGCTTCAGCGTATTCAGCAGCTTGTCGTTGTCCCGCTGGTGCAGGCCGATGGAGGGCTCGTCCAGGATATACAGCACCCCCATGAGGCTGGAGCCGATCTGGGTGGCAAGGCGGATACGCTGGCTCTCGCCGCCGGACAGGGTGCCCGACGAGCGGGACAGAGTCAGATAGCCCAGGCCCACGCTCTGCAGGAAGTCCAGGCGGGAGCGGATCTCCCGCAGGATCTGGGCGGCGATGAGCTGCTGATTGCCGGTGAGGGTCAGCTTGTTGAAAAAGTCCAGCTCCTCGCCCACGGGCAGCTCGGTGACCTCGTAGATGTTCATGCCGCCCACGGTGACGGCCAGCGCCTCCGGCCGCAGACGGCGGCCCCGGCAGGCGGGGCAGGGGCATTCGCCCATCATCTCCTCCAGCTCCCGGCGGCTGGCGTCGGACTGGGTCTCCCGGTAGCGGCGCTCCACGTTGTTGGCGATCCCCTCAAAGGGCTGGCGCAGGATGCCCTTGCCCCGGGGCTGGTCGTACTCCAGGGTCAGCAGCTCGCCGCCGGTGCCGTAGATGATCACGTCCTTCACGCTCTGGGGCAGCTCCCGCCAGGGGGTGCGCAGAGAGAAATTGTACTTCTTGCTGAGGGCCTCGAAATACATGCGGCTGATGCCGTCCGAGCGGATGTTGCCCCAGCCGGACACGGCGATGGCCCCGTCCAGCACGGAGAGCTTGTCGTCCGGCACCATCAGCACGGGGTCCGCCTTCAGCTGCATGCCCAGGCCCGTGCAGGTGGGACAGGCGCCGAAGGGATTGTTGAAGGAGAACAGGCGGGGCGCCAGCTCCTCGATGGAGATGCCGCAGTCCTCGCAGGCGTAGTTCTGGGAGAAAGTCAGGTCCTGCTCCTCCCGCACCAGGTTCACGATCACCATGCCGCCGGAGAGGGTCGAGGCGGTCTCGATGGAGTCGGTGAGCCGCTGGCCCAGATCCGGCCGGATGATGAGCCGGTCCACCACCACCTCGATGTTGTGCTTCCTGTTCTTCTCCAGCGAGATCTCCTCGCTGAGCTCGTACAGATGGCCGTCGCAGCGCACCCGGACGTAGCCGGAGCGGCGGGCGTCCTCCAGCACCTTGGCGTGCTCGCCCTTGCGGCCCCGGATCACGGGGGCCAGCACCTGGATGCGGGTCCCCTCCGGCAGGGCGAGCACCTGGTCCACGATCTGGTCCACGGTCTGCTGGCGGATCTCCCTGCCGCACTTGGGGCAGTGGGGCACGCCGATCCGGGCCCACAGCAGACGGAAGTAGTCGTAGATCTCCGTCACCGTGCCCACGGTGGACCGGGGGTTCTTGCTGGTTGTCTTCTGGTCGATGGAGATGGCCGGGGAGAGGCCGTCGATATAGTCCACGTCCGGCTTGTCCATCTGCCCCAGGAACATCCGGGCGTAGGAGCTGAGGCTCTCCACGTACCGCCGCTGTCCCTCGGCGTAGATGGTGTCGAAGGCCAGGGAGGACTTGCCGGAGCCGCTGAGGCCCGTCATCACCACCAGCTTGTCCCGGGGGATGGCCACGTCGATATTCTTCAGGTTGTTCTCCCGGGCTCCCTTGACGAAAATTTCACTCTGCATAAGCTGTTGTTCCTTCTATGCTCTTGCACAAATCAATCCAATACAGGATCGTAGCAGGCAGTATTGCCCTGTTCTTTTCAATAAATGCCTCAATGTCAGATCGTTGAATACAGATAATCTGTTTGTTCTCGGATGGAAAATACCTTTGTGAGGTCGCGAAAAGATAAATCCTACACCCGGGCTCCCTTTTTGCCAGTTTTTCATAGTTTCTTGCATCAAGGGCGGTATTGCCGCTTTTTACTTGCGGGTATGCATGGACTCCTTCACTGTTAACCAGCACACATTCATAAGTCTGCGTGTCTCGTTTCACCGTGGATGTATAGATGAAAAACCGCTTTTCAACTTGGAGATAAAGCAAAACTATTTCCTCTATTGATTCAGCGTCAAGCAGGTCCCAGTAATGATTCGATAAATCCGGTTCAATTCTATAATCTTCAGTGCCCGCATAAAAATTCCAAATCAGTTTTGTAATCGTATCGACACCATTGACGCGCTGTACAGTTGCCGCAGGTCGCATACTGCTTACAACCTTACCGGGGATCGCTTCAGCCGTTCCGATCTTCAGCCATCTCACATGGCAATAATTTGTCAAATCCAGGTCATCATGAAGTGAAGTTGGTCGTGTATTCTCCCAAAGGCCCGTAACTCGGCATAGATAATAGACGCCCTCAATTCTTGTCCATATCAGATCCCCGATCCTCATGTCCCTCATGGCTCTCACAGCCTTTATCCCGGCTTTGAGATTGTTTTCATTGTGGGGATATGCCCTCTTTGCTTCTTTGTACAACACGTCATCGTCCCATGTGCGGGTCCGAATTGTGGGCCAACCAACTCCTATGATCCCATTATCCATACAATACTTTGCTAAAAACTCGCGTGAGTATCCCTTTGATTGATCCACATCATTTTTTAGATGTAATCTCCAAATCATGACAAGCCCTCAATCCACGATGATATCCGCCGTCTTCGCCCGCACCAGCGCCATCAGGTCTGCGGGCCGGCATTCGATCTGAAAACCCACCCTGCCGGCGGAGACGAACACGGTCTCCAGGCCGTTCACGCTCTCGTGGAACACGGTGGGAAAGGGTTTTTTCATGCCCACGGGGCTGCAGCCGCCGTGAATGTAGCCCGTCAGGGGCAGCAGCTCCTTCTGGGCGATCATGGCCACGGACTTCTCCCCCGCGGCCCGGGCCGCTTTTTTCAGATCCAGCGTGGCGGCCACAGGCACGTCGAACACGCAATAGCCGCCGGAGGCGCCCCGGCACACCAGGGTCTTGAACACGGCGGCGGGGTCCTGCCCCATCATCTGCGCCACGGAGACCCCATCCGGGGCGCTGTCCCCCACCGGATAGGTATGGGCGGTGTAGGGGATCTTCTTCTGCTCCAGCGTGCGCATCACGTTGGTCTTTTCCTCTTTATGCTTTGCCATATTTCGTTTCCCCTCTCGCCAGCAGCACAGCCGCCGCCAGCACCAGCATCATGCCAAGCACTGTCCAAATGCTTAGCTCCTCGTGAAAAAACAATACACCCGTCAGCGCAGCTACCACCGGTTCCACGTTGGCAATCACCGAGGCTATACCGCTCTCCACGCCTTCCAGTCCCTTTGTGTAAAACAGGTAGGGCAGCACTGTGGCCACCGCCACCAACCCCAGGGCACCAAGGAATCCGTTGGGCTGAGCAAGCGTCCGCATCATGGCCGGAGCATCCAGAAACACCAAGCTGCCCAGGCCTGCAACCACAAAGGTCCAATAGATCATTGTGTAGGCGTCATAACGTTTTAATCCATAGTGGGCAAAGAGCGTATAGCTGGCATAGCACAGTCCCGCGCCGATACCCAATATGATTCCCAAGGGTCTGTTGTCCCCCAGGCCGCCTACCACGCCGCTGACCAGGGCACACCCCGCGAAGGCAATTACTGCCGCAGTCAGCTTCCGTCGGGTCAGCGGCGCTTTCCATAGAAGTGCGCTGCCAAACACCACAAAAAAGGGCGCCAGATACAGCAGGATGCCCGCCACCGCCAGAGAACACATGGTCTGACAGGAAAAGTACGTCCATCCCAGGCAGATGACGCCGATGACGCCGCTGCCCAGAAAGACAGGAATGTCTCGCCGCCGAATGCGAAACACCTGCCGACGGAACAGGGCAAAGGCCGCCGTCATCAGAAGGAAACTGCCAAAGTTGCGGATCACCACCCGATTGGCGGTAGTCATGCCCGCGCTGAACAGCATCCGGTTGAACACCCCGATAAAGCCCCAGAAGGCAGCTGCCATTACCACATATAAATAATGGATTGATTTCTTCATTCCTGATTTCTCAACTCGATGATCTGATCCCGCAGCACGGCGGCGATCTCGAACTCCAGCATACGGCTGGCGTTCTTCATCTCCTTCTCCAGCCGGGCGATGGCAGCCTGCCGCTCGGCGGCGGACAGCTTTTTCTTCGTCAGCCTGGACGCCTCCTCTGCGGTGTGGCTGATCTCCACCATCTCCCGGACGCCCTTGCGGATGGTCCTGGGCACGATGCCGTGGGTCCTGTTGAAGTCGTCCTGCAGTCTGCGGCGGCGCTCCGTCTCGTCAATGGCCGCGCGCATGGAGGGCGTCACGGTGTCGGCGTACAGGATCACCAGGCCGTCGGCGTTGCGGGCCGCCCGGCCGATGGTCTGGATCAGGCTGGTCTCGGAGCGCAGGAAGCCCTCCTTGTCGGCGTCCAGAATGGCCACCAGGCTGACCTCCGGCAGGTCCAGGCCCTCCCGCAGCAGGTTGATGCCCACCAGCACGTCGAACTCGCCCAGCCGCAGGTCCCGGATGATCTCCATCCGCTCCAGGGCCGCCACGTCGGAGTGCATGTACCGCACCCGGATGCCGTTCCCCTTGAAGTGGTTGGTCAGATCCTCCGCCATGCGCTTGGTCAGGGTGGTCACCAGGACCCGCTCGTTCCGGGCGGCCCGGGCGCGGATCTCCTCGCTGAGATCGTCGATCTGGCCCACCACAGGCCGGACCTCCACCCGGGGATCCAGCAGCCCCGTGGGGCGGATCACCTGCTCCACCACCTGGTCCGCCCGCTCCCGCTCGTAGGGGCCGGGGGTGGCGGACACGTAAATCGCCTGGCCGAAGCGCTCCTCGAACTCCTCGAATTTCAGGGGGCGGTTGTCAAAGGCGCAGGGCAGGCGGAAGCCGTACTCCACCAGGCTCTTTTTCCGGGCGTGGTCGCCGTTGTACATGGCCCGCACCTGGGGCAGCGTCACGTGGCTCTCGTCCACGAACAGCACGAAGTCGTCGGGGAAGAAATCCAGCAGCGTCATGGGCGGCGAGCCCGCCGGCCGCTGGCCGATGATGCGGGAATAGTTCTCGATGCCGGAGCAGTAGCCCAGCTCCATCATCATCTCCATGTCGTATTCCGTCCGCTGGCGGATCCGCTGGGCCTCGATGAGCTTGTCGTTCTCCTTGAAATACGCCACCTGTTCCTCCAGCTCCTTTCGGATCTCGGCGATGGCGGCGTCCATTTTGTCCTTGGGGGTCACGTAGTGGCTGGCGGGATAGACGGCGATGTGCTGCAGCGTCCGGATGGCCGCCCCGGTGACGGGGTGAAACTCGGTGAGGCGCTCGATCTCGTCGCCGAAGAACTCCACCCGCACGGCCCGGTCCTTGTAGTAGGCCGGGTACAGCTCCACCGTGTCGCCCCGGACGCGGAACACGTTGCGCTCAAAGGCCACGTCGTTGCGCTCGTAGCGGTCCTCCACCAGGCGGCGCAGCAGCTCCTCCCGCTCCATGGTCTGTCCCACTCGCAGGGAGATCATCATTTTGGCGAAGTCGTCCGGCTCGCCCAGGCCGTAGATACAGCTCACCGACGAGACCACGATCACGTCCCGCCGCTCCAGCAGCGAGCAGGTGGCGCTCAAGCGCAGCCGGTCGATCTCCTCGTTGGTGGAGGCGTCCTTCTCGATATAGGTGTCCGTGTGGGGGATATACGCCTCGGGCTGATAGTAGTCGTAATAGCTGACGAAATACTCCACGGCGTTGTCCGGAAAAAACTCCCGGAACTCCTCGCACAGCTGGGCCGCCAGCGTCTTGTTGTGGGCCAGCACCAGGGTGGGGCGCTGGACCTTCTCGATGACCTTGGCCATGGTGTAGGTCTTGCCGGAGCCGGTAACGCCCAGCAGCACCTGCTCCCGCAGGCCGTTTTCGATCCCCTCCGCCAGCTTTTCAATGGCCTGGGGCTGATCGCCGGAGGGCTCGTATTCCGATACAACCTTAAAGGCGGGCATGTCCCATCCTCCCTTCCTGTCAGCTCAGATCCATGCCGCTGTCGGCCATGGAGACGAAGTCGCCGTCCGCCACCACCACGTGGTCCAGCAGACGGATCCTCAGGGGCCGCAGGGCGTCGGCCACCTGGCGGGTCATGATCTGGTCGGCCCGGCTGGGCAGGGCCACTCCGCTGGGATGGTTGTGGGCCAGCACCACCGCCGTGGCGCCGCTGCGCAGCGCCAGATCCACCACCTGCCGTATGCTCACCGCCGCCGCGTTGGAGCCGCCCTGGGCCGCCTGGCGGCAGGAGAGCACCTTGCCCTTGCCGTCCAGGCACATGAGGTAGAGCAGCTCCCGCTTCTCTCCGTCCAGCCGCCGTACGAAGTAGGCGCCGGCCTCCGTACCGTTTCGGATCGGCTTTCCCGGCAGCCGGGTATCGGGCTGCGCCGCCCGCCGGCACACGGCGGGGATCAGCTTCAGCAGCAGGGCGGCGTTTTCTCCCACGCCCGGCACCTTCTCCAGCTCCTCCCGGTCCGCCTCCAGCACGCCCTGCAGGGAGCCGAACCGCTCCATCAGCCGGTGGGCTGTCTCGTTGGTATCCCGCCGGGGGATGGCGTAGAACAGCACCAGCTCCAGCACCTCGTGGTCGGCAAAGCTCCCCAGTCCCTGCTCCAGAAACCGGCTCTTTTTCCGGGCCCGGTGCCCGTCGTGCATGCCCATGCGTACCCCTCCGTCCGCCGCCGGCTGCGGCGTTTTTGTGATCATACATTGTATCACATTTTTCACCGCTCCACAAGCAGAATCTGCCGGGGAAATTTCCTTTTCGTCAGATTTTTTCCCGCCATTATCCCCCGCCGGGGTTGACACAGCGCCTCTTTTGCATTACTATATACGAGAAGTAAATCACGTCCGGTAGGTAAGGCTACCGCAGGGATATGGACTGCTGCCGCAGAGTGGTGGAGACACCATGAGAGGGTTTGAACAGGCGATATCGAAACCAAGGTATCATCTAACGCAGTTTCACCGCCCGGCGATGCTAAAGCTTGTTACGGTGGGGGCCAGGGGCCCCGGGAAGATTTCCCACAGCGCCGGACGGGCGTTGTGGGGTTTTATTTTTCGTGAAAGGAGGAGCAGGTCACATGTTTGATTACGAGGAATACCTGGAAAAGGTGGAGGAGTTGCTGCGAAGTAAGCAGTACGCCGCCCTGCGGGATCTGCTGCTCCCCATGGAACCCGCGGATATCGCCTTGCTGCTGGAGGAGTCCGGCGAGGAGGCCATGCCCCTGCTGTACCGCCTGCTGCCCAAGGAGCTGGCGGCGGAGGTCTTCGTGGAGCTGGAGGCCGACAGCCAGGAGATCCTGATCAACGGCTTCTCCAACAACGAGCTGAAGGAAGTGCTGGACGAGCTGTATCTGGACGATGTGGCGGACATCGTGGAGGAGATGCCGGCCAACGTGGTCATCCGCATCCTGGACAAGGCCACGCCGGAGATGCGCAAGTCCATCAACGAGCTGCTGAAATACCCGGAGGACTCCGCCGGCTCCATCATGAACATGGAGTTCCTGTCCCTGAAAAAGGACATGACGGTGGAGGACGCCTTCAAACGGATCCGCCGGATCGGCGGCGAGCTGGAGACCATCAACACCCTGTACGTCACCGATACCACCCGGAAGCTGCTGGGCGTGCTGTCGGTCCGGGATCTGCTGCTGGCTGAGAGCGACGACCTGATCGAAGATATCATGGACACCTCCGTGGTGTCCGTCAACACCCTGGACGACAAGGAAGACGTGGCCCAGGCCATGAGCAAGTACGACTTCCTGTCCATGCCCGTGGTGGACGGTGAGGGCCGCCTGGTGGGCATCGTCACCGTCGACGACGCCATGGACGTTATGGAAGAGGAGGCCACCGAGGATATCGAAAAGATGGCGGCTATCACGCCTACCGATAAGCCCTATCTGAAGACCTCCGTATTCGATACCTTCAAGGCCCGCATCCCCTGGCTGCTGCTGCTGATGGTTTCGGCCACCTTCACCGGCCTGATCATCACCAGCTTCGAGACCTCCCTGGCCGTTCTGCCGGTGCTGACCGCCTACATCCCCATGCTGATGGACACCGGCGGCAACTGCGGCTCCCAGGCCAGCGTCACGGTGATCCGCGCCCTGAGTCTGGACGAGGTGGACTTCTCCGACGTTATCCAGGTGGTGTGGAAGGAGATCCGTGTGGCCGTCCTCTGCGGCGCGGTGCTGGCCGTCGCCAACTTCGCCAAGATGATGCTGGTGGACCGGATGATGCTGGGCAACGTGTCCCTGACGCCGCTGGTGGCCGCCATCGTCTGTCTGACCCTGGTGTGCGCCGTGGCCGTGGCCAAGTTCGTGGGCTGCACCCTGCCGCTGTTTGCCAAAAAGATCGGCCTGGACCCGGCGGTGATGGCCTCGCCCTTCATCACCACCATCGTGGACGCCCTGTCGCTGCTGATCTATTTCCAGTTTGCCAAGAATATATTGGGCATCTGACGGGCTTCTCCGCTCATATTTTTCGTCATGCGGGTAAAAATAGAGTCAGGCATCACGCCTGACTCTATTTTCTTTTCAGGAGGAACGCGCCATGAACAACTGCACCAACGAGGGCCGCCCCTGCACGCCCAACAGTTCCATCAGCTGCACCGTCACCAGCTGCGCCCACCACTGCAAGGACGTGGACCGCTGCGGGCTGACCAGCATCCAGGTGGGCACCCACGAGGCCAATCCCGCCATGGACCAGTGCACCGACTGCCAGAGCTTCAAAAAGTATCGCTGAACCAGGGGGACCCCGTCCCCCTACATAAGGAGGCGGTGCATGTGAAAAATCGCGGGAACCTGCGCCTGGCCGGTCTGGCCGGCGGGCTGGTAAACGGCTTCTTCGGCGGAGGCGGCGGCATGGTCCTCCTCCCCCTGCTGACCCGGTGCGGTGTGGAGGCGCGGCGGGCCTTTGCCAGCTGTGTCGCCGTGATGCTGCCCCTGTGCGCCCTCTCCGCCGCCGTTTACGCCGTCCGCGGCGGCCTCTCCCTGGCTGCGGCGTGGCCCTACCTGGCGGGCGGGCTGGCCGGCGGCTTTCTGGGCGGCCGCCTGTTCCGCCGCGTCCCCACGGTGTGGCTGCGGCGGCTGCTGGCCGCTTTCCTGCTCTACGGCGGCGTCCGGTATCTATGGTGAAGACGGTCCTCCTGCCCCTGCTGGCGGGCTGCGGCGCCGGGATCCTCTCCGCCTGGGGCGTGGGCGGCGGCACGCTGCTGCTCCTGGTCATGACCCTCTGGCTGGGCGTAGAGCAGCCCGTGGCCCAGGGGATCAACCTCCTCTACTTTCTGCCCACCGCCGCCGCGGGGCTGATCTGCCACGGAAAGCACGGCCTGCTGGACCGGGAGGTGATCCGCTGCGCCGTTCCCTGGGGCTTGCTGGCCGCCGCCGCGGGGGCCTGGCTGTCCACAGCGGTGGATCCCGCCCTCCTGCGCCGCCCCTTCGGGGTCTTCCTGCTGCTGGCTGGCGCGGCCACGCTGCTGCAGAAGGACGAAAAATAAGAGAGCCGCCGGGCGGATGCCCGACGGCTCTTGAAACTGTCAAAAAACGGCACAGCCGTTTTTTGACAAAGGACTTGCGGCCTGCTGCGCGCACTCGCTTGCGGGGGTCGCTCGCACACTGGCAGGCCGAGCGGTGTATTTTGCCACATACATGCCGCGGCAAAATACGATTTGACACCTTCGCGCCTGCGGGCGCGAACTCTGCGAGGCTGTTTTTCCAAGCTGAACGGAGCCGCCGGACATTCACCCGGCGGCTCCGTTGTTTTTTCCGTTCTTATCGGCCCTTGTTGGAGTAGAGCACGACCTCCACCACCAGGATCTCTTCCCCGCGCTGCAGGGTCAGGGTCATGGTATCCCCCAGCACGTGGCTGCGGCGGACTCTCAGCAGATCCGCCGTCTGGGTCACGGTCTCCCCGTCGGCCGCCAGAATGATGTCGCCCGCCTGCACGCCGGCCTCGGCGGCGCCCAGATCCTCCTCCACGGAATAGACCTCCACCTGGGTGCCTCCCTGGTCGTTCCGGGTGGTGACGACGGAGATGCCGATAGTGGGCACGCCGCGGAAGCGGCCGGTGGCGATCAGGTCGTTGACCACGAAGCACACCGAGCTGCTGGGCAGCGCAAAGCCCAGGCCCTCCACGGTGGCCTCGCCCTCCCAGCCGCTGCCGCTCATCTTCAGCGTATTGATGCCAACGATCTGGCCGCTGCTGTTGATCAGGGGGCCGCCGGAGTTGCCGTTGTTCAGGGCGGCGGTGGTCTGGATCATGGTCATATAGCCGTCGCCCACGCTCACCTGGCGGTTGACGGCGGAGATGATGCCGTCTGTCAGCGTGCCCCGCAGCTCAACGCCCAGGGGATTGCCGATGGCGTAGGCCCGCTCGCCCACCTGGAGGTTTTCCGAGTCGCCGAACTCGGCCGCCGGCAGTGTCACGGCATCCGTGACCTTCAGCACGGCCAGGTCCTCCTCCTCGTCGTACCCCACCAGCCTGACGTCGAAGGTCTCGCCGGTGTCCAGGGCGATCCAGCAGCTGCGGCCGCCGGAGATCACGTGGGCGTTGGTGATGATATAGCCGTCCGGAGTCATGATGACGCCGGTGCCGATGGAGGAGCCGTTGGCCTGCTCCGCCACCACGGTGACCACGGAGGGATTCACCTGGAGATAGAGCTCCGTGGCGGCCAGCTCCGGGCCCCGCTCGTTGTGGATGGTCAGGCGCACGGCCGGATCCCCCTGGCAGCGGGGAATGGTGGTCTTGTTGTGCCCGATGATGTCCACGATGCTGCTGGCGGAATCCCCCTCCTGGGGCTCCAATTCACTGTTTTCCCCGCTCTTCCGGGGAGACAGGGTGGGCCATACCGCGGCGAAAACCACGCCGCCCACCACCAGCAGGCACAGCAGAGTGATCCAGATGCCCCGGTGACGGCGCTTTCTCTCCTTCTGCGCAGCCGCCCGCCAGTCCTCCAGCGTGGGCCGGGGATGGTCCGTATCGATGGAGTCCAGCAGATCCCGGACCCGCTCCTCCTTCCGGACGGGCTCCGGCGGTACGTACCAGGACCCGGTCTCTTCCGGTTCCTCCGGCGTCTCAGCCGCCGCCTCGGGCAGCCGCTCCGCAGTCTCTTCCGGCATGCCCGGCTCCTCCGCCAACTCCTCATCCTTCTCCGGCTGCGGCTCGCAGATCGGATCCAGATTCTCTTCCGGCTGCTCCGCTTCCCGCACGTCGCCGTCCTCCGGCAGGGGGACCGGGGAAGCCTCTCCCGGCTCCGGTGCGCTGCACGGCAGCTCCTTGTTGTTCTCGTCTGTCATCTTCGGTAATCCTCTCAAATGGGCCGCCCCGGTTACGCCGTGTGAGCCGGTCGGGCGACCTGCATGGTAAAGCTGAATGTGGTAACTCCGTTCTCGCTGGTAACGGAGATTCTCTCCTTGTGCTGGGCCAGGATGGTTTTGACGATGTAGAGGCCCAGGCCGTAGCCGTCCTTATCCTCGCTGCGGGACTTGTCCGACTTGTGGAATCGCTCAAACAGCAGGGGGATCTCCTCAGCGGGGATGGTACTGCCCACGTTGCGGACGGACACCACGGCCTTCTCCCCCATCATGTGCAGGCCCAGATACAGGGCCGAGCCGGGCGTCGCGAACTTGGCGGCGTTCTCCAGCAGGTTGTAGATCACCTGGGTGATGAGGTCGTTGTCGCCCAGGACCATCACCGAGTCGTCCGGGATATCCGCCTCCACGTCCAGCCCCCGCTGGGTGATCTTCTGCTCCATGCTCAGCAGCGCCAGGCGCATGCTCTCGCACAGGTCGAATTCCTCTTTCTTCAGCTCCAGGGACTGGATCTGGGACACGTCCAGCATCCGGCGCACCAGGCGGCTGAGGCGGCGGCTCTCGTCGGAGATGATCTGCAGGTACTGCCTCTCCTTCTCCTGGGGGATGGTGCCGTCCAGGATGCCGTCGGTATAGCCGGCGATGGTGGTCATGGGGGTTTTCAACTCGTGGGAGATGTTGGCGATAAAGTCGCGGCGCTGGCGCTCCGTCTCCGCCATGGAGTCGGCCATCAGGTTGAAGGACGCCGCCAGCTCGCCGATCTCGTCGTCCCGGCCGTCCTCGTGCAGGCGCACGTCCAGATTGCCGGCGGCGTAGGCCCGCGTGGCCTGCACCATCTCGGAGATGGGCTGGATCTGCCGCATGGACATGAGGGAGCTGGCCACAAAGGCCACCAGCAGCACGATGGCCGCGGTCATGAAGAACATGGCGATAAAGGAGCGCCAGATCTCCATCAGCTCGCCGGTGTTCATCACCGACAGCACCACGCCCAGCTGGGTGCTTCCGTCCACGATGGGCACACCCACCACGTACTGCTTTTTTTCATAGGCGTCGCCGATGGTGCTGCGGCCCTCAAAGATGCCGTGGAGCTCCAGGATGTCGTCCATGATCTCCTCCGGCACCGTGATGACCCGGCCCACCAGCTCCTCGTCGGAGGCCAGCAGCACGTGGCCCTCCTTGTCGCAGATCAGAAAGTCCACCTCGGACATCCGGGAGGCCACGCCGGCCATGCTCCGCAGGCTGTCCCGGCGGTCGCTGCCGTCGCTCTCGCTCTCCCGCATAAAGGGGACGGAGAGCTCGGCCACCAGGCGGGCCCGATCTCCCATCTCGCCCCGCTTCTCCGACAGGGCGTAGTTATAGCTCAGGGCGTAGAAGGACGCGCCCAGCAGGATCAGCGTCAGCAGCACCATCCCGGCGGTCAGCACGAACTGCTGCCAGTAGAGGCTGCGGAAGCGGCGGGTAAACTGTTTCAGCCCTGCCATATCACTTCACTTCAAACTTGTAGCCCACGCCCCACACGGTTTTCAGGCTCCACTGGTCGGACACGTTCTCCACCTTCTCCCGCAGGCGTTTGATATGTACGTCCACGGTGCGGCTGTCGCCGAAATAGTCGAAGCCCCACACCTCGTCCAGCAGCTGGTTGCGGGTATAGACCCGGTTGGGGGTGGCGGCCAGGTGGTACAGCAGCTCCAGTTCCTTGGGCGGCGTATCCACGCTCTTGCCGTCCACGATCAGCTCGTAGCTGTCCAGATCGATCACCAGCTTGTCGTAGGTCAGGCGCTTGCGGGTGTCGTCGGGGATCTCGCTGCGGCGCAGCACGGCGTTGATGCGGGCCATCAGCTCCTTCATCTCAAAGGGCTTGACCAGATAGTCGTCCGCCCCCATCTCCAGACCGGTGATGCGGTCGTTGACCTCACCCTTGGCCGTCAGCATGATGATGGGCGTTTTCGCCTTTTCCCGGATATGGGCGCAGACGGCCCAGCCGTCCAGCACCGGCAGCATGATATCCAGCAGCACCATGTCCGGCGCCTGCTTGTCGTATTCCTCCACGGCCTTGCCGCCGTCGTAGGCAATGCGGACCTCGAACCCCTCCTTTTCCAGATACATGCGGATCAGATCGGAGATATTGCGGTCGTCCTCCACCACCAGAATATTGCGTGCCATAAGCGGAACCTCCCCACGGTAAATTATCCATGTGTGATATTATAGCCGCAAAACGGCTTTTTTCCTGAACGATCTGTAAATTTGCCCATATAAATTCAAATTATTATATCACGCTTTTCTCTCCTTGTATAGGGTCACTTTCCGGGAATGGGGCCGATGGTGACGCCGCTGTAGTACCACTGGAGGATCTCCCGCCAGGTCTTTCCCCGGCGGGCCAGCTCGTTGGCCCCGTATTGGCTCATGCCCACGCCGTGACCGTAGCCGACGACACGGAAGACCAGGCTTTCCCCCTCCGCCGATACCGTAAAGGAGGCGGAGCGCAGCCCGAGGATCTGCCGCAGCTCCGTGCCCGGCACCGTGACGCCGCCCACCGTGGCCGCCTCCACCCGGCCGGATTCGCTGAAGCGCACGCCGGTGATCCACCCCTCCGCGCTGCCGGACAGGTCCGCCTCCGGGTGGGCCGCCAGGAAGGCGTCCCGGAACTCCGCCGCCGTCAGGGTGGTGACGCTGTAATAGTTGGGCACCGTGTCCTCGCTCTCCGGGCTCTCCACGCTGCGCAGATAGGGCAGATCCGCCCGCCACACCTCTCCGGAGGCGACGGTCCGCCCTGCCGAGGAGGAGTGGAAGGCCGCCAGGATGGGCTCGCCGCCGTAGAGGACGATCTGCCCGTCCGTCTCCGCCACCGCCTTCTCGATCTTCTCCTCATAGACCGCATAGTTCTCCCCCCAGCGCTCCCGGGCCTCCTCCTCCGACGTCCAGGCGCTGCAGCAGGCGGGGTCGGTGCACACGTCGGCGTCCGGGTGGGCGCTCTTGCGGCCGCTCTGCAGATGGTAGCAGATATAGGTCCGCTCCGCCGCGGCCTGGGCCGCCAGCGCCTCCGGCTCGAAGGCGGCCGGCATCTCCCCCCGGACCACGCCGGGCAGATAGGCCGCCAGCGTGGTCTCCACCGTCTCCCGTCCGTTCCAGACCCGCAGGACCACCTCCGCGTCCCGCCGGGCGGCGGACACGGTCTGCTCCGTCCGGGCAGAGGGCTCCCGGGGCTCCTGTCCGGTCTGTTCCCGGGGCCGGGGCAAAAACAGCAGCGCCGAGAGAAACAGCACCGCCGTCATCGCCCAGCCGGCCCATACGGCTCCTCGCACGACAACACGTCCTTTCATCAAGAAAAATAGACGGGGCAGGCCGCCCCGTCTATCGTATGCCGGATCTCCCCCGGTCAGACCCCCATAGACACCATAAAGCGGAAACCGGTCTGCGGTTTCCGCTTAAATGGCAGGAAGATTGATGAAAAAAGTTCTGTCTCTTGCGAGTATAGGATAACAAGATGTTGTTACAGAATCCTGCGTATTTTTATTACAAAAGTATTAAATTCTACGCATCCGTCCGCTCTCTGCGCAGGCCGGCGAAAAATTCCGACAAAACCGCCCGGCATTCCTCCGCCAGCAGACCGCCCACCAGGGCCGGGCGGTGGGGAAAGCTCTCCATAAACAGGTTCAGCACGCCGCCGCAGGCCCCCATGGCCTCGTCCCGGGCTCCGTAATACACCCGGTCGATCCGGGCGTTGATGACGGCGCCGGCGCACATGGGGCAGGGCTCCAGCGTCACGTACATGGTGCACCCGTCCAGGCGCCAGCTGCCCAGGGCCTCGTTGGCCTGGGCCATGGCCTCCATCTCCGCGTGGGAGACCGCCTGCTGCTTCTCCTCCCGCCGGTTGCGGCCCCGGCCGATCACCGCGCCGTCCTTGACGATAACGCAGCCCACCGGCACCTCGCCCGCCGCAGCCGCCTCCCGGGCCAGAGCCAGGGCCTGGCGCATATATTCCTCGTGCATATCTCGTTCCTCCCCGAAAAAACGGTTTAGCCTGCGTCATATCTGTCCAAAATGGACATATAAATTGGACAGAACAGGAGGGATCCCCATGAAAAAAAGGACATCCGATCCATCCCCTGCCGCCCAGGTACGCCGGGAGCTGCAGGAGACCGCCCAGGCGCTGCGCCGGGCCTACGAGCGCTTTGACTTTGCCAGCGATCCGGAGCTGGTGGACGCCAGCGTCTATGAGATCAACTCCCTGCAGGCCAGGTACAGCTACCTGCTGCGGGCGGCCAAGGAGGCCGAGCCGGAAGCCGTGCCGGCCTTCTGCGCGGCAGCGGAGGAGGGCCGCCCATGTCGGTCATAGAGGCGGTGGGCCTGGGCGTGGTCCTGCTGTTCCTGCTGGCAGCGGTGATCCGCCTCTTCTCCGCGCCGCTGAAGCTGGCCCTGCGTGTGCTGCTCAACGCCGCCCTGGGCTTTGCCGCCATGGGGCTGCTGAATCTGGCCGCCGTGCGCACGGGCATCTCCCTGGGGCTCAACTGGTTCACCGGCCTCGTCACCGGCGTGCTGGGCCTGCCCGGCTTCGTGCTGCTGGTGCTGGTGCGCTGGGTGCTTACGTAGGGAACCGCAGCAGGGCGTTGAGAGCGGCCATCCGCGCCGGGTCCATCTTCACCACCTGCCGGTCAAAGGTCATCAGGCCGTTGACCTCCTCCTCCACGTCGCTGACCTGGGTGTAGACGGCGGCGCTGAGCCCCTGCTTTTCCACCCAGGGGATCACCTGCTCCCGGTAGAGCTTCTCCACCGCGGCCATCCAGGACTCCGCGTCCCTATAGGCCCGGTAGCCGAACTCCTTTTCCTCGGCGCAGTGGCCGGGGACGGGCAGGCTGTAGCCGCCGAACTCCGTCAGGGCCAGGACCCGCCGCCCGTCGTTCTTCAGCCGGACGGGCCTATAGTAGACGTGACAGCTCTTTACGTCCCCGCCGCCCTGGTCGTGCCAGCCGCTGGCGTGGTCCACCGGGCGGGTGGGGTCCAGCTTGCGGACCTTCTCCGCGATCCGGTTGGCGTCAAACTGGCCCCAGCCCTCGTTGAAGGGCACCCACAGGCACAGAGACACGCAATTACAGAGAAGACCGATCATCTCCTCCAGGTCGCGCTCGAACCGGGCGCGGCCCTTCTCGTCCGCCCGCCCCAATCTGCGGGAGGGCGCATCCTTCACCCGGACGCCGACAAAGGGCAGATACTGGGTGTAGAGCGGCAGGAAGGGGTCGCCGCCGCTGGGGGCGTCCTGCCACACCAGGATCCCCAGCCGGTCACAGTGGTAGTACCACCGGAGGGGTTCGATCTTGATGTGCTTGCGGAGCATGCGGAAGCCCATGGCCTTTACCGTCTCCAGTTCCCAGATCACGGCCTCGTCGGAGGGCGCCGTGTAGAGCCCGTCGGACCAGTAGCCCTGGTCCAGCAGGCCGGACTGGAAATACGGCTCGTTGTTCAGGGCAAACACCTTATGCCCCCGGTATTCCACGGTGGAAAACTTCCGCATGCCGAAATAGCTCTCCACGCGGTCGCCGCCGGGCAGCTCCGCCTCCACGGTGTAGAGGAAGGGATCCTCCGGCGTCCAGGGCCGGAAATATCCCTCCGGGATGGCGCTGCTGCCGCAGCCGCCGGCGTCGCTCCGGTCCTCCGCGATGCATACGCCGTTCATCCGCACCGTCAGCCGGGCGCCTGCGGGGTCGTCCGCACGGATCTGCCAGTTCAGGCGCTTCCCGTCAAAGTCCGGCGTCAGCCGGAGCTGCTTGATATAGTTCCGCGGCACGCTCTCCAGCCACACCGTCTGCCAGATGCCGCTGGTGGCGGTGTACCAGATGCCGCCCCGGTCGTATTTCTGCTTGCCGTAGGCGTGCTCGCCGCCGTTGGTCACGTCCCGCACCGCCACGGTGAGCCGGTTTTCCCCGTCCGTCAGGGCGTGGGTAACGTCCAGGACAAAGGGCAGATACCCGCCCTCGTGGCCGCCCACCAGGACGTCGTTGACTCGGACGGTGCAGCTCTGATCCACGGCGCCGAAGTGCAGCAGCACCCGGTCCTTCCGGAAGCCCTCCGGCAGGGCAAAGGTCCTCTCGTACCAGAGGGTCTCCCCGCTCTGCAGCTGGAAGTCGCAGCCGGAGAGCAGACATTCCGGGGAAAAGGGCACGGTGATGGTCCCGGTGCGCCGGCGGGTGTACTCCTCCCCGTCCTCCACGGTATAGGTCCAGGGACCGTTTAGGTTTACATAACTATCCCGGACCAGCTGCGGCCGGGGATATTCCGGCAGCGGGTGCTGCCGGTCCAGGGTCTCGCCCCAGGGGGTATAGAGCTGCTTCATCGCGCCGCCTCCTTCCCCATCCGGCGGCCCAGCAGGGCTATCACGACGCCAAGCAGCAGCAGGATGGCCGCCGCCATCAGGAAAATGCCGGGGGTGGGGACCTCCTTGACCACGCCCAGCTCCTCGTATGTCATGCCGGTGGAACGGATGGCCAGCACGCCCAGGGACGGACCGATGACCATGGGGATCAGCACCTGGAAAATGATGCGGATGCCCTGGAACTGCCCGGCCTTCCCCGCCGGGGTGTAGTCCCGGATCAGGCCGTTGCAGCAGGCCTGGATCACCATGCCGGCCCCCAGCATCACGATGCCGGCCCCCAGCACGGCCCACTGACCCCGGGCAAAGTACATCAGCACCAAGCCCGCCACGCCCACCGGCGCAGCCGCCCGGAGACTGGGGAGCTTGCCGCAGCGGTCCACCGTCCGGCCCAGGACCACCGAGATCACCGAGCTGACGATCAGTACGCCCGCCAGCAGCATCGTGTAGTCGGTGATGCCCAGGAAGCGCTGGATATAAATGATAAGGTAAGGCATATACACCTGCTGGCTGATGCAGTACACCCCCAGGGCGCACAGGGACAGGTACAGCAGGGGATTCTGCTTCACAACGGCGGGGCGCAGGCCGTGGATGATGTTGGCAAAGTAGTCGCCCTCGGACCGCTGCAGCTTCTCCGGCTCCCGGAGGAAGAACAGGCCCAGCAGGCCGCCCAGGGCGGTCAGAGCGCCTACGATCAGGAAGAAGGTCGACCAGTTGCCGCTCTGGGTCAGGCCGTCCAGGGCGCCGAATACCGCCAGCATGGCCACCAGGGGCATGGCCGAGAGCACCGTCTCCGTGCGGCCCCGGTTATCCACCGTGGTCACGTCGGTGACCCAGGCGTTGAAGGCCGCGTCGTTGGCGGTGGAGCCGAAGAAGGTCATGACGCAGTCCAGGATCACCACCAGCACGGCGGTGCCGTGGGCCGCCAGGGCGACGGCCGCCGGGCCGGACGGGACCGGCCGGCTGCGCACCAGGGCGAACACGGCGATGCTGACGCCCCAGAGCAGGTAGCCCGCCACGATAAAGACCTTGCGCCGGCCCAGCTTGTCGCTGAGGGCGCCCATGACCAGCGTGGTCACCGTGGCGGTGACGGCGCTCCAGCCAACCATGGCGGCGATCATGGAGGTGTCGCCGGAAATGGTGTTGTAGAGGAACACGTTGAAGTACATGTTCTCGATGACCCAGGCGATCTGGCCGAAGAGGCCGAAGATCAGCAGGGCCGCCCAGGTTCGTCCGCCCAGGGGTGTGGTTTTCTGTTTCATCGTTCTTCCGCCTCCAGATTCCAGCCGTACAGGGGGTAGCGCTGCACGGCGCCGAACAGCTTCTGCTTCAGGTGGGGGTACCTGGTCTCCAGATCGGCGATCAGCTCCTTGATCTCCTGGCGGCGGCTGGCGCCGTCGGCCGGGCAGGAATTCTCCACCACCGGCAGGGAGAGCTTTTCCGCCGCGCGGCGGATCTCGTCCTCCCGGCAGTAGAGCAGCGGCCGGATCTGGGTGACGCCGCTGCGGTCCAGGTAGGTCACCGGCTGGAAGCAGCCGATGCGGCCCTCAAAGAGCAGGTTCATCAGCAGGGTCTCCACCGCGTCGTCATAGTGGTGGCCCAGGGCGATCTTGGAGATCCCCCGCTCCGTCAGGGCGGTGTTGAGACTGCCCCGGCGCAGCCTGGCGCACAGGGAGCAGGGGTTCTTCTCCTTCCGCTCCCGGAACACGATCTCATAGACCGGCACGGCGATGCGGGTATAGGGCACGTCCCATTCCCGGCATAGCTCCGCCACCGGCGCAAAGTCCATGCCGGGCATGCCCATCTCCAGGGTAATGGCCTCCACGGCAAAGGGCACGGGATAGAACTCCCGCAGCCGCACCAGGGCGGCCAGGGTCAGCAGGCTGTCCTTTCCGCCGCTGACGCCCACGGCGATCCGGTCGCCCGGGGCGATCATATGGTAGTCCTCCACACAGCGCCGGACCAGGCCCAAAATATGCTGCATGACGCATCCTCCGGGAAAAATAAATTTGAGTTTTAAGAAAACGAGAGAAAACAGGAGATATTAAGAGAAAAACGCAGATGTTTGCATCGTAATCAAAATCGGTGTTGACAACGGAAAACGGCTGTGTTATAAATAATCCTGCGCGTTTGAGCGCCTTTCTCCCTCCCGATTGTAGCAAGGGAGCCCGGAAAAGTAAAGCAAGAAACATAGAAATAAATGGAGGAAACAACATGTCCACTTTCATGGCAAACAAGGCCAACATTGAGCGCAAGTGGTACGTCGTGGATGCCGCCGGCCAGCCCCTGGGCAAGACCGCCGTCATCGTGGCCGACCTGCTGCGCGGCAAGGGCAAAGTCACTTACACCCCCCACGCCGACTGCGGTGACAACGTCATCGTCATCAACGCCGGCAAGGCCGTTCTGACCGGCAACAAGCTGGAGCAGAAGTATTACCGCACCCACTCCGGCTGGGTGGGCGGTCTGAAGGAAACCAAGTACCGCATCCTCATGCAGGACAAGCCCGAGCTGGCCATGCGCGTGGCCGTCCGCGGCATGATGCCCCGCAACACCATCACCAAGGACTCCCTGAAGCGCCTGCACATCTACGCCGGTGCGCAGCATGAGCACCAGGCTCAGAAGCCCGAACTGGTCAAGTAAGGAGGAGAAAGAGAATGTATCAGTCCAAGAATCCCTATATGTACGGCACCGGCCGTCGTAAGTCCTCCGTGGCCCGCGTGCACCTGTTCCCCAACGGCACCGGCAGCATCACCATCAACGGCCGCGATATCGACGAGTACTTCGGCCTGGAAACCCTGAAGATGGTCGTCCGTCAGCCCCTGAACACCACCAACACCCTGGGCAAGGTGGACATCGTTGCCACCGTCGAGGGCGGCGGCGTGTCCGGCCAGGCCGGCGCTCTGCGCCACGGCATCAGCCGCGCCCTGCTGCTGGTGAATCCCGAGTACCGCGCCCTGCTGAAGAAGGCCGGTTTCCTGACCCGCGATCCCCGCATGAAGGAGCGCAAGAAGTACGGCCTCAAGGCTGCACGCCGCGCTCCGCAGTTCAGCAAGCGCTGATCGAGACTTCAAAATGCCTCAAAACCCCGGAACCATGCGGTTTTCCGGGGTTTTTCCTTTTACGTTGTTTTGTCTCAGTCTGGCCAAATGAGTTTATTCTTATCGGGGACAACCCGGGGACAACTCCTTTTTGTGGCGTTAGGGGACAACATCGGGGACAACCGCAGTAACCCCTCACGGCATCATCATATGTTGCGCCGGCTTTTTCGTGATGTTTTGACAGGCCACGAACGTTATGGTATTATAATTGTATAATTGCATTTTTCCACCACCATTTTTCCGTATGCGAGGGATTTCTATGGGCACTACCATTACCTCACTTCACCTATATGGCGTGGAGCGGGATTATTTTATCCCGTTCTTGTCGGAGGGTGGTCTGCTGCGGGACGTCAATCCACCGTGGCTGAGCATCGTTCCGTCAGACGATGCGGACCGTCTCGACCCTTCCCGGATGGAGCGACTGGCCAAGAATCTGACAAAGCAGCAGGCAGAAGCATACGCTCTGCTTTTCTTCTACTTCGACGACGATGCGTTTGCCTGCAAGCTGTTCAAGGCAGGAAAGCGTGTGGCGGGATGCCAGAGCAACCAGTCTTGGGCCAAGCTGGGAAAGGCGCTGAATCTGCTGTTCGACGACGAGTCCCCCGCCAAGGCGCTGCGCTATGCCTCCCGCTGCTTCAGTCTGGACGAGCAGGTGCAGCTTTTGGAAGAAACGTTGGGCGTGGCTCTGCTGGATTTCCCGGAGGAAGCACCGCGCATTGTCCCCCGGGGCGACACACTTGTGCGCGCCATCAAGGCTCGTGAGTCCGCCCTGCGCAAGCGGCCTAATCAGTGTATCCTCACCGAAGTGCCGTTTGAGGCGTGGCCGGAGGCGTTTCAGGCCAAGCAGCGGCTGTACGACATTCTGCGGCCCTACTGGCAGCAGATTCACGTGACCGAGCTCCTAGGAGAAATCGCGTCCCAAAGCTACATTGTTCCGTATCATGAGCACATTGCGGCGTATCCGGTATATAACATGCGGACGCACAGCAGTACGATCTATTTATTTAACGTCCATTCGGGACAGCCCGCACAGTTTATCCTGCCGAATATCTCCGTGGCTAGCTATTCCGCCAGCGTGCTGTGGGCAACTAAGACCGGTGCCTCCGTCTTTTTGGTTTGCCGATTCCTGCGGACGCGGATAAAAGACACGCCATTTGGCCCGACTCCGGTGGATGAAAACACCCGGCCATATTTGGTCTGTTTCGACGCTGACGGCCAGGAGCTCTGGAAGTTCTGCGTGGAAGAGGAGCGCGATAATCTTCAGTACGTTCACACAGCTCCCGACGGCACGATCACCCTCTATTCCGGGTATCACAGTATCTATCACGAGGGCAAAACAGATCACTTCGACGGATACGTGTATCAGATCGACGGAGAGACCGGCGCCTTGCTCCGCTCCCGCCGGTTCCCCGCGTCAGAGGATAAGATGATCCACCTGATG
>JAFRSI010000177.1 GCA_017427645.1 Oscillospiraceae bacterium | reverse complement strand
GTGCCTGCGGCAATCCGTATTCTCCACGTCTCCCCGCCCGGATATTGTGGATTCCCACGTCACCGGTCTGCGGACCGGTTCCTCGGAATGACGGGTGGGGCTGGGGAAAAGCTGATGCTCTGACCAAACGCACTTGTCATTGCGAGGGCACGAAGTGCCTGCGGCAATCCGTATTCTCCACGTCTCCCCGCCCGGATATTGTGGATTCCCACGTCACCGGTCTGCGGACCGGTTCCTCGGAATGACGGGTGGGGCTGGGGAAAAGCCGTTGCTCTCGTCAGATCATCAGCTCACAGCGCATGCTCATCACGGCGCGGCCGCCCACGCGGACCGTCACCCCGCCGCCCTCCTCCGTCAGACGGCTGCGGATCTCCGAGGGGCGGCCCATGTGCTCGCCCTGGAGGAACACATTTTCCCGCCCCGGCTGCACCAGGCCGCGGCGATAGAGATAATAGGTCAGGGCGCCGTTGGAGGTGCCGGTGGCGCACTCCTCCGGGATGTCGTACAGGGGCGCGAAGTTGCTGCACCGGGCGGTGCACCCGCCGTCCCCCAGGCAGAACATGTGGACGCCCACGCAGTCATACCGCCGGCTCAGATCCTTCACCGCCTCCCCGTTCTGGACGGCGGCCATCAGCGTGCCGCGGTCCCGGACCGGCAGCATGATATCCGCCAGGCCGGTGGAGACGATCTCCGGCTCCAGGCCCTCCGGACGGTCCTCCTCCGTGAGGCCGTAGGCGGCGTAGAGCCGCGCCCAGTCCTCCCGCTCCGGCGCGCCCAGCGCCCGGGGAGGGGCCATGTCCATCCACACCGTGTCGCCCTCCACGTCGATCCGCAGATCGCCGGACAGGGTGCGGGCGGTGCGGGTCCCGTCGCCGATCAGCTCCAGCGAGCGCAGCAGGGCAAAGCTGGCGATGGTGGCGTGACCGCAGAGCTCCACTTCCCCAGCCGGTGTAAAGTATCTGATCTTCACAGTCTTATCCGGCAGCAGCTCCACGAAGGCTGTCTCGGAGTGCTTGAATTCCGCGGCGATCTGCTGCATGAGGGCGTCCTCCAGCGGCCGGTCCGGCAGGACCACGCCCGCCTGGTTGCCCCCGAAGATCCCCGCGGCAAAGGCGTCCATCACGTAAGCGCGCATCGTCTCCGTCACTTCCTTTCCGCCCCCATTATAAACCGGGGCCGGTTTGACAGCAAGCCCCTTTTTGACTATACTATAGGTATCTTCTATCGGGAGGTAACCTGTCTGAAATGAAGCGAAGCTTTCCCCTTTCTCTGGCGCTGGTGAGCCTGGGCGGCACGGTGGCCGTGATGATCCTCTGTCTGGCCGTGCTGCACACGGAGCCCCAGATTCCCCTGCTGCTGGCCTGCCTCATGGCCACGGCCGTGGCCATGCTGCGGGGCTGCCGCCTCCGGGACGTGGGGGCCGGCGTGATACGCAGCGTCAAGCAATCCCTGCAGGCCATCATGATCCTGCTGCTGATCGGCGCCGTGATCGGCGTGTGGATCGCCGCGGGCACCGTGCCCGCCATGGTCTACTATGGCCTGCGGCTCATCTCGCCCCGGCTGTTCCCCGCCAGCGCCATGCTGGTGTGCGCCTTGATCTCCATGGTGCTGGGCTCCTGGGGCACGGCGGGCACCGTGGGCTTGGCCTTCATGGGCATGGCCCAGACCATGGGCATCCCCCTGCCCCTGGCCGCCGGCGCCGTGATCTCCGGCTCCTACGTGGGCGACAAGCTCTCCCCCCTGGCCGACACCACCAACCTGGCCGCCGCCGTGGCGGAGGTGGACGTGATGGACAGCATCCGCAACATCTGCCGGGTAGCCGCCCCCACCTTCGCCCTGTGCCTGCTGGTGTACGGGGCCCTGGGGCTGTGGGGCGGCAGCGGCGGCGCCGACGCCACCGACCAGATCCGGGAGGTGGGCAACACCCTGGCCCGGCTCTTCCGGATGACGCCCCTCAATTTCCTGCCCCTGGCCGTGCTGCTGATCTGCATGCTGTGCCGGCTCCCGGCCATCCCCAGCCTGGCGGCGGGGCTGCTCTCCGGCGCCGTCTACGCCGCCGCCGCGCAGCGTGCCGATCTGCCGGAGCTGGGGCGCTGCGTCTTCACCGGCTTCGTCAGCCGCTCCGGCTCGGATCTGGTGGACCGGCTGCTGACCGCCGGCGGCGTGCTGTCCATGCTCTACACCATCTCCATTATCCTGCTGGCCATGGCCTTCGGCGGCATCATGGAGCAGACGGGCCAGATGCAGGTGCTGACGGCCCCCCTGCTGCGCCGGGCCGGCAGCTTCCCGGCCCTGATGATCCTCACCACCCTCAGCGCCGTGTGCACCAACGTGCTGCTGCCGGACCAGTACATTGCCATCGCCCTGCCGGGCCGGATGTACGCCGCCGCCTTTGACGCCAAGGGCTTCCGGCGCAGGGACCTGGCCATGGCCATCGGCGTGGGCGGCGCCCTGACCTCTGCCCTGGTGCCCTGGAACACCTGCGGCATCTTCATGTCCGGGATCCTGGGCGTGGGCACGCTGGGCTATCTGCCCTTCGCGTTCTATAATTGCGGCATGGTGCTGGCGGTGGCGGTCTACGCCCTGCTGAAGAGAAACAAGCAGTAGGCTGCGCGGATTCCCACGGGCCGCAAGCGGCCCTCGGAATGACAGGTTGCTTCGCTCGCCACCACAGAACAAAAAAACCACCTGCCCGGAGGCAGGTGGCTTTTTCATAAGAGAGGGTGGGGTGGATCAGTCGATCATGCTCTTCAGGTTCTCGGCGACGGTGATGGGGGCGGCGGTGGCGGCCTTCACCTGCTCGACGGTGAACTCGGGGTTGATCTCGGTCATCACCAGGCCGTTCTCGGTGACTTCCAGAACGCACATCTCGGTGATGATCTTGTTGACGCAGTGGGAAGCGGTCAGGGGCAGACGGCAGTGCTCAAAGATCTTGGGGTTGCCCTTGGCGGTGTGCTCCATGCAGACGATGCACTGACGGGCGCCGACGCACAGGTCCATGGCGCCGCCCATGCCGGGCATCTTCTTGCCGGGGATGATCCAGTTGGCCAGGTTGCCCTCCACGTCGACCTCCAGGGCGCCCAGGAAGCAGGCGTCCACGTGACCGCCGCGGATCAGACCGAAGTTGGAGGCGGAGTCGATGAAGCCGCCGCCGAAAGCGGCAGAGGCGGGAGAACCGCCGGCGTCCACGACGTGGTAGGGATCGTAGTTGGCGTCGCCCTCTTTCGGAGGAGCGCCGGCACCCACGATGCCCAGCTCGGCATGGATGATCAGCTCAACGCCCTCGGGCAGATAAGCGGGGATCATGGTGGGCAGACCGATGCCCAGGTTGACGACGTCGCCGTTCTTCAGCTCTTTGGCGCAGCGCTTGGCGATAAAGCCTTTGATTTCAGACTTTTCCATTACTTTCTGTCTCCTTCCACGATGTAGTCGACGCACATGCCGTAGGTATGCACGTTCTCGGGCTCGATCTCGCCCACGGGGACGATGTACTCGCACTCGGCGATAACGGTGTCGGCGGCGGTGGCCATGACGACGTTGAAGTTGCGCATGGTGCCCTTGTACCAGCAGTTGCCGGCCTCGTCGCACTTGTAGGCGCCCAGCAGAGCAAAGTCAGCGTGGATGGGGGCCATCTCCAGATACTCCTTGCCGTCGATGGTGCGCTTGCCGCGGCAGAAGGGGCTCTCCTCAATCAGGGTGTCGACGCCCACGGGGGTCAGCACGCCGCCCAGACCGGCGCCGTCGGCGCGGATGCACTCAGCCAGAGTGCCCTGGGGCAGCAGGTTGACGATCAGGGTGCCCTCGGTGGACTGCTGGCCGACCTCGGGGGTCATGCCCACGTGGGTGGCGATCAGGCGCTTGACCTGATGGTTGTGGACCAGCTCAGCGATGCCGAAGAACTCCTCGCCCTTGGGACCCACGGCGCGGCCGCAGTCGTTGGCGATCAGGGTCAGATCCTTGGTGCCCAGCTTGACGAGCTCCTTGACGATGGCGCGGGCCTGGCCGCAGGCCAGAAAGCCGCCGCACATAATGCTGGCGCCGTCGGGGATCATTTTCGCTGCCTCGGCGGCAGTGAGAACAGGTTTCTTTGCCATTTGGTGTTCCTCCTTGTTGTTTTCGTACTTTCTCTTGCGCGGGATAATTGCCAAGAAATTAACAGTATTATTGTATCACCATTTTTGGAAAATGCAACCCCTTCCGCACATTTCTTCCCCACGCTTTGGGCACAAAACCCGGGAAAAACGGACCGGACGGCCATGAGCGCCTCATGGCCGTCCGGAAAACACGGGAGCGGTGATTATTTCATGCCGCGCTTGACCATCTCCGTGACCACGAAGCTGGCTACGTCGTCGCCGTAGGTGCCCGAGCCGAAGCCGGCGTCGAAGCCCAGCTCCTTGGCCAGCTCGTGGGTGATGCGGGGACCGCCGCAGACCACCACGAACTTGTCGCGCAGGCCCTCGGCCTCCAGCAGCTCGATCAGGTTGGTCAGGTTCTGGATGTGGATATCCTTCTGGGTGACGGTCTGGGAGACCAGCAGCGCGTCGGCGTGCAGCTCCACCGCCTTCTTGATGAACTCCTCGTTGGGGACCTGGGAGCCCAGGTTGTAGGCCTCCACCATCTCGTAGCGCTCCACGCCGTAGTGGCCGGCGAAGCCCTTGCGGTTCATGATGGCGTCGATGCCCACGGTGTGGGCGTCGGTGCCGGTGGAGGCGCCCACCATGACCACCTTGCGACCAATGTGCTCGCGGATGTAGTCGTTGGTCTCCTCCATGCTCATCACCTCGGACTCGACGGTGATGACGTGGATATCCTCATAGTTGACGGAGTGGACGCAGCTGCCGTAGACCACGTTGAAGGTGAATTCCTTGTCCAGCGGGGCGTGATAGGCCACGTTGGGCTCCTCCAGACCCATCTTCTTGGCGATCTGGCGGGCGGCCTCCTCGCCGCGGGCGTCGTCCTTCACGGGCAGGGTGAAGCTGGTCTGCACCTTGCCGTCGTTCATGGTGTCGCCGTAGGGCTTCAGTCGGGTCAGGTCCAGCGTGGTATCGAAATCGATCTTATGGGTGTTGTACAGTCCGCTGCTCATTCTCCTGCCACCTTACCTTTCATCACTTCCACAAACGGGTTGAAGTGCTTCTCGTCCTTGACCACCACGCCGGCCAGGCCCTTGCCGCCGTCCTTGGGACGCTTGACGTCGGCGAAGATGCCCTTCTCGATGGTGGTGAACAGGCCCAGCTTCTCGATCTCCTTCAGCAGATCGGTGGCCTTGGTCAGCACCTCGTTGGCGCGGGTGCGGATAATGCCGCCCTCCTTGTAGGTCAGCTCGCTGCCCAGATCCTTCATGGTGCGGAAGATGTACTGGGCGTTCTCGATGGACAGAGCGCGGTCGGACATGAACGGGGTGTGGATGGCCTCGGTCATCATGCCCAGCAGGTGCAGCTTCTGGCCGGTCAGAATGGTGACCATATTGAACAGGGCGTCCTGGATGTGGCCGCGGAAGATATTGCCGGTCATGAACTTGGTGGGCGGCATGTACTTCAGCGGGGCCTTGGGGAAGATCTCGCGGGCCATCTGCGCCTGGGCCAGCTCGTAGAGGAAGGTGTTCTCCACGGAGGGATCCATCTCGAAGGCGTGGCCGAGGCCCATCTGCTCCTCCCGCATGCCGGCGGTCTTGGCAAAGGCCTCGTTCAGGAACTGGGAGGCCAGCACGGTGTGGGCGGAGGTGATGGCGTCGTCGGTGGTCAGGTAGTTGTCCTCGCCGGTGTTGATGATAACGCCGGTGTAGCCGTTGATGACGCGGGAGAAGAACTGGTCCACGATGGTGCGCTGCATGTTGATATCGCGGAACAGGATGCCGTACAGGGCGTCGTTGAGCATCACGTCCAGGCGCTCCAGGGCGCCCATGGCGGCGATCTCGGGCATGCACAGGCCGGAGCAGTAGTTGCACAGGCGGATATACCGGTGCTGCTCCTCGCCCACCTCGTCCAGAGCCGCGCGCATCAGGCGGAAGTTCTCCTGGGTGGCGTAGGTGCCGCCGAAGCCCTCGGTGGTGGCGCCGTAGGGCACGTAGTCCAGCAGGGACTGGCCGGTGGTGCGGATGACGGCGATGATGTCGGCGCCCTGCTTGGCGCCGGCCTTGGCCTGGATGATATCCTCGTAGATATTGCCGGTGGCGACGATGATGTAAAGGTAATGACCTTGCTTGTCGCCGAAGCGGCTGAGATACTCGTTGCGCTTGGCGACGTTGTTGTTGATGCGCTCAATGGTGGCGTCCACGTAGGGCTTGACGGCGGCGCGGACCTCCGCGTCGCTGTGGGCGGGGAGCTTGGTCAGATCCAGCTCGCCCCGGTCGATGGCCTCCGCGATGCCCTGGGGATCCTTGCCGGTCTCGAGAATGGCGTTGCCGATGACCCAGGCGGCGCCCAGGGGCAGCAGGGAATTCTCCATCAGATTGTCCACCAGCACGTTGGGCATGGGAACGTCCATCTCGTTGACGCCGTCGATCCCCAGGAGACGGCAGACGGCGCGCTCCACCGTGACGGTGGTGTGCTGGTCGATGAAGCGCTGCACGTCGGCTGCCACGTGGGCGGCGGACTGGCGGGCCTCGTTGACCAGTTCAAAATTCAGGCCGAGTTTGCTTTCCATAGATGATACCTCTTCAGCTTACTACATTTTTTCCTTTGCCGCAGAAAAAGCGGCACGCTGAACGGGGCCGCCGGCCCCGTTCAGCTGTCGCCGTTCCATCAATGCTTGACGTGGCGCTCGTTGCGCAGCAGCTTGGTGGGCTCCAGAT
>JAFRSI010000176.1 GCA_017427645.1 Oscillospiraceae bacterium | reverse complement strand
TCTAGCACTTGCAAGAGGATATTGAACACGTCCGGGTGGGCCTTTTCGATCTCGTCGAACAACACCACCGCGTAGGGCTTTCTTCTGACGGCCTCCGTCAGCTGGCCGCCCTCGTCGTAGCCCACGTATCCGGGCGGCGCGCCGATGAGGCGGGACACGGCGAATTTTTCCATGTACTCGCTCATGTCGATGCGCACCATGGCGTGCTCGTCGTCGAACAGGGCCTCCGCCAGCGCCTTGGCCAGCTCCGTTTTGCCCACGCCCGTGGGGCCCAGGAACAGGAAGGAACCGATGGGCCTGCGGGGATCGGCGATGCCGGCGCGGGACCGCAGGATGGCGTCGCAGACCTTCTGCACCGCCTCGTCCTGACCGATGACCCGCTTGTGGATGATCTTGTCCAGCCCCAGCAGCTTGGCGCGTTCGCTCTCCATCAGCTTGCTGACCGGGATACCGGTCCAGCGGGCCACGATGCGGGCGATCTCCTCCTCGGTGACCTTATCCCGCAAAAAGCGGTTCTTGCCCTGCTTTTCGCTGGCTTCCTCGGCCTCCTGTAATTGCCGTTTCAGCTCCGGCAGGCGGCCGTATTTCAGCTCGGCGGCGGCCGTCAGGTCGTAGGCGTTCTGGGCCTTTTCGATCTCCGCCGTCACCTGCTCGATCTCCTCCCGGATGCGCTGCTCCGCGCCGATGGAGTTCTTCTCGTTCTCCCACACGGCTTTCATAGAGTTCAGCTCGTCCCGCAGCTGCGCCAGCTCCGCCCGGATCTCGTCCAGATGCTCCAGCGACAGCTTATCCGTCTCTTTGGAAAGGGCCTGCTCCTCGATCTCCAGCTGCATGATCTTGTGGCTGATCTCGTCCAGCTCCGCGGGCTGGGAGTTCATCTCCATCTTGATCATGGCGCAGGCCTCGTCCACCAGGTCGATGGCCTTATCCGGCAAAAACCGGTCGGAGATGTAGCGGTCGGACAGGGTGGCCGCCGCGATGAAGGCGCTGTCCTGGATCTTCACGCCGTGGTAGACCTCGTAGCGCTCCTTCAGGCCTCTTAAAATGGCGATGGTGTCCTCCACGCTGGGCTGGTCGATCAGCACCGGCTGGAAACGCCTTGCCAGCGCCGCGTCTTTTTCGATATACTGGCGGTACTCGTTCAGGGTGGTGGCACCGATGCAGTGCAGCTCGCCCCGGGCCAGCATGGGCTTCAACAGGTTGCCCGCGTCCATGGCGCCGTCGGTCTTGCCCGCGCCCACGATCAGGTGCAGCTCGTCGATGAACAGGATGATCTTGCCGTCGGATTTCTGCACCTCGGTGAGCACGGCCTTCAGCCGTTCCTCGAACTCGCCCCGGTATTTGGCGCCCGCCACCAGCGAGCCCATATCCAGCGAGAAGATGCCCTTATCCTTCAGGTTTTCCGGTACGTCGCCCTTGACGATCCGCAGGGCCAGCCCTTCCGCCACGGCGGTTTTGCCTACGCCGGGCTCGCCGATCAGACAGGGGTTGTTTTTGGTTTTACGGGAGAGGATGCGGATCACGTTGCGAATCTCGTCGTCCCGGCCGATGACCGGGTCCAGCTTACGGTCCCG
>JAFRSI010000175.1 GCA_017427645.1 Oscillospiraceae bacterium | reverse complement strand
GGACCGACCACAGATACCTTGCCGTGGTGCGCCTGCGGTCCGGCAGACGGCGCAGCAGATAGATGCTGCGCCCGCCCTGGTAGAAGGAGGCGTACATCAGCGCCGCCGAGGCCAGGGCCAGCGCCGCCAGGGCGGCAAAGATCAGCAGCGTGAGGCCGATCATCTGACTGTAGGGGGTGATCCTGGCGCCGGGGATCAGCACAGCATTCGGCATCCCGGACATCTCCCCGTACAGCATTCCCCTGGCGTGGGAGTAGCGGCTGGAGAAGTCTGCCACGGAGAAGACCGTGCCCGCCGCCAGCCCCAGCCGCGCCGCGTTTTTCACGGCATCGCCGTTGACGTTGGGGGGCAAGTCCTCCTCAAGGGGCTTTTGCCACAAGAGCTTCATCCTCTTCCTCTCCTCTCCTCAGCAGATTGTAGACCGCCGCGGCGATGATCACCAGCAGCAGCAGATAGCCCGCCGGATCCCCGATGCCGGTCCAGAAGGTCAGCACCGTCAAAACCACCGCGTACAGGGGCGCCAGGCTCAAATGGCCCTTGCGCTGCCGGCGGGAAAACCGCACGGCCGCTCCCCCGCACAGCACGGCCAGGATCACGTCCTCCGCCCACACCAGCAGATCGCCCAGGGGCAGCAGATGGTGGAAAAAGGGGCTGGCGTAAAAGGTCAGCAGCCGGGCGTGGGAATCGTGCAGAAAGCAGCCCGCCAGGGTCTCGTCCGCCGCCAGCATCGCCAGCCGCCGCCCTGCGGCCCAGTAGCACACCGCCGCCATGGCCGCCCAGTAGAGCAGCACGCAGACCGTATAGCAGCCGGCCCACAGCAGCTCCGCCTGCCATTCCTCCAGCCGCAGACGCCGGACGGTGTAGTCGGTTTTGACGCCGAAGCCGCAGCCGTTGAGGCTCATCACCGCCATCAGGGCGACAAAGCCCGCCAGACAGGCCGCCGAGGCTCCGCTGCGGGAGGCCGTCTCCGCCAGATACAGCGGGAAGATATAGGGGTACGCCCCCATGGCCTGATAGGTCTCGTCCGCCGCCGCCAGCGGCAGGCGCAGCAGCAGGAAGCCCACCGCCAGGGCGGACAGGGCCGTGATGGCCAGCGCCTTATAGATGGTGGGCCGGGCCGCCAGGGCGGCCGTGGAAAGGTATCGGTTCATAGGGTCTCCTCCTCGTCAAACAGCTGCTCCAGCAGCGCCGCCGCCTGCTCCCTGGTCAGGCCCATGCGCCGGACGGCGGCCACCATCTGCCGCATCTCGCCCTCGATCAGCTCCCGGCGCACCCGCTCCACCAGCTCCGGCGCGGCGCAGACGGTGCTCATGGCGCCGGTGCGGGAGCTTACCAGGCCCTCCTCCTCCAGCAGCCGGTACGCCTTCTGCACCGTGTTGGGATTTACCGTCAGCAGGGCGGACAGGGTCCGGCGGGAGGGCATCTCGTCCCCGTCCCGGATGGTTCCGGCCACCAGGCCTTGCTTGATGTACCGCATGATCTGCAGGTAGATGGGCGTCCCCTCCACCGGCACGAATTCGGAAAAAGAGATCAAGCGCCTCGCCTCCTCTCAGCACAACCGTATTAGTGCTGTAATACAGCTCTTGACCGTATTATACGAGTAATACAGTCCTCTGTCAATAGCTTTTTGAAAAAAAGCACATCACCGCTTTGCCGTGCTAATAAAAAACGGAGAATTATCACTTTTCCCCATTTTTATATTTACAGAACGCCGTTTTTTGTATAAAATAGAGGGAGTGCTTAGATGCATAAGCAAATCCAGAAAGGTGGTTATGCAATTGGATAAACATCTTCTTTCCGGCAATGAGGCCATTGCCAGGGGCGCCTACGAGGCGGGCGTAAAGGTCTGCTCGGCCTATCCCGGCACCCCCAGCACCGAGGTATTTGAAGAATTGCCCCGGTACAAGGACGCCCTGTACTGCGAGTGGGCGCCCAACGAGAAGGTGGCCACGGAGGTGGCCTACGGCGCCAGCATCGCCGGCGTGCGCAGCCTGTGCGCCATGAAGCACGTGGGCGTCAACGTGGCGGCGGATCCCATTTTCACGGCGGCCTACAACGGCGTGGGCGGCGGCTTCGTCATCGTCTCGGCGGACGACCCCAGCATGCACTCCTCCCAGAACGAGCAGGACAACCGCTACTATGCCCGCGCCGCCAAGATCCCCATGGTGGAGCCGGCCGACTCCCAGGAGTGCCTGGACTTCGTGAAGGCGGCCTACGAGATCTCCGAGAAGTTCGACGTGCCCGTGCTGTTCCGCACCACCACCCGGGTGGCCCACTCCAAGAGCCTGGTGACCTTCGGCGAGCGCACCGAGCACGAGGCCGCCCCCTACGTGCGCAACACCCGCAAGTACATCGCCGCCCCGGCCAACGCCTACCAGAACCACCCCAAGGTGGAGAAAAATCTGGAGGCTCTGGCGGCCTACGGCTGCACCAGCCCCCTGAACCGGGTGGAGATGAAGGGCACGAAGATCGGCGTCATCACCGCCTCCATCGCCTATTACTACGCCAAGGACGCCTTCCCCGAGGACGCGTCCTTCCTGAAGCTGGGCCTGACCTGGCCCCTGCCCATGGACCTGATCCGCGACTTCGCCGCCAAGGTGGAGAAGCTGTACGTGATCGAGGAGCTGGAGGGCTTCATGGAGGATCAGATCAAGGCCGCCGGCATCGCGTGCGTGGGCAAGGAGCTGACGGGCAAGCTCTACGAGCTCAATCCCCAGCTGATCCGTGAACGGGTCTTCGGCGACAAGGCCCCCACCGTGGACGTGGGCGTGTCCGCCGTGTCCCGTCCCCCCGCCCTGTGCCCCGGCTGCCCCCACCGCGGCTTCTTCTACACCATGTCCCGCCACAAGGATTTCGTGGTGGCAGGCGACATCGGCTGCTACACCCTGGGCGGCTCTGCGCCCCTGAACGCGCTGGACAGCGTGGTCTGCATGGGCGGCGGCTTTACGGTGGCCATGGGCATGTCCAAGGCCTTTGAGATGTCCGGCGTCACCGGCAAAAAGATCTTCGGCGTCATGGGCGACTCCACCTTCTTCCACAGCGGCATGACCGGCGCGGCGGAGATCATCTACAACAAGGGCAACGTGATCCCCGTGGTGCTGGACAACTCCATCACCGGCATGACCGGCCACCAGGACAACCCCGGCAGCGGCTACAACCTGAAGGGTGAGATCGCCGAGAGCCTGAAGATCGAGAATATCCTGAGGGCCTACGGCTACCAGAACGTCATCATCGTGGATCCCCAGGATCTGACGGCCATGGAGCAGGCGGTCCAGGACGCCCTGGCCTCCGAGGTCCCCGCCGCCATCATCGCCCGCCGCCCCTGCCTGCTGATCAAGCGCATCAAGCACGACATCGGCAAGTGCACGGTGGACACCGACAAGTGCATCGGCTGCAAGCGGTGCCTGGGCGTGGGCTGCCCCGCCGTCATCGTGGAGAACAAGAAGGCCCGGATCGACCGGAATCAGTGCGTGGGCTGCACGGTCTGCGCCCAGGTCTGCCCCATGGGGGCCATCACCAGAGAGGAGAAGTGAGCCATGACGAAGAATAAGAGCGCGCTGCTGGTGGGCGTAGGCGGTCAGGGCGCCATCCTCACCGCAAAGGTATTGGTCAACGGCCTGATGAAGGCCGGTTACGACGTGAAGATGTCCGAGGTCCACGGCATGAGCCAGCGGGGCGGCAGCGTCTCCACCCAGGTCCACTGGGGCGAGAAGGTCAATTCCCCCGTCATCGGCAAGGGCGCGGCGGACATCATCGTGGCATTCGAGAAGATGGAGGCCGTGCGCTACGCCGACTATCTGAAGCCAGACGGCGTGGTGGTCATCAACGACTACGAGATGGCCTCCTCCAGCATTGCCGCAGGCCTCTGCCAGTACCCCGAGGGCTGCCTGGAGGCCATGGAGAGCCACTTCCGCTGCCACGTGCTGAAGGCCGGCGAGATCGCCCAGGAGCTGGGCAGCGCCAAGTGCATGAACATCGTCCTCTTCGGCAGCATGGTCAAGGCCCTGCACATGGAGGACGTGGTGGACTGGGAGGCCGTCATCGCCGAGACGGTGCCCGAGAAATTCCGTGAGCTGAACCTGCGTGCCTACCGCGCCGGCTACGACGCGGTGGATCGCTGAGAGGTGCGGCCATGCTGAGAGATTTTCAGGCCCTGCGCGACCGGGTCCAGTCCGGCGCGCCCAAGACCGTGGCCGTGGCCTGCGCCCACGACGCCCACACCCTGGAGGCCGTACTCCACGCCGCCGGAGAGGGCATCCTCCGCTACCTGCTGGTCGGCCATCGGGACGACATTCTGCGCATCGGCCAGGAGCTGGGGCACCGGATCCCCGCCGGCACCATCATCGACGCCGACAGTGACGAGGACTGCGCCCGCATCGCCGTGGAGCTGATCCGGGACGGCAAGGCCGACTTCCTCCAGAAGGGCTATATGCAGACCGCCACCATTCTGAAGGCGGTGGTCAACAAGCAGACCGGCATCGGCACCGGCGGCGTCATCTCCCATACCGCCCTCATCGAGATCCCCGGCTACCACAAGCTGCTGGGCGTGGCCGACGGCGGCATGATCCCCCACCCGGACCTGGAGCAGAAGAAGGGCATCCTGCGCAACGCAGTGGAGGCCTTCCGGGGCCTGGGCTACGACAGGCCCCTGGTGGCCGCCGTGTGCGCCGCCGAGACGGTGAGCCCCAAGATCCAGGAGACCGTGGACGCCGCCGCCCTGAAGGAGGCCGCTCTGGCCGGCGAGTTCGGCGCGTGCTACGTGGAGGGCCCCATCTCCCTGGATCTGGCCATGGACAAGGCCTCCTGCGAGATCAAGCGCTACGACAGTCCCGTCAGCGGCGACACCGATATCCTGCTGGTCCCCTACATGGCCGTGGGCAACATCTTCGTCAAGGGCCTGCTGCTCTACGGCGGGGCCCGGATGGTGGGCGTGGTCACCGGCGCCAGGTGCCCCATCGCCCTGAACTCCCGCAGCGCCAGCTTTGAGGAGAAGTATTACTCCCTGATGGCCTGCGCGGCCATCTGCCGCTGAGGCAAGGAGGTCCCATGTCCTACTTACAGCTGATTATCAATCCCGGCTCCACCAGCACCAAGCTGGCCCTGTACCGGGACGAGGAGAAGCTCCTGCAGGAGAGCGTGCAGCACAAGAATGAAGACCTGCAGCAGTACGAGCACATTGCCGATCAGGTCCCCTACCGTCTGAGCCTCATCCGGGACTTCATGGCCCGCAACCACATCCGCGGGGAGGAGCTCTCCGCCGTCATGGGCCGGGGCGGCCTGGTCTTCGGCCTGCATACCGGCGGCTACCGGGTGGACGACGCCCTGTGCGCGGCCCTGGTCAGCGACGAGCTGAGCCAGCCCCACGCCTCCAATCTGGGCGGCCTCCTGGCCCGGGCCATTGCCGACGAGTACGGCATCCCCGCCTACATCTACGACGCCGTCACCTCCGGTGAGCTGTCCCCCGTGGCCCGGATCACCGGCATCCCCGAGGTGCCCCGCAGCAGCTTCTGCCACGTGCTCAACAGCCGGGCCATGGCCATCCGGTACGCCAGGGAGCACGGCCGGTCCTACGAGGACCTGAATCTGATCGTGGCCCATCTGGGCGGCGGCGTGTCCGCCAGCGTCCATGACCACGGCAGGATCGTGGACTCCGTGGGCGACGACGACGGCCAGTTCTCCCCGGAGCGCTCCGGCACCGTTCCCATGCTGCCCCTGATCGACCTGTGCTACTCCGGCAAGTACACCAAGGCGGAGATGAAGAAGAAGGTCCGCGGCAGAGGCGGCATGGTGGCCCACCTGGGCACCAGCGACTGCCGGGTCATCGAGCAGCGGATCGCCCAGGGCGATCAGCACGCCGACCTGATCTTCCAGGCCCAGGCCTATCAGATCGCCAAGACCATCGGCCTGCTGTCCATCGTGCTCAAGGGCCGCTGCGACGCCATCATCCTCACCGGCGGCCTGGCCCACTCCAGGCTCCTGACCGACAGAATCACCGATTACGTTCAATTCATCGCCCCCGTCTGCGTCCTCCCCGGCGAGAACGAGATGGAGGCCCTGGCCCAGGGCGGGCTCCGCATCCTCACCGGACAGGAGCAGGCCCGGACTTATCACGTTCCGGAAAAGGAGGCATCCCTATGATCGCTCCCGTAATGATGCAGCACGGCAAAACCAAGAGCCCTATCCGTGAACTGTTCGAGTACAGTCTGAAGCAGGCCGCTATCGTGGGCAGGGAGAACGTGTTTGATTTCTCCATCGGCAATCCCTCCGTTCCCCCACCCCGCCAGATCGCCGGCACCATCCGGGATCTGCTGGACGACATGGAGCCCCTGGCCCTCCACGGCTACACGCCCGCCAGCGGCGCCAGGGAGGCCAAGGAGGCTGTGGCGGCGGACCTGCGCCGTCGCACCGGGGACGACATCGGCCCGGACAACATCTTTTTCACCTGCGGCGCCGCCCCGGCGCTGATCGCAGTGATCCGGGCCCTGGCCGTGGAAAACGCCGAGGTCATCCTGCTGGCTCCCTACTTCTCCGAGTATCCGGTCTTCGCCTCCACCAACGGCATGAAACCCGTGGTGGTCCCGGCCGACACCGCCGATTTCCAGCTCCACGCCGACCAGGTGGAGCCCTACATCACCCCCCACACCCAGGCGGTGATCGTCAACTCCCCCAACAATCCCTCCGGCGTAGTCTACAGCCGGGAGTCCCTGGAGGCGCTGGGCGAGGTGCTGACCCGGAAGAGCAGAGAGATCGGCCACCCCATCTACATCATCGCCGACGAGCCCTACCGGGAGCTGACCTATGACGGAGAGGACGCCCCCTATATCCCCGCCATCTACCCCAACACCGTCATCTGCTACTCCTACTCCAAGTCCCTGTCCATGCCCGGCGAGCGGATCGGCTACGTCTGCGTCCCCAACTGCGCCGCAGACAGCGCCGATCTCTACGCCGCCGTGGCCGGCGCGGCCCGGACCCTGGGCCATGTGTGCGCCCCGTCCCTGATGCAGCGGGTGGTCTCCTACGACACCTCCCTGCGCCCGGACATGGCCGCCTACGACCGCAACCGCCTGCGCCTGTACATGGAGCTCACCGAGTTGGGCTTCCGGTGCGTCAAGCCCCGCGGCGCCTTCTACATGCTGATGGAGGCCCCCGACGGCGACTCTCTGGGCTTCTCCGAGCGGGGCAAGGAGTTCAATATCCTGATGGTCCCCGCCGACGGCTTCGGCTGTCCCGGCTTCGTCCGCCTGTGCACCTGCGTCAGCTACGACATGATCCTGCGCAGCCTGCCCGCCTTCCACAAGCTGGCCAAGAGCTACGGCCTGTAACAACCTGTGAACCCTGCGGCATCGTCCGCAAAACTGATACTGTCCGCCAGTCGAGAAAACCGGGCCTCCGGGCCCGGTAATCGATGACCGGGGTATCCTCTATATCATTAACTGGAGGTAAAATGTATCATGGCAAAGGAATACCCGCTGAACGTCAAGACCCCCCGCTCTCTCACTTACGTGACCCGCAACATCCCCGAGGTGACCGTGGAGCAGCGTGAACGCGCATTGAAGGCCACCCACTACAATGAGTTTGCCTTCCCCGCCGGCATGCTGACGGTGGACATGCTCTCCGACTCCGGCACCACCGCCATGACCGACGTGCAGTGGTCCACCATGTTCCTGGGCGACGAGTCCTACGGACGGAACAAGGGCTATTACGTGCTGCTGGACGCCTTCCGGGACGTGTTTGAGCGCGGCGGCGAGAAGAACTGGAAAAAATCCATCGACCTGATCCGCACCGACTGCACCGACATCGACAAGCTGATGGACGAGCTGTATCTGTGCGAATACGAGGGCGGTCTGTTCAACGGCGGCGCCGCACAGCTGGAGCGGCCCAACACCTTCCTGATCCAGCAGGGCCGCGCAGCGGAGTCCGTGCTCTTTGAGATGGTCAAGAAGATCATGTCTCAGCGCTATCCCGGCAAGGTCTTCACCATCCCCTCCAACGGCCACTTTGACACCACCGAGGGCAACATCAAGCAGATGGGCTCCATCCCCCGCAACCTTTACAACAAGGAGCTGCTGTACGAGGTCCCCGAGGGCGGCGTCTACGAGAAGAACCCCTTCAAGGGCGATATGGACGTGCAGAAGCTGGAGGAGCTGATCCAGCAGGTCGGTCCCGAGAACGTGCCCCTGATCTACACCACCATCACCAACAACACCGTCTGCGGCCAGGCCGTGTCCATGAAGTCCATCCGCGAGACCGCCAAAATCGCCGAGAAGTACGACATCCCCTTCATGTTCGACGTGGCCCGCTGGGCGGAGGACTGCTACTTCATCAAGGTCAACGAGGAGGGCTACGCCGACAAGTCCATCGCCGAGATCGCCACGGAGATGTTCTCCTACTGCGACGGCTTCACCATGTCCGCCAAGAAAAACGGCCACGCCAACATGGGCGGTATGCTGGCCTTCCGCGACAAGGGCCGCTTCTGGCGCAAATTCTCCGAGTTCAACGAGGACGGCACCGTCAAGACCGACGTGGGCGTGCTGCTGAAGGTCAAGCAGATCTCCTGCTACGGCAACGACTCCTACGGCGGCATGTCCGGCCGCGACATCATGGCCCTGGCCGCCGGCCTCTACGAGGAGTGCAACTTCCGCTATCAGGAGGCCCGGGTCAAGCAGTGCGAGTACCTGGCCCAGGGCTTCTACAAGGCCGGCGTCAAGGGCGTCATCCTGCCCGCCGGCGGCCACGGCGTCTACATCAACATGACGGAATTCTTCGACGGCAAGCGGGGCCACGAGACCTTTGCCGGCCAGGGCTTCTCCATCGAGCTGATCCGCCGCTACGGCATCCGCACCTCCGAGCTGGGCGACTACTCCATGGAGTACGACCTGAAGACCCCGGAGCAGCAGGAGGAGCTGTGCAACGTGGTCCGCTTCGCCGTGAACCGCAGCCAGCTGAACCAGGAGCACATGGACTACGTCATCGCCGCCGTCAAGGCCCTGTACGAGGACCGGGAGTCCATCCCCAACATCCGCATCGTCAAGGGCCGGACCCTGCCCATGCGCCACTTCCACGCCTTCCTGGAGCCCTATCCCCACCAGGACAAGTAAGGGCCCGTCCCGTCAGATCAAAAAAGAGAGCAGCCCGAAGGAGGCGCTTCGCAAGGAAGCGCCTCCTTCACGCTTGAACATGAGGTCATTGACCACGCCAGTCAGAAATGGTACAATGATTCATACAAATCGCAGTTGTGTGAGGAAAAAAGATATGATACATTTGGAAATAATCGATTCAACTAACATATGGGAGATAGTTGATCTGAAGGTATTCAAATCTCAGAAAAGCTTCGTTGCGGCAAACTGGGTAAGTATCGTTCAGGCATACGGTGTTCGGGATTCGGCCACAGCTGCGTTTCCCTTTGCCATCTATAACGACAAAAGACCAGTTGGGTTCCTGATGATCGGTTTTAACGAGGCTGCGATGTATGAAAACTGGGATGACGTTGAAGCTCCCAAGTCACTTGTCAACAACTACTCCCTCTGGCGTTTGATGATTGACAAGCGATATCAAAAACGCGGTTACGGCAGAGAAGCGATAAAACTGGCTCTCGACTTTATCAGAACGTGGCCCTGCGGAAAAGC
>JAFRSI010000174.1 GCA_017427645.1 Oscillospiraceae bacterium | reverse complement strand
GCCGGAGCCCCCGGCGGCCTTCTGCAGGCCCAAGGCGGAGAGCCGCCCCGCGGTGGGTGCGGCAAAGCCCGCCCCCGCCGCGCCGAAGCCGGCGCAGGCTACCGTCTATGCCTCCGGCGCCTTCGACGGGCGCTTCGGAGAGCTGGACGAGAGCTTTCAGCAGATGCTGCTGCGCAAGATCGACGAGAAGGGCATGACCGACGCCGCCTGCTACAAGCGGGCCAACATCGACCGCAAGCTCTTCTCCAAGATCCGCAAGGACGCCCAGTACAAGCCCTCCAAGCCCACCGCCCTGGCCTTCGCCGTGGCGCTGGAGCTGGGCCTGGGGGAGACGGAGGAGCTGCTGGGCAAGGCGGGCTTCGCCCTCAGCCGCAGCAGCAAGTTCGACCTGATCGTGCGCTATTACATCGAGCGGCAGGTCTTCGACGTGTTCACCATCAACGAGGCCCTGTTCGAATTCGACCAGACGCTGCTGGGGAACGTATCCTGAGCCGCGACGTATAAAGGAGAGAAACGAGATGTGGTATTGCCCCGAATGCGGAAGTCCAAACCCGGCGGAGGCCCTGTTCTGCACAAACTGCGGCCAGCCGCTGCCGCGAGACGTCAGCGCCCCGGCAAGGCCGAAGAAAAAGAGAACGCTGCTCTGGATCGCCGTCGGGGCGGTGCTGGCCCTGCTGCTGGCGGCCGGGCTGCTGTTTCTGCTGCTGGGGAGGACGCATGACGCCCGCCTGGTCCGCAGCAACAGGACCAGCAGCGAGAAGGAGACGGTCACGACCTACACCTACTCGGCCGACGGCAGGACCGTGACGGTCGACACCTATGTGAACGGAGGACTGATGAGGCGGCAGGAGGGGACGGTGGATCGAAACGGGGCGCTGCTGAGCCTCGTCGAGGCTGAGGACGGATATGAGATCTCCCGCGAGGACCGGGAGAACGACAGCGACGGCAACCCCCTGGTCATCCGCCGGTATCAGCTGGGGGTCCAGGTCTTGACGATCGAGGCGGAGTACAACGCCTATCGTGTGGCGGAAAAGCAAGTCTACACCTGGTACGAGGAGGACGGCAGCATCAGCCGGCAGCAGATCATCGAATACACGGATCGGGAGCACGGAGCGATCTACAATGTGGACGGGGAATCCGGCCAGCGGGTGCTCTATGCCCGGCTTGAGCGGGTCTATGACGGCAACAGTCTGATCCGGCAGACGACCTTTGATCTGGAGGGGAACCCCGCCCTTGTCGTGACCTATACGCGGAACCAGGATCATTATGTGTTGACCGAGTCCGCGGAGTATCTCCATAGCCCCGACGCGAACTATACGATCAACAACCTGTGGGAGAGGGTCGACTGAGAAAGGCCCCGCCTTTCCCGCCGGAAAGAAGCGCAGAGAACAGAAAAAGCCCCCGGCCCTGGAGGGCAAGAGCCCGACAGGAGAAAAACAGATCCGGCGCGGCAGCGCCGGAAGAGAAGGAGATCGTCATGAAGCTGACCAAGATCGTCATCACCGGCGGCCCCAGCGCGGGCAAGACCACCGCCATGAGCTGGGTGCAGAACGCCTTTTCCAAGCTGGGCTACACGGTGCTCTTCGTGCCCGAGACGGCCACGGAGTTCATCACCGGCGGCGTGGCCCCCTGGACCTGCGGCACGAATCTGGACTACCAGAAGGTGCAGATGGAGCTGCAGCTGACCAAGGAGCGGCTGTTTGAAAAAGCGGCTCGCACCATGAAGGCGGACAAGATCCTCATCGTCTGCGACCGCGGCGCCATCGACAACCGGGCCTACATGAACGACGAGGAGTTCGCCGCCGTGCTGCGGGAGGTGGGCAAAACCGAGCAGGAGCTGCTGCTGGGCTATGACGCGGTGTTCCACCTGGTCTCCGCTGCCAAGGGCGCGGAGGAGTTCTACACCTACGCCAACAACGCCGCCCGCTACGAGTCCGTGAGCCAGGCGGTGGTGATGGACGACAGGCTGATCGAGGCCTGGAAGGGCCATCCCCGCCACTGTGTCATCGACAACTCCGTGGAGCTGCGGGAGAAGCTGAAAAAGCTGATCGCCCAGATCCGGGACTTCCTGGGCGAGCCTGCGCCCCCTGAGATCGAGCGCAAATTCCTGGTGGAGATGCCGGATCTGGAGCGGCTGGAGAAGCTGCCGGGCTGCCGCCGGGTGGAGATCGAGCAGGCCTACCTGCCCACCACCAACGACGAAAAGCTGCGCATCCGCAAGTGGGTGGAGGACGGCCAGGCGATCTACTACAAGACCCGCCGCCGCCGGGTCAACGGCCGGCGTCTGGAGGTGGAGGAGCGGCTCACCCAGCGCAGCTACATGGAGATGATGGAGGAGGCCGGCGCGGCGCTGCAGCTGCTGTGCAAGACCCGCTACAGCATCCCCTATCAGGGGCAGCAGTTCCAGCTCAACGTCTATCCCTTCTGGACGGACCAGGCCATCGTGAAGATCGAGCTGAACGAGGAGGACGCCCAGGTGCAGCTCCCGCCGGAGCTGACGCCGATCCGCGAGGTCACCGGCGAGCGGGAGTACAAGGACTACACGCTGGCGGCCCTCATGCGGGATTGAGGCGGATCTGCGCCGCCTCGGCTGAGTCGAGTCCGATCCCTCCGAAACAGCGAAAAAGCCGCAATTCTTAAGAATTCATAAAGCGCTCCCGGAAGGCGCAAAACCAGGCGTCGGCCCTTGCAAATCCAAGAAGAAGGGACTATAATAGGGCCACCGAGAAATTGGGAGGATCATAAAATGAAAAAAGTTTTTCGTTCTGTTTTACCGCTGCTTCTGGCAGTGCTGATGATGAGTTCTCTTGCAGTGGCCGCCTTTGCCGAGGAGCCTGCGTACCGCTATACCGACGGGCAGAGCTACAAGGCCGGCGAGGGGGAGACCAAGGTCTATACCGTTCAGGTTTCCGCCGGCGCCAACCTTGACGGCGCAGAGCGCACCCGGCAGGAGCTGTTGAAGGACGGCTTTGACGCCTTTGTTTTCCAGGAGGAAAACGGGCACTACCGCATCATGAGCGGCAAGTTCAAGCACAGATATGACGCCGAGCTCTATCTGGAGCTGCTCAAGGAGGTCACCAAGCGGGACAAGGCCTATGTGACCGACGTCGCCCTGCCCGACTCCGCCATTGAGGACTTTGTGGCCAACTACAAGCAGGATCCCCGGGTGGTGGACGATGTGAAGTACAACGGCTGGGAGACGCCCACCGGCGCCTTCGTGGACGCGACCTTCACCGAGGAGGAGACCGCTGATCTCTACATCGTGCGTTTCTCCGGCGGCATCAACTTCAAGGCCGCGGAGCAGCGTCGGGACGAGCTGGCCGAAAAGGGCTTTGACGCCTACGTGCTGAAGATCCCCGGCTTCTACATCATCGGCGCCGGCGCCTTTGAGAGCCGGGAGGAGGCCATCGCCCTGCGGGATGAGATCCGCCAGGCTACCGGCCGCTGGGGCACCACCGTGCAACAGCTGGAGCTCCCCGTCTCCATGCTGGGCTGAGGGAAGATAAAAATCGAATCACTTCAAAACGTCTGCCGCTTGGCAGGCGTTTTCAATTGTCGCCTGGCAGGCGACCTGTGGGGGAGGGAAAGATCCTATACTGTGACCGTAAGCAGGAAACAACAAAGCGGGAAACACAGAAAAGGAGGAATCCCCATGAAGATTTGGAACATGATGCAGAAGAAAGAGCGCCCCGAGCAGGGCGGAGCTGCCCCCGCGGCGAAGAACGAGCTGACGGAGCTGGTCTTCATCCTGGACCGCAGCGGCTCCATGAGCGGCCTGGAGGGCGACACCATCGGCGGCTTCAACAGCCTGATCGAGAAGCAGAAAAAGGAGCCGGGGAAGTGCTTTGTGACCACGGTGCTCTTCGACAGCCGCAGCCAGACCCTGCACGACCGGCTGGAGCTGCAGCAGATCGCGCCTCTGACCGACCGGGACTACCGGGTGGGGGGCTGCACCGCCCTGCTGGACGCCCTGGGCGGGACCATCCGCCACATCGCCAACATCCACCGCTACGCCCGCCCCGAGGACGTGCCCGCCCGCACCACCTTCGTCATCATGACCGACGGCTACGAGAACGCCAGCCGGCATTTCGGCAGCGACGAGGTCAAGCGCATGATCGAGCATGAGAAGGAGAAGTACGGCTGGGAGTTTTTGTACCTGGCCGCCAACATCGACGCGGTGGAGACCGCCCGGCACATCGGCATCAACGCCGACCGGGCCGCCAACTACCACGCCGACAGCCGGGGCACCGAGGTGGCCTACGAGGCCGTATCCTGCGCCATCAGCGCCCGCAGGAAATACGCCGCCCCCCTCAGCGCCGACTGGAGCGCCAGCGTCAACCGGGACTACGAGCAGCGGAAAAAGGGAAAGTGAATTCTGTAGGGGCCGACGCCCTCGGCGGCCCGAAAAAGTGAAGCGCGATCCCGTAGGGGCCGACGCCCCCGGCGGCCCGAAAATGTGAAGCGCGATCCCGTAGGGGCCGACGCCCTCGGCGGCCCGAAAAAGCG
>JAFRSI010000173.1 GCA_017427645.1 Oscillospiraceae bacterium | reverse complement strand
TTTCTCCAGTATCTCTTCTTCCGCCAGTGGAACGATCTGCGCAGCTATGCCCGGGACAAGGGCATCCAGTTCATCGGCGACGTGCCCATCTACGTGGCCCTGGATTCGGCGGACGTCTGGAGTGCGCCGCAGCTCTTCCAGTTGGATGAAAAGAACGTGCCCAAGGAGGTGGCCGGCGTGCCGCCGGATGCCTTTACCGAGGAGGGCCAGCTGTGGGGCAATCCCCTTTACGACTGGGACGCCATGCGCGCCGACGGCTACGGCTGGTGGATCCGCCGGATCGAAGGGGCCCAGAAGCTGTACGACGTGATCCGCATCGACCACTTCCGGGGCTTTGAGAGCTATTGGGCCGTGCCCTATGGGGACAAGACCGCCAAGCGGGGCTGCTGGAAGCCGGGTCCCGGCATGGATCTGGTGGGCGTGCTCACGGGCTGGTTCTCCAACCTCCGCTTCATTGCCGAGGACCTGGGCTATACTACGCCGGAGGTGGAGAAGCTGCTGAAGGACTCCGGACTGCCGGGCATGAAGATCCTGGAGTTCGGCTTCGATCCCCAGGGGGAGTCCGGCTACGTGCCCCACAACTGCCAGAAGCACAGCGTGTGCTACATCGGCACCCACGACAACGAGACGGTGCGGGGCTGGATCAAGGCCGGACGTGGCAAGGCGTTTATCCGCTACGCCAGGGAGTATATGCACATCGAGCCCAAGGAGGGCTGGTGCTGGGGCATGATCCGCACCGGCATGTCCACGGCCTCGGAGCTGTTCGTCATGCAGATGCAGGACGTGCTGGAGCTGCCGGGCTGGAGCCGCATGAACTCCCCCGGTACGGCGGAGGGCAACTGGCAGTGGCGCATGAGGCCGGGCGCCGTTGACGCCGCCCTGATCCGCAAGCTGCGGCACTATACCCGCGTCTATCGCAGAATATAACCGCGTGTACAAAAGCGGCAGGAGCGTATCGCTCCTGCCGCTTTTTGCGCAGATAACTATTTTGAGAGGTCCTCGATCAGCACCGTCATGGAGCCGCCGCAGGCCATGCCCTCCAGGGCGGCCACGTCGTTGTTCATATTCACGCGGACCAGGCGGCGCTCCCCGGTTCCGATCAGCTGCCGGGCTCTGGCCATGGCGTCCGCCTCGCCCCAGCCGCCGCCGATGGTGCCGCGGCTCTCGCCGCGGGCGTTCACCGCCATGATGGCGCCGGGCTTGGCCGGGGTGGATCCGGCGGTATCCAGCACCAGCAGCAGAGCATGGGGTTCCGCGCTCTCCGCCAGATACCGCACCAGCTCCGGGTCGGCCCCGGTCTCCTGCAGCAGGCCCGACGCCTTTTCCCGCGCAGGCAGGGAGCGCCGGTGCCGGATCAGCTCCGCGCAGATGGACACGGCGATCTCCGCCGGGGTGATCGCGCCGATATCCAGGCCGATGGGGGTGTGGATCTGTTGGATCCGCTGGGGATCGAAGCCGTCGGCTGCCAGGTTTTTGAGCTGTGCCGCCACCCGCCGATGGGAGCCGATCATGCCCAGATAGGAGGGCATGGTCCCCTGCAGGATCCGCCGCAGGCATACGTCGTCCCAGCGGTGGCCCCGGGTGATGATGCACACGTAGTCCCCGGCGGAGACGTTCAGGGAGTCGATGACGGCTTCAAAGCCGCCGCATCGCACGGCTGCAGCGCCGGGGAATCGCGCCGGATCGGCAAACTCGGGCCGATCGTCCGCCACGGTGACGGCGTAATCCAGCGTGACAGCCACGGCGCACAGGGCCTGGGCCACGTGTCCGCCGCCCAGGATGATGAGCCGTTCCGACGGCACGAAGCGGCGGATATACCGCTGTCCGTCGATCTCGCGGATCAGTTGGGCGGCCTGTCCCCGCCCCAGACAGGCGGCGATTTCACAAAACTCATTAGTTGACATAATGTTCACCTCTCTGGCCGGGCGTCCAGCGCCCGGGATAACTGTCTGGCACAGAGAACGGTCTGCTCCAGGGCGTCCTGGAACTCTCCGCTGGCGATCCGGCGGAACAGCCCCACCACGCCCAGGGCGTATTTTGGCTGGCCGAACTGGTCGTATACCGGGGCGGCGGCGGCCCGCAGGCCGATCTTGTATTCTCCGTCCTCGGTGGCACAGCCCTTCTGGCGGATCTGCTCCAGGGTGTGGAGCAATTTGCCGGTGTCGGTGACGGTGTGGGGCGTGTAGGCGGTGAGCCCGGCCCGCTGCACCCGCTGCAGGGCGTCGCTGTCGGAGAGCAGACTCAGGAACAGCTTGCCCTGGGCAGTGGCGTGGAGGGGCAGGCGGCTGCCCACCTCCGGGATCACCTGCAGGCCGTCCCCGCCCACGCACTGGTCCAGTGAGATGGCGTGGTCGCCCTCCAGCACGGCGATAAAGGAGCTGGCGCCGGTCCGGGCGGCCAGCCGCTCCAGATAGGGCCGGGCGTGCCGGGTGATGTCCCAGCGGGCGGTGACGGCGCAGCCGTATTCAAACAGGCGGATGCCCAGGGCGTAGCGGCCGTCTTCCTCTTGGCGGAGCATCCCGTGGCGGCGGAGCGTGGTCAGCAGGGCGTGTATGGTGCTCTTGGGATAGCCGGAGGCGGCGGACAGTTCCTGCAGCGTCATGGGCAGGCGGCGGCGCAGCAGCAGCTCCAGCAGCTCCAGCGCCTTGTCCACGGAGTGGACGGTGCGCTGTGGGGAGGACATAGGGCCTCATCTCCTTTTTTCCAGCATACCACAGGCAGTGCGGGGAAAGCAAGATAATTCGTGATGACAAGATAAGAATTCGGCAATAACGAATACAGGCGTTGGCGGGAGAGAGCAGATCCGATATAATGAAATACAATCAACAGAGAGGAGAAGGGTCCATGAAACGATTTCTTTCCCTGATGCTTGCCCTGCTGATGCTGGTGAGTCTGACCGCCTGCGGCGGACAGGGCGGAGAGAAAAAGACGGAAGTCGTCGTGTTTGCCGCGGCGTCCATGACGGAGACGCTGACGGAGATCGGGAAAGCATACGAGGCTGCTCACGGGGACGTCGAGCTGGTGTTTACCTTCGACTCCTCCGGTACGCTGAAGACGCAGATCGAGGAGGGGGCGCCCTGCGATCTGTTCATCTCCGCCGCCCCCAGGCAGATGAACGCGCTGGAAGAGCTGGACATGGTGAACAGGGACAGCCGCGTGGACCTGCTGGAGAACAAGGTGGCTCTGTGCGTGGCGGAGGGCAATCCGGCCGGCGTCAACTCTTACGACGATCTGGCCGCCGCGCTACAGGCCGGCGCCGTGCTGCTGGCCGTGGGCGACGCCGACGTGCCGGTGGGCCAGTATACCCAGAAGATCTTTGCCTACTACGGCATTGACGAGGCCGCCGTGGCCTCCCATCTGACTTACGGCTCCAACGTGAAGGCGGTCACCACCGCCGTGGTGGAGGCCACGGCGGACTGCGGCGTCATCTACGCCACAGACGCCTTTTCCGCCGGCTTGACGCCGGTGGACACCGCCACAGCCGAGATGTGCGGCCAGGTGATCTATCCCGCCGCCGTGCTCAGCGGCGCGGAGCACCCGGAGGCGGCCCAGGCGTTCCTGGACTATCTGAAGGGAGCAGAGGCCTCCGCCGTCTTTGAGAGCGTGGGCTTTACGCCGCTCAGCCTGCGGGCAATGAACCCGTAAGAAGCGGTGAGGCAAGGCGCCTTGCCATGCATTTTTCGCGATGATAGACCGGTAAGACGGGAGGTGAGCCCATGGACTGGTATCCGCTCCTCAACTCGCTGCGCATTGCGGTGATCTCGGCGGTGATCGTGTTTTTCGCCGGTATCGCAGCGGCCTACTATATCGCCCGGCTGCCCCGGCTGCTGAAGGGGATCCTGGACGTGGTGCTGACCCTGCCCCTGGTGCTGCCGCCCACGGTGGTGGGCTATCTGCTGCTGTGCGCCCTGGGGCCCCGCCGCTTTCTGGGGGCCTGGTTCTGGGAGACGTTCCAGACCCGGCTCACCATGCAGTGGTGGTCGGCGGTGTTCGCCGTGACGGTGGTGGTGTTTCCCCTGATGTACCGCACCGCCCGCGGCGCCTTTGAGAGCTTTGACGAGACGCTGGCCCAGGCGGGGAAGACCCTGGGACTCAGCAATACGTATATTTTCTGGCGCATCCGCATGCCCTGCTGCCGTCAGGGGATCATCGCCGGTGCGGTGCTGGCCTTTGCCCGCGCCATCGGGGAATACGGCGCCACCAGCATGGTGGCAGGCTATACGCCGGGCCGTACGGCCACCGTGGCCACGGAGGTGTACCAGCTCTGGCGCATCGGCGACGACGCCCTGGCCTTCCGGTGGGTGATGGTGAACATCGCCATCTCCGCCGCGGTGCTGCTGGCAGTCAACCTGCTGGAGCGGCGGCAAAGGGGGTGAAGGCGTGCTTTTGGTTGACATAAAAAAGAAGCTGGGCGCCTTTCACCTGGACGTGAGCTTTGAAACGGGCGGAGAGGTGCTGGCGCTGCTGGGCCCCTCCGGCTGCGGCAAGAGCATGACCCTGCGGTGCATCGCGGGTGTGGAGCGCCCGGACAGCGGGCGGATCGTGCTCAACGGCCGGGTGCTGTTTGACAGCGGGAAGGGGATCGACCTGCCGCCGCAGCAGCGGCGGGTGGGGTATCTCTTCCAGAATTATGCGCTGTTTCCCCATATGACCGTTGTCCAGAATATCGCCGCCGGCGCCTGCCGGCTGTCAGCCCGGGAGCGGCAGGCCGCGGTGGAGAGCAGCATCCGGACCTTCCGGCTGGAGGGTCTGGAGCGTCTGCGGCCCCGCCAGCTCTCCGGCGGGCAGCAGCAGCGGGTGGCCCTGGCCAGGATCCTGGCGGGCTCGCCGGAGCTTTTGCTGCTGGACGAGCCCTTTTCGGCGCTGGACAGCTATCTGCGCTGGCAGCTGGAGCTAGAGCTGCTGGACACGCTGGAGAGCTTTCCCGGCGACGTGGTCTACGTCAGCCATGACCGGGACGAGGTATGCCACCTGTGCGCCTCGGTCTGCGTGCTGGCAGAGGGGCGCTCGGAGCCGAAGGAGTCGGTCCGGCAGCTGATGGAGGCGCCGCGCACCCTCAGCGCGGCCCTGATCTCCGGGTGCAGGAACTATTCCCGGATCAGCCGCCTGGACGAGCACACCGTCCGCTGTGAGGACTGGGGCGTGACGCTGCACACAGCGGCGCCGGTGCCGCCGGAGGCCGCCGCCGTGGGGGTCCGGGCTCACCATATCGTGCCGGGCGAGGCGGCGGAGAACACCTTTGTCTGCGCTGTGGAGCGGGTGATCCCGGGGCCCTTCACCGCCGTGGTGACGCTGGCGGTCCCGGGGAGCAGAGAGGGCGCTCTGCCGCTGCGGATGGAGCTGGAGCGGGAAAAATGGGAGGCGCTGGGCAGGCCGGAAAAGCTGGCGGTCCACGTGGCGCCGGAGCAGGTGATGCCCCTGCTGGGAGGGGAAGCATGCAGGATTTGAGAGGGAGGACCGTGGATTATCTGCGCCTGTCTGTGACGGATCTGTGCAATTATCGCTGCCTCTACTGCATGGGCGAGGACGGCGTCTGCAAGAAGGATCACAGCCAGATCCTCGCCCTGGAGGAGCTGGCCGAGATCGGACGGGCGGCAGTGGCCTGCGGCGTAAGGAAGATCCGCCTGACCGGCGGAGAGCCCCTGGTGCGGCGGGGGATCCTGGACCTGTGCCGCATGCTGCGGAAGCTGGAGGGGTTGAAGGAGCTGACGCTGACCACCAACGGCGCCGCCCTGCCTGCCATGGCGGCGGCGCTGAAGGCGGCCGGAGTGGACCGGCTGAACGTCAGCCTGGATACCCTGCAGCCGGAGAAATTCCGCGCCCTGACCCGCCTGGGCGAGCTGCAGCAGACGCTGAGCGGCCTGGCGGCTGCCGAGGCCGCCGGGTTTACCGGGACCAAAATCAACACCGTGCTGCTGGGCGGGATCAACGACGACGAGATCGCCGATCTGGCGGCGCTGACCAGAGAAAAGGACCTGTGTCTGCGCTTTATTGAGCTGATGCCCCTGGGGGAGTGCGCGAATTGGCCCCGGGAGCGGTTTCTCAGCGCCGACGCCGTGCTGCAGGCGCTGCCGCAGCTGGAGCGGATCGGCGGCGATGGGGTGGCGGAGCTCTACCGGATCCCCGGCTGGCGGGGCACGGTGGGACTGATCCGGCCCATGAGCCGGTGCTTCTGCGCGGCCTGCAGCCGCATCCGCGTCACGGCGGACGGGAAGCTGAAGCCCTGCCTTCACTCTGACCAGGAGATCCCCCTGCGGGGCCTCCGGGGCGCGGAGCTGGAGGCTGCCATCCGGCGGGGCGCGGCGGCAAAGCCGGCCGGCCACCGGCTGGCAGCGGGGCACAGCAGCGAGGCTGTGCGGACCATGAACGAGATCGGAGGATGAGCATGGAGTTTACCCATTTCAACGAGCAGGGCCGGGCCCGGATGGTGGACGTGACGGAAAAAGAGATCACGGACCGCACGGCCACGGCCATGGCCAGCGTTCGGATGCATCCGGAGACGCTGGAGGCGATTCGCACGGGCGGCGTGGCCAAGGGCGACGTGCTGGCCGTGGCCCAGGTGGCCGGGATCATGGCGGCCAAGCGCACCTGGGAGTGGATCCCCATGTGCCATCCCGTGGCGCTGACGGGGGTGGATATCCGCTTCTCTCTGGCCGGGGACCGGGTGGACATCCTGGCGACGGCCCGCTGCAAAGGAGAGACCGGGGTGGAGATGGAGGCCTTGACCGCGGCTTCTGCCGCGGCGCTGACGGTTTACGACATGTGCAAGGCCCTGCAGCGGGACATGGAGATCACCGACGTGCGGCTGCTGGAGAAGACCGGCGGCAAGAGCGGCACGTTCCGAAGGGAGGATCTGACATGGCGGAAGTGATCGCCGTATGCATCAGCGAGAGGAAGGGCGTGCAGAAGCACCCCGTTCCCTGGATCGACGTGAAAAAACGCCACGGCATTGCAGGCGACGCCCACGCCGACGACTGGCACCGGCAGATCAGCCTGCTGGCCGACGAGAGTGTGGATACCATGCGCGCCGCCGGACTGACGCTGCCCCCCGGCGCATTTGCCGAAAACATCCTGACGCGCGGCATAGAGCTCAAAGCGCTGGCCGTCGGCACCCGCCTGCGGGTGGGACAGACGCTGCTGGAGGTGACGCAGATCGGCAAGGAGTGCCACAGCGACTGCGCCATCAAAAGGACGGCAGGGAAGTGCGTCATGCCCACGGAGGGCATCTTCGCCGTCGTGCTGGAGGAGGGCCGCATTCAGAGCGGCGACAAGATCACCGTAGAGGAGGCTGCACCATGAAACTGATCCCCACCCGGGACGCCGTGGGCCACGTGCTGTGTCACGACATGACCCAGATCATCCCCGGGCAGTACAAGGACGCCCGGTTCCGCAAGGGCCACATCGTCACCCCGGAGGATATCCCCGTTCTGCTGGCCATGGGCAAGGAGAATCTGTACGTCTGGGAGAAAACGGCGGGGATGCTCCACGAGAACGAGGCGGCGGAGCGGCTGGCGGCTCTGTGCCGGAACGAGCACATGAGCGCCACCCCCGTCAAGGAGGGCAAAATCGAGCTGAAGGCGGAGATCGCCGGCCTCTTCCGGGTGGACAGCCAGCGGCTGCAGGCAGTGAACGAGGTGGACGAGCTGATGATCGCCACCCGCCGCGGCAACACCCCCGTCCAGCCCGGCGACAAGCTCTGCGGGACCCGGTGCATCCCCCTGGTGATCCGGGAGAGCCTGCTGGAGGAGGCGGAGCGCATCGCGGCGGGGCGGCCCCTGCTGGAGCTGCTGCCCTACAAGCTGAAAAGAGCCGGCGTCATCACCACCGGCAGCGAGGTGTTCCACGGCCGGATCACCGACGCCTTCACCCCGGTGGTGGCGGAGAAGCTGCGCGCCTGCGGCATCGGGATGACGGAGCACATCACCGTGGACGACGGATTGGAGAACATTCAGCAGGCCATCGAGGAGATGCGGCGGAGGGACGTGGAGCTGATCCTCTGCACCGGCGGCATGAGCGTGGACCCGGACGACAACACGCCGGGGGCCATCAAGGCCAGCGGCGCCCGGATCGTCACCTACGGCGCGCCCGTCCTGCCCGGCGCCATGTTCCTGCTGGGGTATTATGAAGACGGCGCGCCCGTCATGGGGCTGCCCGGCTGCGTCATGTACGCCAGGGCCACCATCTTCGACCTGGCCCTGCCGCGGATCGCCGCCGGCGTGGAGATGACCCGCCGGGACTTCACCTCCATGGGGGAGGGCGGACTGTGCCTGGGCTGCGGGACGTGCCGCTATCCCGTCTGTCCCTTCGGAAAGTGAGGTGTGTCGGATGTTTACTGCCAGAGTCATAACGGTCAGCGACCGCAGCTACCGCGGGGAGCGGGAGGATCTGGGCGGGCCCCTGGTGCGGGATATCCTGACCGGCGCGGGCTACGCCGTGGACCGGATCGTCGTCGTACCGGACGAGGAGGCGGAGATCCGCCGGGCGCTGATCGACGCCGCCGACAATAAGGTGGCCCTGATCGTCACCACCGGCGGCACCGGCTTTGCGCCGCGGGACGTGACGCCGGAGGCCACCGCGGCCGTCTGTCAGCGGCTGGTGCCGGGGATCCCCGAAGCCATGCGGGCGGCCTCCCTGGCCATCACGCCCCGGGCCATGCTGTCCCGGGCGGCGGCCGGGATCCGGGACGGGAGTCTCATCATCAATCTGCCCGGCAGCCCCAAGGGGGCACGGGAGAACCTGGAGGCGGTGCTGCCGGCCCTGGGGCACGGGCTGGAGATCCTGCGGGGCAGACCCATGGACTGTGCCGTGAAAACCCCTTAAACGCACACAGAAGCCGCGCCGGAGAGGGCGGCTTCTGATTTTTTACTTGACAATCGGAGAAAAAACGGCAATTATAGGGATATGACGACTGCTGCGGAGAGGGAGATGAGAATGGATAGACACAGAAAAGAACAGGATCACCGGATCGCCGACGTGTCGGAAAACGAATTGAGCGACCTGGCGGAGCTGTTCAAGGTGTTCGGGGACTCCACCCGGATCAAGATCCTCTACGACCTCTTCGACGGCGAGAAAAACGTGACGGAGATCTGCTCCGACCTGGAGATGAATCAGTCGGCGGTCTCCCACCAGCTGAAGCTGCTGAAAACGGCCCGTCTCATCAGCTCCCGCCGGGAGGGCAAGCAGATGATCTATTTCCTGGCGGACGACCACGTAAAGACTATCATCGCCATGGGCAAGGAGCATATCGAGGAATAGCTCCCCCTGACAGAAAAGGAGATAAAAATGGACTACACCTACAATACCGTTATGACCTGCTCCTCACAGATCCTCTTCCACATCGAGGACGACGTGGTCACCGACATCCAGTTCATCGGCGGCTGCAACGGCAACCTGAAGGCCATTGCCAAGCTGGTGGACGGCTGGACGGTGGACAAGATCGAGGAGTACCTGAAGGGCAACACCTGCGGCTACAAGCCCACTTCCTGCGCCGACCAGCTGGCCATCGCGGTCCGCAAGGCGTACGACGAGCTCCACGCCGCGTAAACGAATAAAAGGAAAAGACCTCCGCCGTCAAGGCCGGAGGTCTTGTTTTCTGCAGGGGGTATCACTCAATGCCGCAGCAGGGCCTGGCGCTGCCGGTAGTCGGGCAGATACTTTGCCACCTCGGCGTAGAAGGCCGGGCCGTGGTTCCTGTGGCGGATGTGGGCCAGCTCGTGGACCACCACGTAGTCGATGGCCTCGGGCGGGTGCTGCATCAGATAAAGGGAGAAGGAGAGGCTGTTCTTGCCGGAGCAGCTGCCGAAGCGAGTGCGGGCGGAGGTGATGCGGACGCCGGCGGGCTCCACGCCCATGCGGGCGGCCCACAGCGCCACCCGGCCGGGCAGCTCCGCCTTGGCCCGGGCCCGCAGGTCGGCGATCTCCGCCTCCGTCAGCGGCGGGTGCTCCGCCAGATAGGCCTGCCGCCGGGCCAGATGAATCTGGGCCCACTGGCGGTGAGACGCCACGAAGCGCTCGATATCCCGCTTGGAGGCCCACAGGGGGGCGCGGACCAACAGCTTTGCCTCCCGAGTGACCTCCAGAGCCATGGTGCGGCGGCGGGAGCGGATCACGGTATACTCCACGGTCATTCCCCGATATAGGTGAAGCGGGGGCCGCAGTAGCCGTCCCGCTCCACGGTCTCGCTCCACATGGCGGCGGGGCGCACCCACAGGCCGCGTTCGCCGTAGAGGGCCCGGTACACCACCAGCTCCTCCATCGTCTCGCTGTGGCGGGCCGTGCCGACGACTTCATATTCGTTTCCCTTGAAATGGCGGTAGCGTCCGGGTCTGATCTGCTCCATGATCCGCCCTCCTCTCTGACTGACAGGAGTATAACACGTTTTCCGCCGAAAGGCAAAGGGACTTTACGGCGGCGCTTTTGCCGGGTATAATAGGATGACAAGGGGGTGGGACCGTGATCCAATCCACACTGTGCTATATGGAGAACGACAGGGGCCAGTATCTGATGCTCCACCGGGTCAAGAAGGAGCACGACGCCAACCGCGACAAGTGGATCGGCGTGGGCGGCAAATTCGAGGACGGGGAAAGCCCCGAGGAGTGCGTGCTGCGGGAGGTCCGGGAGGAGACCGGCCTGACCTTGACAGATTACCGCTACCGGGGGCTGGTTACCTTCGTCAGCGACCGGTGGGAGACGGAGTATATGCACCTGTTCACCGCTTCCGGCTTTTCCGGCACGCTTCGGGAGTGCGACGAGGGGGTGCTGGAGTGGATCGGCAAGGCGGAGCTGCTGGCTCTGCCCCAGTGGGAGGGGGACCGGATCTTCCTGCGGCTGCTGGACACGGACGAGCCCTTCTTCTCCCTGAAGCTGCGCTATGAGGGCGAGACGCTGCGGCAGGCCGTCCTCAATGGCAGGGAGCTGGAGGTGGGGACATGAGGATCCTGGTCAGCGCCTGCCTGCTGGGCGTCGCCTGCCGGTACGACGGGGGCAGCAAGCCCCGCCCGGAGATCCTGTCCCTGGCGCAGAAGCATGAGCTGATCCCCGTCTGCCCGGAGCAGCTGGGCGGCCTGCCCACGCCCCGGACGCCCTCGGAGCGGCGAGGCGACCGGGTGGTGATGGCCGACGGCGCCGACGTGACGGTGCAGTACCGCCGCGGCGCGGCAGAGGCGCTGCGGCTGTATCGGGCCCTGGGCTGTGAGGCCGCGATCCTGAAGGAGCGCAGTCCCTCCTGCGGATCGGGGCGGATTTATGACGGCTCCTTTACCGGCGCCCTGACCGACGGCTGGGGCGTCGCGGCGGAGCTGCTGCGGCGCAGCGGCGTTCCGGTGTACGGCGAGAGCGAGATCGGCGCGCTTTTATAAACGGAATGGAAAAGGCCTCCGGCTCGCGCCGGAGGCCTTTGGTGGTTTGTGACGCTGGGATCAATACTTGCCCAGGGAGCCGGCCAGGGTCTCGTTGGGCTCCTCGGCGAAGGACTTGTCCTTGCCGGGCAGGATGGCGTTGAGCACGATGCCCACGATGGAGGCCACGGCCAGACCGGACAGGGAGATACTCAGATCGCCGATGGTGAAGCTGATGGCGCCGGAGATGCCGCTGACGGTATCGGCGCCCAGCGCGGAGCTGAAGTTGATGCCGATGGCCAGGCCGATGATCAGGGCGGCCACGATGACGTTGCGGGACTTCTGGAAGTCGGTGTGGTTCTCCACCATGTTGCGAACGCCGATGGCGGAAATCATGCCGTACAGGATGATGGACACACCGCCGATGGTGGCGGCCGGCATCACGCTGATGATGGCGGCGAACTTGGGGCAGAAGCTCAGGATCATGGCGAACAGGGCGGCCAGGCGGATGACCCGGGGATCATAGACCTTGGTCAGGGCCAGAACGCCGGTGTTCTCGCCGTAGGTGGTGTTGGCGGGGGCGCCGAACAGGGAGGCGATGGCGGTGCCGATACCGTCGCCGATCAAGGTGCGGTGCAGGCCGGGATCCTCGATGAAGTTCTTGCCCACGGTGGAGCTGATGGCGGAGATGTCGCCCACGTGCTCCATCATGGTGGCCACGGCGATGGGGACGATGGTGATGATGGAGCTGATGAGCAGACCGCCGTTGGCGCCGCCCTTAAACAGGCTGAACACGGTGTCCTGCATCTGGAAGGGAACGCCGATCCAGGCGGCCTCCTTCACGGCGGTGAAGTCCACGTTGCCGGTCACGGCGGCCACAGCGTAGGAGGCGGCCACGCCCAGCAGGATGGGGATGATCTTGGCCATGCCCTTGCCCCAGATGTTGCACACGATCACGACCACGATGGCCACCAGGGCGATCCACCAGTTGCTGGCGCAGTTGTTCAGGGCGGGGGGGGCCAGGTTCAGGCCAATGGCGATGATGATGGGACCGGTCACCACCGGCGGGAAGAAGGCCATCATCTTCTTGCTGCCCACCAGCTTGCAGATGAGAGCCAGTACCAGGTACAGCAAGCCCGCGCAGGCCACGCCGACGCAGGCGTAGGGCAGAGCCGCGCGCTCCGTGAGACCGGCGGCGACGCCGGCTGCCTTGACGGTGGCATAGCCGCCCAGGAAGGCGAAGGAAGAGCCCAGGAACACGGGGACCTTCCGGCCGGTGATCAGGTGCATGAACAGCGTGGCGAGACCGGCAAACAGCAGCGTGGCGGACACGCTCAGACCGGTCAGGATGGGGACCAGGACGGTGGCGCCGAACATGGCGAACAGATGCTGCAGGCCCAGCACCAGCATGCGGGGCACGCCCAGCGTTCTGGCGTCGTAGATGGGATCCTGACCCAGGTTGTTTTTCTTCATGATGTGACCTCTCTTTCTCCGGATATATTCCAAAATTATTGATGGCGAAGGTGATCCGAAACAAAACCGACGGTTAAAAAAAATAACCGGTAAAATACCGGTTACAGAGAAATGGCACTGATAAAAGAGGAGAAAGCGAGCCCTGCATCTTTCCGGCTGAAAATACGCAGCGTCATGGCCCACACCTCCTCGAATTTTCTTGTTTATTATACGGGTCGGGCCGGAAAAAAGCAATACATTTCTTCCCCAACAAAAAAAGAGATACTACGTGCGGAATTCGTCGAAGTTGCACAAACGCCTTTGCAGGATGGGACATACCGCTGAAACCGCGGCGATTTTCAGGGCGTCGCCGGGCAGAAAGACCGCCATGCCCTGCCAGAGAAGGTCCCGGAGGCCCAGGCCGCTGTGCAGATAGACGTTGAGGATCAGGGCCATGTAGGGCACGCCGATCAGATACAGGACGGCCAGACCCGCAGTGCAGGAGAGCGCCAGCCACAGCGCCCCGGAGCCCCGGCGGGCCAGAAGGCCGATGATCCAGGCGCAGGGGATCAGCCCCAGCAGAAAGCCGAAGCCGGGCTGCAGCACGTAGCCGAGGCCGCCGCCCCGGGTGAAGATGGGCAGGCCCAGCAGCCCCAGCGCCACATACACCAGCTGGCTCAGGGCGCCGCAGCGGCGGCCCAGCAGGATGCCTGCCATGGCGGTGAAGAGAAACTGCAGCGTGATGGATACCGGCCCCACCGGAATCGAGACAAAAGCGCCCGCGGCGGTGAGGGCGGCGAAAAGGGCCGTAAAGGCCAGCGCACGTGTTTTCACAATTGTAAACCGTCCTGTAAATGATAGGTTTACAATACGGCAAAAAGAGGGGCTTGTCAACCCCGTTTTCCCGGCGGGCGTTTACAAACGGTTCATTCCGTGGTACAGTAGAGTCACCTGATACGAATGAGGTGCAAGATGAGCAAAAACGAGGTCTATCGGGCGCTGGCAGAGCAGGAGGGGCAGTGCCTCTCCGGGCAGGAGCTGAGCCGCCGGCTGGGGATCAGTCGGGCGGCGGTCTGGAAGGCGGTGGAGGCGCTGCGGCGGCAGGGCTGTGACATCGAGGCCAGGCCGGGGTCGGGTTACCGGCTCCGCCCCGGCGACCGCCTGGATCGGCTGAGCGTGGAGAGCTGCCTGTCCGCACCGCGGGATCACTGGCAGGTGCTGGAGGAGGTGGACTCCACCAACACGGCCTGCAAGCGCCTGGCAGCGGAAGGCGCGGCAGACGGCACCGTGGTGATGGCCGACATGCAGACGGCGGGCAAAGGGCGGCGGGGCCGCCGCTTTGTCTCACCCAGGGGAAAGGGACTGTATCTGTCCGTCCTCTGGCGGCCGGAGCGGCCGGCGGAAGCATTGCTGCCCCTGACGGCCCTGGCGGCTGTGGCAGCCTGTCACGCTATGGAGCGGGTCTGCAGCGCAGCCCCGGAGATCAAATGGCCCAACGATCTGGTGCTGCAGGGAAAAAAGCTGTGCGGCATCCTGACGGAGATGTCCCTGGAGGGGGAAAGCGGCCACGTGGAATACGTGGTTGTGGGGATCGGGATCAACTGCCGCCAGCGGCCGGAGGATTTCGGACCGGAGCTGGCCGATATGGCCGTTTCGCTGGATATGGTCCTGCCGGGGGCCGTGCGGCGGGCGGCACTGGCGGCGGCGCTGATGGAGGAGCTGGACCTCCTGCGGCGGGAGATCCTGCCCCGGCCGGAGCTGTGGCTGGAGGAATACCGGCGCCGCTGCCTGACCGTGGGACGGCGCGTCAAAATCCTGCGCGGCCAGCAGAGCAGCGAGGCAGAAGCCGTCGCCGTGGACGAAAGCTTCGGATTGACGGTCCGCTGCGATAACGGCGCGGTGGAAACCCTGCATTCCGGCGAGGTGTCGGTGCGCGGTCTGTACGGATATGTGTAAAGGAGAGAGCTGTTTTGAATGAATATCTGGATCTGTTTTTGACCTTTGCCAAGGTGGGGGTCATGACCTTCGGCGGCGGCATGGCCATGCTGCCCATCCTGCAGCGTGAGGTGGTGGAGAGCAAGGGCTGGGCCACCGACGAGGAGCTGACGGACTATTTCGCCATCGGACAATGTACCCCCGGCATCATCGCCGTGAACACGGCCACCTTTATCGGCCAGAAGCGGCGGGGCATCCCGGGCGGGATCCTGGCCACCCTGGGGATGGTCTTCCCCAGCCTGGTGATCATCACGATCCTGGCAGGGCTTATCACCAACTTTTCCCACCTGGAGTGGGTGCAGCACGCCTTTGCCGGCATCCGTGTCTGCGTATGCGTGCTGATCTTCAACGCCGTGCTGAAGCTGTGGAAGAGCGCGGTCCATGACGTCTGGGGCGGTGTGATCTTCGCGGCCGTGCTGGGCCTGACACTGTTCACGCCTCTGTCGCCCATCGTCTTCGTGCTGGCGGCGGCGCTGGCCGGCGTCCTGATCCAGAACCTGGGAGGTGGGCGGAAATGATCTATCTGCGGCTGTTTTTTGAGTTCTTCAAGGCCGGGCTCTTCGCCGTAGGCGGCGGCCTGGCCACGCTGCCCTTCCTCAACGACATTGCCGACCGGACCGGCTGGTTTACCCGGGCCCAGCTGGCGGATATGCTGGCTGTCAGCGAATCCACCCCGGGCCCCATCGGCGTCAATATGGCCACCTACGTGGGCTTTACCACAGCCAGCGTCCCCGGCGCGATCATCGCCACACTGGGTCTTGTTACCCCCAGCGTGATCATTATCCTCATCGTGGCGGCCTTTCTCCGGGCTTTCCGGGACAACAAGTACGTCAACTCCGCCTTCTACGGCCTGCGGCCGGCCTCTACCGCCATGGTGGCGGCGGCGGGCATCGGCGTGATGGAGCTGACCCTGGTGCATGCCGGGGAGGCCTTCGGCCTGTCCTTTTTCAACTGGCCTGCGCTGGCTCTGGCGGCGGTGGTGCTGGTGCTGACCCGCTGGGTGGGCCCCACCAAAAAGCTGCACCCCATCGTTTTTATCCTGGCCAGCGCCGTGGTCGGCGTGATACTGAAGTTTTGAAAAAACGATTTAAAGGGTTGAAGTAAAGCGCGAGGTGTGATATCATCAACCCTATACTGCAAGGAAGGATCCGTTACCGATGATCAAGGAGTGGAAAATCACCCTTCCCGAACTGACGGGGAAGGAGAAGCGCAAGGCCTACGTCTACGTGCCGGATGTGGCATACGCGGAGCCGGAGCGCCGCTATCCGGTGCTCTACATGTTTGACGGCCACAACCTCTTCCGGGACAGCGACGCCTCCTACGGCAAGAGCTGGGGGCTGCTGCAGTACCTGACGCAGCATGACGTGCCGCTGATGGTGGCCGCCATCGAGTGCAATCACCACGCCGAGGAGGAGAGCTGCGGCGGGCGGCTGTCGGAATACGCGCCCTTCGATTTCAGCGATCCCGGCTGGGGCACCATCCGGGGCCGGGGGGCGCTGACCATGGACTACTATACCCGGGTCTTCAAGCCCTATATCGACAAGAAATACCCCACTCTGCCGGATCGGGAGCACACCTTTATCGGCGGCAGCTCCATGGGCGGTCTTATGACCCTCTTCGCCCTGGCTGCCTACGGGGATACCTTTTCCCGGGGCGCGGCCCTGTCCCCCTCGGTGGATTTTTCCCCCGGCGATGTCAAGGAGATGATCCGCTCCGCCCGGTGGAAGGACAAGGTGCTTTACATGGACATGGGCTCGGAGGAGCTGAGCCGCCGGAGCCGGAGCATTTACGGCGAAGTCACGTCGCTGCTGATCCGGCGGGGCGCCCTGGTGGAGAGCCGGATCATCCCCGGCGGCTTCCACTCTGAGGCGTCCTGGGAGCGGCAGATCCCCTTCTTCCTGAATACGCTGTTTTACGCACTGGAGGAGTGAGACCATGGAGACGAACTATTTTGAGATGTACAGCCCGTCGCTGGACCGGACCATGCCCCTGAAGGTCTACGGTCACGCCGGGAAGCCGCTGCTCTTCATCCCCTGCCAGGACGGACGCTTTTTCGACTTTGAAAACTTCCATCTGACCGATACCTTCCGCGACTGGATCGAGAGCGGACAGATCCTGGCCTTTGCCATCGACACCATCGACGTGGAGACCTGGAGCAACAGGGGGGGAAATCCCTACGACCGGATCCGGCTGCACGAGCGGTGGATCGACTACATCACCCGGGAGGTCGTGCCCTTTATCCGGGACTACGCCAACGAGAAGAACGGCTGGGAGGGCTATCCCGGCATCATGACCTTCGGCTGCTCCATGGGCGCTACCCACGCGCTGAACCTGTATCTCCGCTTTCCGGCGCTCTTTGATCGGTGTTTGGCCCTCAGCGGCGTCTACAACGCCTCCTTCTTCCTGGACGGCTACATGGACGAGGTGGTCTACCGGAACTCCCCCACGGACTATATGGCCAACTTCCCCGCCGATCACCCCTTTATCGCGGAGTACAACCGCCACAAGGCCGTGGTCTGCGTGGGCGGAGGAGACTGGGAGATCCCCTGGAGCACGCAGGTGCTGGCGGATCGGTTCCGGGAGCTGGATATCCACATCTGGGTGGATTTCTGGGGCGGCGACGTAAGTCACGACTGGCCCTGGTGGTATAAGCAGATCCCCTATTTTCTGCCCTATCTTTTGGGATAAAGGAGAGAGACGATGAAAAATTTTGTGTTCATTTCCCCCAACTTCCCGGACAACTACTGGAACTTCTGCCGCCGGCTGAAGGAGAACGGCCTGAACGTTCTGGGTATCGGCGACTGCCCCTACGACAATCTGACCCGGGAACTGAAGGAGTCCCTGCACGAGTACTACAAGGTGGGCTCTCTGGAGAATTATGACGAGGTCTATCGGGCCGTGGCGTTCTTCATCCACAAATACGGGCGGATCGACTATCTGGAGTCCAACAACGAGTACTGGCTGGAGCGGGACGCCTCCCTGCGGAAGGACTTCCACATCACCTCCGGCTTCTGGCCGGAGGACATGCCCTGCGTCAAATTCAAGTCCCGGATGAAGGAGCGCTACGCCCTGGCCGGGATCCCCACGGCCCGGTATCACCTGGTGGACGATCCGGTGGGCTGCGCGGCCTTTATCGGAGAGGTGGGCTATCCCGTTATCGTAAAGCCGGACAACGGCGTGGGCGCGGCCAAGACCTGGAAGATCTCCGACGCGGAGGACCTGGCTGAATTCTTCCGGGATCGGGACGACACGGACTATATCATGGAGGAATTCATCGACGGCACGGTCAATTCCTTTGACGCCATCGTGAACAGCCGCGGCGAGCCGATCTTTGAGACCGGCAACGTGACCATCTGCAATCTGATGGACGTGGTGAATCTCCAGGACAACAGCAGCTTTTATATCCGGGCCCGGCTGCCCGAGGATATCCGTACCCGGGGAGAGGCGGCGCTGAAGGCCTTCGGCGTGAAAAGCCGGATGGTCCACTTTGAATTCTTCCGCCTGAACAGCGACCAGCACATCGGCAAGAAGGGCGACGTGGTGGCCCTGGAGGTGAACATGCGGCCCAGCGGCGGCATATCCCCCTCCATGATGAACTATGCCCACGGCACGGACGTCTACAAGATCTGGGCGGATATGATCGCCTTTGACCACAGCGACAAGGGCCGGTCCGCGGAGCAGTTCTGCTTTTTTGCCGGCCGCCGGGACGCCAGGAACTACGTGATGTCCCGGGAGGACGTGCTGCGGGAGTACGGGCCCCATATCCGGGAGGAGGGCCGGGTAGATCCCGCTCTGGCGCTGGACATGGGTGACTACATGTTCCTGGCCTGCTTCGACACGGAGGAAGAGGGGAAGCAATTCCTGGAGAGGATCTTCCAGGAGCGGTAACCCACCTGGAAAGACGGAGAGAGAGGAGAGCGCTTTGATCAAAACCGTGACCATAGTGAGCCTGTCCAGGGGGATCCTGGGCGAGAGCTATATCCGCCACGAGAGGGAGATCGGCCTGCGGCGGCTGGAGGACTGCGGCCTGCAGGTGAAATTTACCCGGCACGCGCTGATGGGCGTGGACTATCTGCGGGACCATCCGGAGGCCCGGGCGGCGGATCTGCTGGAGGCCTTCGCCGACCCGGAGACGGATCTGATCGTCACCGCCATCGGCGGCGACGACACCTACCGGCTGCTGCCCTATCTCTTTGAGGGGAATCAGCTGGCAAATGCCGTTACCGACAAGGTGTTCCTGGGCTTTTCCGATACCACCATCAACCATCTGATGCTCCACAAGGTGGGCCTGCCCACCTTCTACGGCCAGGCCTTCATCCCGGACGTGTGCGAGCTGGACGCCGGGATGCTGCCCTATACGGCGCGGTATTTCGAGGAGCTGATCGCCACCGGCACCGTGGCGGAGATCGTCCCCAGCCCCGTCTGGTACGAGGAGCGGACGGATTTCAGTCCCGCCGCCGTGGGCACGGCCCGCCCCGCGCACCCCGACACGGGCTTCCGGCTGCTCCAGGGGCCCTCCGTCTTCTCCGGAAAGATCCTGGGCGGCTGCATCGACACCCTGTTTGATATCTTCGACGGCGGACGCTACGCGGATATGCCGGCGCTGTGCCGGAAATACGGGCTGTTTCCCGCAGCCGAGGACTGGAAGGGCCGGATCCTGCTGCTGGAATCCAGCGAGGAGAGAATGGAACCGGAGAAGTATCGCCGGGCTGTGAGGAAGCTGAAGGAGGAGAGGGTCTTCTCCGCCGTCAGCGGCGTGCTGGTGGGAAAGCCCATGGACCGGCAGTACGAGAAGGAATATCTGGACATTCTGGCGGAGGAGATAGGCGACCCGACGCTGCCCATCGTCTGCAATCTGAACGTGGGCCATGCCACGCCCCGGTGCATCATCCCCTTCGGAGTGACGGCCACGGTGGACGCCGCCGCTCAGCGCATCACCTTTGCGCCGGTCCAGTGAGAGGAACAGAAAAAAGATCCGGATGGACGTACCATCCGGATCTTTTTTGTCAGATCGATCGTCAGTAGCCCCGGAGCCATGCGGCCAGGATCGCGGGAATCTCCCGGGCCCAATAGCCGGGTCCCAGGAGGGGATAGGAGGGATTTCCGATGGACAGCGGTTCCAGCCCCGCCCGGCGGGCGAAGAACTGGCTGCGGTACTGGTGGAAATTGTCGGTGGACAGGGCCACGCGGGTGTTCAGACCGTTTTCGCGGATCACGTCGGCGGAGAAATCCAGATTTTCCCGGGTGGAGCGGGAGCGCTCCTCCAGATAGATCCGCTCGGGGGCGATACCCATGTTCAACAGCGTATTCTGAATGCACCGGGCCTCGGAGATGCACTCGTCCCCGGCCTGGCAGCCGGAGGCCACGCAGACGGCCTCGGGGTGTGCGGTGAGATAGTCGCAGGCGGCGTTGATCCGATGCCGGAGCATGAGGCTGGGGCTGCCGTCCGGCCGCAGGCCGCAGCCCAGGACGATTACCGTCTCCGGCGCTTCGGCGGCAGCGGGGCGATGGGCGGCCGCCAGGATCATCAGCACCAGAATGACGGCGGCTGCGGACAGCCCCATGGCGATGATGCCGGCGGCGATTCCTCGCAGCCGGCGGGGAAGACGCTGAGGCCACCGGGGCCAGAAGCAGACCGAGGCGGCCAGAAGCAGCAGGGCCGCAGGCCATAGCATGCCGATATGGAGCGTGCCGGTGACCGCAGGCGCCAGGAAATAGACCGCCAGCGCCAGGCACAGGATCCCGGGAACGGGGCGCCGCCGGGGAGTTCGGTCAGTTTTCCGCCACATGGTTGGCGATGCGCTGCATGATCAGGTCCAGGGCCACCAGGTTGTGTCCGCCCTCCAGCACGATGATGTCGGCAAACTTCCGGGTGGGCTCCACGAACTGCTCGTGCATGGGCTTGACGGTGGTGAGGTACTGCGTGATGACGGACTCCAGGGAGCGGCCGCGCTCCTCCACGTCCCGCAGGGCGCGGCGCAGGATCCGCACGTCCGCATCGGTCTCCACGAAGATCTTGATGTCCAGCAGATCCCGCAGCTCCTTGTTCTGAAAGATCAGAATGCCCTCCACGATGACCACCTTGGTGGGGCGGATCTCCACCGTTTCGTCCGTGCGGTTGTGGATGGAGTAATCGTACACGGGGCAATGGATGGTCTGCCCGGCCTTGAGTTTCTTCAGATCCTGGATCATCAGCTCCGTGTCAAAGGCATCGGGGTGGTCGTAATTCTGCTTGCACCGCTCCTCAAAGGGGCGGTCCTGCTTCTTGTAGTAATTGTCGTGGTGCACCACGCTGACGTCGGTGCCGAAGTGGGTGGCCAGGTGCCGGGTCAGAGTGGTTTTTCCGCTGCCGGTGCCGCCGGCAATGCCGATGAACATGGTATTCATAGGTGCGCGCATCCCTTTCTCATTGTTAGCTCCATTATAAGAACGCAGCGTCGGAAAAGCAAGGGAGGAGGGACAACTTGTAAAAAAAGATTGAATTCCATGTGTTGGGAGTTGACGCAGAGCCACTATTCCGGTATGATAAACATGGTCGGATATCGATGTTTGTCACCGCCCCGGCGGTGTTTTCTTTGGAGGATACATTCATGAAACTGGTCAAATGCCCCATCTGCGGGGAATCCTATTCTGACACCTATAAAGCCTGTCCCTTCTGCGCGGAGAGCGGCCCCTATGAGGGCACCGTCAAGCCCCGCAAGGCCAAGGGCCGGCGGATCGAGAGGCGGCGCGGGCCCAATATCCTGGGACCGGCGCTGATCCTGGTACTGCTCCTGCTGGCGGCCCTGCTGGCTTACACCTATTACGGAGACGAGATCCGCGCCTGGTTCAACCGGGACAAGGAGCCGGAGCCGGAGATCCACCTGTCGGTGGAGCCCACCTCCGTGGAGCTGGCTGTGGGCGAGATCCGTCTGCTGACCGCCTCCGGTGCGGAGAAATTCGTCTGGAGCAGCAGCGACGAGGCCGTTGCCACGGTGGACGAGCAGGGCAGCGTCACTGCCATGGGAGTGGGAACCGCCGATATCACGGTGAAGGACACGGCGGGGGAGCACTCCGCCCAGTGCAAAGTCACCGTCAAGGAGGCGGAGCCGCCCGAGGGACCCGGCGACAACACCGAGCCGGATCCCGGTCCCGTCAATCCGCCAGCCACCGATCTGAAGCTGATCGCCAAGGAAAACCGCAACCTGCCGACCATCAGTTTCGGCGGCGAGACCATCTATGACGTGACGCTGCGGAAGGGATCTACCCTGCACTTCAGCGTGTCCGGCACCGACAGAACGGTGACCTGGGCCAGCGACAACGCAGCCGTCACCGTGGACGCAGAGGGCACGGTGAAGCGTGTGTCCAGCGGGACGGCCATCATCACCGCCACCGTGGACGGACAGACCTTGAAATGCCGTATCCTGGGATAACGGAAAGACAGATCAACCGCCCCGCCTGGGCTGCCAGACGGGGCGGTTTTCGTTATTCTGTCAGCAGATCCAGCAGGGTTTCATTGTCCAGTCCCACGAAGAAGCGGCCTGCGTCGACGCCGTCCAGAGCCGCGGCATACTCCTCCGGAGCAGGGCGGCGGCCCAGAAAGCGCTTCGCCAGCTCCTCCGGATCGTCCACGCTGAAAAAGTCTCCGTGGAAGGTCAGGCTCCGGATCACGCCCTCCTCAATGGTCAGATAGGCGTCCACCAGGCCGCAGCCCTCCACCCGGCGGCTCTTGCGGACGGTGCACTGGGGGGAGACGCCGTAGTTCCAGTCGTAGGTGCCGTATCTCCGGGCCCGGAGCTCCTCGATGGCGGCCCGGTCCTCCTCCGTCAGAGTCCAGGCCTCGCCGGGCATCTGGGCCAGGATGTGGTCCAGCAGGACCCGGCGGAAATCGGACAGAGTCATCTCCCGGGGCAGATAGGGCTTGACATTGGTGACCCGGCTGCGCACGGAGCGGATCCCCTTGGTCTGCAGCTTGGATTCGTCCACCCGCAGGGCGTGGGAGACCACGCCCAGGTCCGAGTCGAAGAGGATGGTGCCGTGGTGCATGACGCGTCCGCTCTTGAGATACTGGGAGTTGCCGGAGAACTTCTTGCCCTCGATGGTGATGTCGTTGCGGCCGTTGATCTCTGCCGGGACGCCCAGGGATTCCAGCGTATCCACGATGGGCAGGCAGAAGGCCCGGAAGTCCAGCTTGTCCGTCTCCCCGGCGTCGGTAATGAAGGTGAAGTTCAGGTTGCCCAGGTCGTGATACACCGCGCCGCCGCCGGACAGCCGCCGGACCACCCGGATGCCGTGCTCACGGACGTAGGGCTCGTTGATCTCGGCAAAGGTGTTCTGGTGTTTGCCGATGATGATGGCGTTGTCGTTCTGCCAGAGCATGAACCAGGCCCGGTCCCGGGGGAGGGAGTCGAACACGTACTGCTCCGTGGCCAGATTGACGTCAGGATCCGTGGTGGTGAGATCCAGATAAGAGAGCTTCATAGGGCACCTCCCGAATAGTCTGCTGTAAGTAAAATCATTATACCACGCGGCAGCCCCGGGCACAAGACAAAACCGCGGCTCCGTCGGAGCCGCGGTTTTTATCTGCCCCAAAACGGCAGAGCCGTTTTGGGGCAAACAGATTGCAGCCTGCTGCGCGCACGCATTGTGCGCCGTTGCGGCACAATGCGCACACTCCGCAGTCTGAGAGGTGAAATTTCCGACGTACACGCCGCCGGAAATTTCGATGCAAACTCTTCGCGCCGTGCGCGGCGCGAAATCTGCGATGCTTTACCGTGAGTTGAAAACCGCGGCTCCGACGGAGCCGCGGTTTTGCGTGAAGGAATGTGCAGGGGCAATCACTCGATGGTGACGCCCATGGCGTTCTCGTAGTACTTGACCATGGCGGCCTGGTCCTCGTTGATGAGGCCGTTGTCGTAGATCCAGTCCATCTGATCCTGCACGATCTTGGTCATGGGCAGGTCCACGCCCAGCTTGCCGGCCATCTCCATGGCGTTGTGGATGTCCTTGTAGTGGACGGCGATGCGGGCGGTGGGATAGAAGTCGCGGGCCAGCACCATGGGGGCCTTGATGTCCATGACGGCGCTCTGGGCAAAGCCGCCGTGGATGGCGTCGAACAGGGTCTTGGGATCCAGACCGGCCTTGACGGCGAAGGCGTAGGCCTCGCCCAGGGCACACAGGTGGATGCCCACCATCATGTTGTTGGCCACCTTGGACATGCAGCCTGCGCCGCTGCCGCCCATGAGGGTGACGGTCTTGCCCATCATCTCCAGATAGGGCTTGACGTCGTCAAACACCTCCTGCTCGCCGCCGCACATGATGACCAGCGTGCCCTCGTCGGCGCCGCCCTTGCCGCCGCTGACGGGAGCGTCCAGCAGGCGGAAGCCGCGCTTGAGAGCCTCCTCGTGGAGGCCGCGGATCACGTAGGGGGAGGAGGCGCCCATGTCCACGATGGTGGTGCCGGGCTTGGCATAGTCCATGATCTCCAGGGTGGTGGCCTTGACGATGTCGTTGGTGGGCAGGCAGAAGAAGATCACGTCGCAGTTGCGATAGAGCTCCTTGGCGTCGTCCACGGCCTTGCCGCCGTTGGCGGCGAAACGCTCACGGGCGGCGGGGACGGGATCGTAGCCCCATACGACGGTATCCTTGTCACATTTGCGCATCAGATTGTCCGTCATGCCGTAGCCCATGACGCCGAGGCCCAGATAACCAATGTTCTTCAAAATGATATCATCCTTTCATTAATAACAGTGCAAAGGGACGTCCTTCGGCGCCCAAAGCGCGGAAGGACGCCCCTTGATGGGATAAGGATCAGACCGTGGTATGGATCAGGTTGGGCAGGAACATGGTGATGGCGGGGATGTAGGTCACGATCAGCAGACCGATGATACCAGCGATCAGGAAGGGGATGATCTTCCGGATAACCTCGCCCGCCGGGAGCTGCGCGATTCTGGCACCCACGTAGAGGTTGATGCCAACGGGAGGCGTGATCAGGCCGATGGCCAGGTTCACGGTGACGAACACGCCGAAGTGGACGGGATCGATACCGACTGCCCGGACAATGGGCATCATGATGGGGATCAGGATGTAGAAGGCGGAGTTGGCGTCCAGGAAGCAGCCGGCGATCAGGAAGATGATGTTGATGAGGATCAACAGCACGTACTTGCTGGAGGAAATGGTCAGCAGAGCCGCCGACAGGTTCGCCGCCAGATGGCTGGTGGTGAGGATGTAAGCGAACACGGCAGCGGCGGCGATGATGTACAGCACCGTACCGGAGGAGACGGCGGAATCCACGAAGAGGCTCCACAGATCCTTCACCTTGATCTCACGATAGATGAACAGGCCCACGATCAGGCCGTACACCACGGCCACGCCAGCAGCCTCGGTCGGGGTGAAGATACTGCCGTAGATACCGCCCAGGATGATGACGGGCATCAGAAGGGCCCAGATGGCGTCCTTGAAGGCAGTCCAACGCTCCTTGCCGGAGGCCTTGGGCTGCTGCTTGATGTCCTTGCCCCGGGAGGCAATGGCAGCGGCGAAGTAGTAGCAAACGCCCACGATGATACCGGGGATGATACCGCCCATGAAGAGCTGTCCCACGGATACGTCGGAAATAGAGGCGTAGACCACGTAGGCGATGGAGGGCGGGATGACGATGCCGATGGCACCGGATGCGGCGATCAGGGCGGTAGAGAGGCCCTTGTCATATCCGGCATTCGCCAGGGCGGGGATCAGGATGCCGCCCAGAGCCGCCACGGAGGCGGGGCCGGAGCCGGAGATGGCGGCGAAGAAGCAGGCCACGATAACCACCACCGCCAGCAGGCCGTTCTTTCTGTGGCCCACGCAGACGTTGGCAAAGCGGATCAGCCGCTTGGAGATGCCGGCGTAGTCCATGATGGAGCCGGCCAGGATGAAGAACGGGATGGCCAGCAGGGCGAACTTGCCGATGGACGTATACATGGTGTCGGGGAAGGTGCCGAAGCTGAAGTTCAGGTACTTCATGCTGAAGAGGGTAGAAAGACCCAGGGACACGGCGATGGGCACATTCAGAAAGACCAGCACGAAGAAGCTGCCGAACAGAATCAGACCGATCATTTCTTGTCACCCTCCTTCCGGAACTGGATAAACTGGGTCACGCCCAGCTGAACGGCGCGGATAAGCATGAAGGCCGCGCCCACGGGGATCGAAAGGCTCTGGATCGGGCCGGGAATGCGCAGCACCGGAGTCTTGTAGCCCAGCATGATCTGCTTTTGCACCATCAGAATGCCGTAGTAGATGAGAATGCCCAGGAAAATCAAGGAGCAAATCATGGCGAAAAGAACGAACCAGGACTGATTTTTCTTTTTGAACTGGTCCTGGATAAAGCTCATACTCATGTGCGCGCCGCGCTTATAGGCCACGGCGGCGCCGATCATGGAGACCCAGATGAAGCACATAACGGTGAGCTCGTCCGTAAAGGAGATGGAGACGTGGAGAACATACCGGCTCAGCACGTTGGCAAAGTTCAGCACGGTCATGATCACCAGCAGCAAAACGCAGAGGCCCTCTTCCAGATAATCGAAACAGCGTAGAATCGGGTTTTTTGATCTCAAAGTAAATCCCTCCCAAAGTGGAGTTGAGGCTTCACAGCCTCCTAACAAACATTAGTGGGGCGTGCGGCGGGCCAGCTGCCTGCCGCACGCCCGAAAGTGCGCTATGCGAGTAAGTCAGTCAGAGACGGATCAGCCGTTGTAGCCAAAGGCAGCATACAGGTCGTCGCCGATCTGCTCACGGAACTCCTCGTACAGGGGCTTGCAGATCTCCTGGAAAGCCTTGATCTCGTCGGCGGTCAGATCGTTGATCTGCATGCCGCCGGCCTCGAACTCGGCGCGGATGTCGGCGTCGGAAGCGCGGGACAGGTCGATCTCAGCCTGACAGGCCTTCTTGGCGGCCTCCTCGAACATGGCCTTGTCCGCATCGCTGAGCTTATCCCACAGCTTCTTGTTGATGCTCAGAGCAGTGGCGTCATAGGAGTAGTTCCACACGGTGCAGTACTTCTGCACTTCCTGGATGTTGGCGGACTTGATGGTGCCCCAGGGATTCTCCTCGCCGTCAACGGTGTTCTGCTGCAGAGCGGTGTAAACCTCGGAGAAGCTCATGTTGACGGGGTCGGCGCCCAGCTTCTTGAACAGGGAGATGTACAGATTGTTGGGCGGGATGCGGATCTTCAGGTTCTTCATGTCCTCGGGGGTGTGGACGGGACGCTTGTTGTTGGTCAGCTGACGGAAGCCGTTCTCACCGAAAGCCAGGACGTGAGCACCCTTGGCCTCCAGCAGCTCGGCCATGGCCTTGCCGCCCTCGCCGTTGAAGATGATGCGATCCACGTCGTCATAGCTGGTGAACAGCCAGGGCATGGTCATCACCAGCAGACGGGGCTCAAAGCTGGTGGCGTTCATGATGGAGCGGAAGTCCAGGTCGACTTCGCCGCTCATGACCTGCTCCCAGCCCTTGACCAGATCGCCGCCGGAGAGCTGGTCGCTGTAATACACGGAGATGATGTAGCGGCCGTTGCTCTTCTCCTCGATTTCCTTCTTGAAGGTCTCGCTGGCGATGGCCCAGTTACCGGTCTGAGCCTGGGTGTTGGCGAAGCGCAGCTCGATGGGTTTGTCGCTGCCACCGTTGTTGCCGTTGTTGGAGCCGCCGCAGCCGACCAGCAGGGGAACCAGCATGACGACAGCCAGGACAAGTGCCAGGACTTTCTTCATTTTCATTGATATTCCTCCTTCTATTATTCGCAAGAGCAGGGCAAAAATGCCCTCACACTTAACGACACTTATTATACATATGTTAACGAAAGATGTCAACCAGAATTTGCTTTAGCTTGCCAAACTATCCGTGTTTTAAACGCGTGACGGGAAAGTAAAAGTTGACTTTGACGCGAGGAGTGTGTTACTCTATTGTCGTAAAGCAAATGCACGATTCCGTATGGCCATTATTTGCGAAAAACCGCGCCGAAAGGCGGAAAGGAGCTTATCTGCACATGAGTATCAATCAGAAGACCATGCGCGCCCTGGTGAAAGAGGTCAACGGACCTGAGGGGTTGGTGTACCGTACCGACATTCCCGTGCCCGAGCCCAAGGATGACGAGGTGCTGCTGAAGATCCGCTGCAGCGCCATCTGCGGAACGGACATGCACATTCTGGAGTGGGACGCCTGGTCCCAGAAGCGCATCCACGCCCCCGTGATCCTGGGTCATGAGACCTGCGGCACCGTTGTGGCCGTGGGCAAGAACGTCACCGACCGGAAGATCGGCGACCGCGTCTCCTGCGAATCCCATATCCAGTGCAACGACTGCTGGTTCTGCAGCAACGGCATGCCCCACATCTGCAGCAACGTCAAGCTGTTCGGCGTCAGCCGGGACGGCGCCTTTGCCGAGTACGCCACCATCCGCTCCGACTGCACCTTCCTGCTGGACGACGACATCTCCGACGAGGCGGCCTGCATGTTCGAGCCCATGGGCGCCGGCGTCCACGGCGTCGAGGCGGCGGAGGTGGAGGGCAAGACCGTACTGGTCAGCGGCTGCGGCCCCATCGGCCTGACGGCAATCGCCGCCGCCAAGACCTTCGGCGCCAAGTTCGTCATCGCCTGCGACCTGATCGACGAGAAGCTGGAAGTGGCCAAGGAGATGGGCGCGGACTACGTGTTCAACAGCGGCCGGGACGATCTGCCTGCCGAGGCGAAGAAGCTGACCGGCGGCGTGGGCCTGGATGCGGCCATCGATATCACCGGCGCCGGCCCCGCGCTGAACACCGCCCTCAAGTGCCTGCGCGCCGCAGGCCGTCTGGTCTGCGTGGGTCTGCCCACCAAGCCCATCACCTTCCCCGACATGGCGGACGACCTGATCTACCGCGAGATCCAGCTCACCGGCATCTCCGGCCGTCTGGTCTGGAAGACCTGGGAGGATTTCGCCAAGGTCATGAAGGGCCCGTACTACAAGCTGGAGCGCGTCATCGGCGGCAAGTACGCCATGAGCGACTATCAGTCCGCTCTCGACGCCATCCGCGGCGGCGCAGTGGGCAAGATGCTGGTCTATCCCGACCGGTAAGCGGGATCCCATACGGCGAAAAGCATAAAAACGGCAGGGCCGCCGGCCCTGCCGTTTTACTGTCCTTATTTCGTCTGCGCGGGAGAAACAGCCCGCGGCTGAACCGCTCAGGCCGTGTACTGCAGGGTGGTGCCCAACAGGATGGCGAGCCCCACCACCAGCGCCGCGACGGACGCAATGCGTGAGCCGGTGCCGCTGGTCAACCCGGCGGGGAGCAGCGTGTTCAGCCTGGAGTCCGGCGGGCAGTCCCAAAGCGAGCTGCCCAGCAGCATCAAAGCCCAACCCAGGGTCCAGAGCAGCATCAGCGACTCGGCAATATCCTTCCGCCCGGCGGCGGCCGGGATAAACCAGGCGCAGAGCAGCAGTCCCAGCAGGGGGAAGCCCCAGCGGCCCAGCAGCAGCGTGTGCTTCGGCGGCACCCGGCTCAGCCGCTGGAAACGGCGCATTTGCTGATGGTTGATGGCGTTCAGCAGACAGAAGAGTCCCGGCAGAATGTACACCAGCGCCCAGCGGGGCATGGGGTCAGGTTCGCCGTTGGCTTTGACAAGACCGGTCTCGATAAGCTCAGGGATGCTGTCCCACAGCCGGAGGCCCAGCAGGATGGGCACCAGGCAGGCCAGCACGGAGAAGATCAGCATCAGCCAGGCCTTCTGCGTGGTCACGTGGCGGCCCAGCTCTTTGGCGAGCTGCGCCTCAGTCTGCGGGTCCAGCTTGATTTTGTTCCTTTTTAATAAATTCAACCTCATAGGAATCCTCTGCCTGAAAGCCGCGGCGGCGGGCCCGATACAGCGTATGCGTTTCGAGCTCGCCGCCGCAAAATGATACGGATTATTACTTGTTGCCGGTGTGGATGGCGCGCTTCTCCGCCTGGAGGGCGGCCTCGCGCATGGTCTCGGTGACGGTGGGGTGGGAGTGGATGGTGGAAATGATCTCATCCAGGGTCATCTCTTCGCCGATGGCCAGAGCGCCCTCGGCGATCAGGTCCGTGGCACGGGGCCCGATGATGTGCATGCCCAGGATCTCGCCGAACTCCTTGCCGGCGATGATCTTCACCAGGCCCTCGCCGCCGTTGAGGATCAGGGCCTTGCCGTTGGCGGCCATGGGGAACTTGCCGACCTTGTAGTCCAGACCCTGCTCCTTGCACTGCTCCTCGGTGAGGCCCACGGAGGCGGCCTCCGGCTCGATGTACACGCAGGTGGGGTTGGTCCGCTGGTCGTAGTGGGCCTCGATGCCCATGATGTTCTCCGCCGCCACTTCGCCCATGACGGAAGCCGTGTGGGCCAGCTGGGCGTAACCCATGACGCAGTC
>JAFRSI010000172.1 GCA_017427645.1 Oscillospiraceae bacterium | reverse complement strand
GGTGGTCGCACCTGGCGTCCGGATCATACCGCAGCGTTCCTGCCGCCAGCGCCTGCGCGGCCGCATCGGCGGAACCGGAGACACCGCCGTAGAGCTTGACGCCCGCCTCGGCCAGCGCGTTCTGCGCGCCCATGCCGATGCCGCCGCAGATCAATACGTCTGCTTGGGCGGCCTTCAGGAATCCCGCCAGCGCACCGTGACCGCTGCCGTTGGTGGGCACGATCTGTTCTGCCACGATCCTGCCATCCTCCACGTCGTACAGCTTGAACTGCTCCGTGTGGCCGAAATGCTGGAAGATCTCTCCATTCTCGTAGGTAACAGCGATTCTCATTCTGTTCGTTCCTTTCTCCAGGATGTTTTCCGTTCTCTGATCGTTGAGCCGGTAGTTGCCGCCCCGGATCAGGAGTCGTTTTCCGTTTACCAGTGCGTCGGCAGCCTTCCGCCGTGCGCTCTCGTAGATAGCCGTCACGGTCGTGCGGGCAATGCCCATCCGCTGGGCGCACTGTTCCTGCGTCATCCCCTCGTGATCGAGCAGCCGGATCGTCTCAAACTCATCCAGGCTCATCACGACGGGTTCCGCGCCGGATACCTCCTCGGGGGCGAACTGCCAGTGATCCGGATAGCCGCCGATCCACCGACAGCGCGGTTTTCTTGGCATAGGCGCACCTCTTTTCTGACTTATGTCAAGAATGAGTTTAGCACGGATTCAGACATATGTCAATAATATCCCGCGAATTATGCTGACGCCGCCTGTGGGTCAGGCGATTCTGCGCGGGTTCCACATCCGCCAAATATGCCCAAAAAGTTGCGTAAAATCAAAAAACACCGTAAACCTTGCGGTTTAACGGTGGAATAGTTGGAGCTGCTGGGCGGATTCGAACCGCCGACCTCATCCTTACCAAGGATGCGCTCTACCTACTGAGCTACAGCAGCAAATGGCGACCAAGATGGGGCTCGAACCCACGACCTCCAGCGTGACAGGCTGGCGTTCTAACCAACTGAACTACTTGGCCAAGTCGCTTTTTTGAAATCGAGCTTACTTAATATAACAGATGCGTTTCCGGTTGTCAATAGCAAAATTCGCACTTTTGCGAAAAAACTTATCGGCCGCTGTGTTCCCTTCGAACAGGGGTACAGAGACATTTTTGACGCCTCTGTACCCCCGGATATCTCACAGAAAACGATCCTCGCCCATGCGGCTCATGAACGTGTCATAGCTCTTCTGGGCATCGGCGTACATCTGCTCCTGCATGCGCTGCCGGATCTCATAGCCCCGATCCAGGACCCTCATCCAGCCGGCCAGGCCTTGGAACAGGCTGTCGGTAAAGGTGTCGTGCTTGGGACATGCGCCGCTGCGGTACTTCTCCACCACCGCGTGATACTGCTCGTAGGCATGGGCCACCGCCGCCTCCCAGGACACGTAGATCTCCCGCTGGGCGCCTTCGCCCACCCGCTTCATGGCCTCCGGCTCCGCCAGAAGCCGGCGCAGCATGGCGGCCATGGACGCAGCGTTCTCCTCGATCAGGAAGCCGCTCTCCCCGTCCGTCACGTCCTCGGCGGCGCAGCTGCCGGCCACCAGCACGCTGGCCAGGCCGCAGGCGGCCGCCTCCCGCACCACCAGACCGTTGGTGTCGAAGGTGGAGGGGAAAAGAAACAGGTCCGCCCGGCAATACCAGGCGCGGATCCGGTCGCGGTCCCGGATGGGTTCGCAGAACTGCACCCGTCCATCCAGCCCCAGGGCGTGCGTGCAGGCCACGATCTCCTCCTTGTCGTTTCCGCCGCCTACGAACATCATGCGGAAATCGGCGCCGTCGTCCGCCAGACGCTTCAGGCCGTCCAGAATGATGCGGATGCCCTTGTACCACATCATGCGGCCCACAAACAGGAACACCGGGACGCCCGCCGGGAGATCGAAGCCCTCCGTCACGCGCCGGATCAGGTCGTCCTCCACGCGGCCCACGGGGAAGTCCACGCCGTTGGGCATCACCGTATAGGGCCCCTCGTAGCCCAGCTTGCGCAGATTGTCGCCGGCGCCCCGGCTGACCACCCACACCTCGTCACAGGCGGCGACGTTCTGGGCCAGGATCTTGGCGGCGCCCTCCCGCAGCAGCTTGCCCCGGACGGCGTTGGCGATATCCACGTCGAACTTCGTGTGGTAGGTGAACACCACCGGCACCCGGATCCGCTCCCGGAGGGCCCGGGCCAGCAGCGTGGACGTGATGGGGCAATGGCTGTGGATGATATCGAAGTCCACGGTCTCCAGCCGGCGGAACACGTCGTAATCAAAGGGCATCCCGGCCCGATAGCCCACCAGCTTGGTCATGTCGACGCTGGGGTAGCGCACCACCGGAAAGGGGAACACGCTGTCATCGGCGTCGGGATAATACGGCGTGACCACAGTGGCATAGCCGTGGTTTTTGGTGATCACCCGGCCGTAATTGACGACGGCGTTGGCCACGCCGTCAATGGCCGGGGGAAAGGAATCGTTGATCAGACATACGTTCAGAGGCTCCATGTCGCTTCCTCCTTTTTCTCATAGCCCCTATCATACAGAAACTGCGGAATTATTGCAACCGGAAACACAAACGTATTGACGCGTCCGCATGTAATTTGTTAAAATAATGGGAGAAACCAATGGGAAAGGAGCACTTGTTTATGAAATACGATATTCAAGGCGGCAATCTCCCCGTCGTCATCTGCGAGCTGGAGAACGGCGAGAGCATGATCACCGAGAGCGGCGCCATGTCCTGGATGAGCCCCAACATGCAGATGGAGACCTCCGGCGGCGGTTTGGGCAAGATGTTCGGCCGTATGTTCTCCGGGGAGTCCCTGTTCCGCAACACCTATACCGCCAGGGGCGGCGCGGGGCTGATCGCCTTCGCCTCCAAGTTCCCCGGCGCGATCCTGGCCGTGGAGATCACACCCGACAAGCCCGTGGTGGTGCAGAAGTCCGCGTTCCTGGCCGCTACCGGCGGCGTGGAGACCTCGGTTTTCTTCCAAAAGAAGATGGGCACCGGCTTCTTCGGCGGCGAGGGCTTCATCATGCAGAAGATCTCCGGCCGCGGCCTGGCCTTCCTGGAGATGGACGGCTCCACCGTGGACTATGAGCTCTCCCCCGGCCAGCAGATCGTGGTGTCCACCGGAAACCTGGCCATGATGGACGCCTCCTGCTCCATGGAAATCCAGAGCGTCAAGGGCGTGAAGAACGCGCTGTTCGGCGGCCAGGGCCTGTTCAACACGGTGGTCAACGGTCCCGGCCGGGTCACCCTGCAGACCATGCCTCTGTCCGGCTTTGCCGAGACCATCTCCCGCTATCTCCCCACCCCCAGCAGCAACGACTGATCCCTGCCACACAGAAAACCCCGCCGGAGGACCTCCCTCCGGCGGGGTTCGTTTTCAGTTCAGCTCCACGATCCGGTCCAGCCGCCGGCCGCACTGTTCGATCAGCTTTCGGCTGCCGATGACGCAGGAGCCGCCTGCCCGGCAGACCCGCTCCATTTCGTCGGCGAAGGCCATCACGTCCTCCGCCGTGGTATGGAGCAGCTCCCGGCGGATCCGGTCGACGTGGGCTTCGTCCACCTCCAGCAGATAGCGGACCGCCGCCAGGCGGCCGCTGGTACGCGGGGTGCGCAGCGGGTCGATATCGCCGACGGCGCTGATGATCAGATCCGTCAGCTCCTCCGCCTCCGGCGGATTCTCCCGCAGGAAGTCCGCCGCACTGCGGAAGGTATCCAGAGAATTGGCGGGATTGGGGTCCCGGTAGGTGGTAAACCGGAAGTCGCCGAAGTCGCCCACCGACATGCCCGCGCCGTAGGCCCCGTTCTGCACCCGGATCACATTCCAGAAATAGCCGTAGGACATCAGCAGAGCCGCCGGATTCATGGACCCGCGGTATTTGCTGCCCAGGGCGTTGAGATTGGCGCCCAGCGCGGTAAAGCAGACGTCCGCGGGTACCGCGATGCCCTCGTGGACCACCGGCAGAGGCCGGTAAACCCGGCGGATCGGCGTCCGGCCGGTGACCGGCAAGGCGCGGATCAGTCCGGCGGCAAAATCCGGATCGGGATGGCCCGTGACCGAAACGGTCAGGCGGTCCGCCGTGAAGATCCGGCGGTACAGGGCCTCCAGGCGCTCCAGCAGGGCCTGCATGTCCCGCCCCTCCAGGCTCTTGATGAACCGGTACTGCTCCACGCCGGAGATATACTCGCGGATGGCGCCCCGGGCGGAAAAAGCGGCGGCTACCCGGCTGGCGGCAAAGACGGTGCCGTTGTCGGCAAATTCCTCCCACATGGCCAGGCGCTTCTGGCGGATGGTTTGCTGCAGCTTGTTTTCCGCGCGGAACACCGTCTCCCGCAGCAGCTCGCCCACCAGCTCCGCCGCACGGGCCTGCTTGCTCTCCAGCACGCTGAAGCCCACCACGAAGGTGGGGCGGCAGGCCTCGTCCCGGCCCAGGGGGCCGTAGCAGTCCACGCTGCAGCCAAAGGAGCCCAGATGGGTCTTCAGCAGCTTCTGCACCTCCCTGCTGCTGCGGCGCTCCGTGCCCAGCTCGTCCAGCACGTTGCCCAGCAGGGCCGCCGCCATCAGCTCCTCCTCGGTAAAGTCGCTGATATCGAAATACAGTTCACTGTACACGATCCCGTCCGTATCGTAGGGGGCGTGCAGCACGGTGCGCCCCTCCGCGGTCTCCACCGCCAGCAGCAGGCGCTCCGCCGTCTCCGGCACGTCGGACAGGGCCAGATGGGGCAGCGTCGCCAGCTGCTCCGGCGTGTCCTCCGTCTGCTGGGCGATGCGCAGGGCATCCGCCTGGTCGGCGATCTGATCCCGCTCCTCCCGGCTCCAGCTGCGCTCCAGGGCGTCCAGCCGCTCCCGGTCCGCCCGGCGCCGCTCCCGGCCCAGGGTGGACGAGGGCCGCAACACCACCGTGGCCGTGTGGGTGTTCTCCACCAGCAGCTCCCGGATCAGGTTTTCAAAGTACCCCTGCTCCGCCTTGGCCCGCAGATCGTCGAACAGGCTGCCGCAGCACAGCCGTTCCGCCGGGTCGCCGCCGTAGAGCCAGGATTCCATGACCAGAAAGGCAAACACCAGCCCCTTGGGCATGCTGCCGAAATCCCGCTCCCGCATGGAGAACTCCATGGCGTTGAGGGATGCCGCCAGCAGATCCCGGTCGATGCCGTTCTCCGCCAGATCCGTCAGCGTGCGGCGGATCACCCGCTGCAGCTCCTCCAGATCCTTTCCGGCCACGTTCCGGGCGGTGATGTCCGCCTCCAGATAGCGGATCCCGTCCTCGGAGCCGGAAAAGTCCACGTTCTCCGCCAGGCCGCTCTCCACCACCGCCTTCTTCAGGGGCGCCTCGTTGCTGCCGCACAGCACGTCGCCCAGCAGACGCAGGGCGGCGGCCTTTACGGTCTCGCCGCAGGTGCCGCAGACGAAGCCCTGGGAGAAGTGGCACAGGTCCTTTTGCTCCGTATCCGGGTCCGTCTCGTAAACGCCCTGGTAGGCGCCGGGGGCAACGGGCGGCTGCTCCGCCACGGCAAAGTCCGGCTCCCGGCGATCGTAGTCCCGGAGGAACTCGTCCAGCAGAGACAAAATGTCCTCCATGTCCACGCTGCCGTCCAGGACGATATAGGCGTTGGAGGGGTGGTAAAAGCGCCGGTGGGTGTCCAGGAACCGCTCATAGGTCAGCTCCGGGATGGCGTCCGGGTTGCCGCCGGCGTCGAAGCGGTAACAGGTGTCGGGGTACAGCAGGCGGTTCATCCGATAGCTGATCTGGGTGTCCAGGTCCCCGTAGGCGCCCTTCATCTCGTTATACACCACGCCGTTGCGGATCAGCTTGCCCTCCTCGTCCCACTCGTAGTGCCAGCCCTCCTGCCGGAAAGTCTCCGGCCGGTGATAGATGGCCGGGTGCAGCACCGCGTCCATATAGACGCTCACCAGGTTGTGGAAATCCCTGCGGTTGCGGCTGGCCACCGGATACATGGTCCGGTCCGGAAAGGTCATGGCGTTGAGGAAGGTCTGCAGCGAGGACTGCAGCAGATTGACGAAGGGCTCCTTGACCGGATAGCGGTCCGAGCCGTTGAGCACCGAGTGCTCCAGAATGTGAAAAACGCCCGTATCGTCTGCGGGAATGGTGGGAAAGGTGATGGCAAAGCTCATGTTGGGGTCGTCCCGCCGGATCCACAGCAGCCTGGCGCCGTTTTTCTCGTACGCCATTTCCACCAGCTGTGCGCGGATCTCTGGCAGCTCCCGGCAGGAGCGCACCACAAAGCCGCAGCCCCGCTTTCCCGCTTCGTTCCATTGCATGGGGGTATATCCTCCTTACGTAGTCTGCCGCCTATTCTACACCAAAAAACCGCGGCGCACAATACTTTTCTCCGGCCCCGCGTTCTTGTCATCCGCCCGGTCCCCTGCTATAATATCATCAGAAAAAACGGGGAGGGATCCATCGTGACGCTGGAGGAGAGCCGCAGCGCCCTGTACGCGCTGCAAAAGACCCTGGCGGCCTATCACCACGCCCTGGGCCTGCTGTTCTACGACGGGGCCACCACGGCGCCCCGGGGCACAGCCGGCAACCGTGCCCGCACCATGGCCGTGCTCAGCGAGGCGCTGTATCGGATCCACACCCGGCCGGAGACGGCCGGGCTGCTGGAGGAGCTGAACGCATATCGGGCGGAGCTGACGGAGCGGGAGCGGCGGATGACGGACCTCCTCTGCAAGGAGACGGACCGGCTGCGGCACATCCCCCAGGCGGAATACGTCGCCTACCGCCAGCTGGGGATCGAGGCCAACGCCGTGTGGCGCGAGGCCAAGGTGCGCAGCGACTTTGCCGCCTATGCCCCGTGTCTGCGCAAACGCTTTGACGCGTCGGTGCGGATCGCCGGCTATTGCGCGCCGGAAAAGGATCCATACGACTATTGGCTGGACAGCAACGAGGAGGGTCTGGACCGGGCCTTCTGCGACGCCTTCTTCGACGCGGTGCGCGGGCGGGTGGTCCCTCTGCTGCAGCGGGTGCGGGAAAAGCCCCTGCCGGACAACGCCGTGCTCCGGGGCAGCTTCGGCCCGGCGGAACAGGAGCGTCTGGCCCACCGGCTGATGGATCTGCTGGGGCTGGACCGGGACCACGTGGGCCTGTCCACCACGGAGCACCCCTTCACCACCAGCCTGGGCTCCCATCTGGACGGGCGCATCACCACCCACTACTACCGGGAGGACTTCTCCTACTCCATGTTCAGCGTGATCCACGAGGGCGGCCACGCCCTCTACAACGCCGGCAGCGACGACTCCCTGGCCTACACGGTGCTGGACGGCGGCGTGTCCATGTGCGTCCACGAGAGCCAGAGCCGGTTCTACGAGAACTATCTGGGCCGCAGCCGCGCCTTTGCCGACTACCTGTTCCCGGTGCTGCGGGAGATCTTCCCGGATCACCTGCGCCCCTACGGGGCGGAGGACTTCCACCGGGCCGTCAACCGGGTGGAGCCCACTCTGATCCGCACCCAGGCCGACGAGCTGACCTACTGCCTCCACATCCTGGTGCGCTACGAGCTGGAGAAGGCCGTCATGGCCGGGGAGCTGGGCGTGGCCGACCTGCCGGCGGAGTGGAATCGGCTCTACAGGGATTATCTGGGCGTGAACGTGCCTGACGACAGGCGCGGCGTCCTCCAGGACTGCCACTGGGCCGACGGCTACCTGGGCTACTTCCCCTCCTACGCCCTGGGCAACGCCTACGGCGCCCAGTTCCTGCGCAGGATGAAGGAAACCGTGGACGTGGAGGACTGCCTGCGCCGGGGCGATCTGGACCCCATCAACGCCTGGAACCGGGAACACATCTGGCGGCACGGCCGCCTGTACCGGCCCCGCGATCTCTTTGAAAAGGCCGCCGGAGGCCCCTTCGATCCCGCGGTCTACACCGACTATCTGGAGCGGAAATTCACCGCCCTGTACAATCTGTGAGCATGGGAGGTTCTGCCATGGAATACTTTGACGTATGCGACAGCCGCGGCCGCCCCACCGGCCAGGTGGTGGCACGGGAGGAAGCCCACCGCTGCGGGACCCGCCACCGGACGGCCCACATCTGGGTGATCCGCCGGGGGCCCGGGGGGACGGAGGTGCTGCTGCAGAAGCGCAGCCGGCAGAAGGACTCCTATCCCGGTCTGTACGACACCTCCTCCGCCGGACATATCCAGGCCGGGGACCGGCCCCTCCCCTCCGCCCTGCGGGAGCTGGAAGAGGAGCTGGGCATCCGCGCCGCCCCGGAGGAACTGGACTACGCGGGCACCTTCCACCTGACCTACGAGGAGATCTTCCACGGAGAGCCCTTCCGGGACGACGAGGTGGCCTTCGTCTACGTCTACCGCGGCGCGGTGGAGGCGGAGGCGCTGCGCCTGCAGACGGAGGAGGTGGAGCGGGTGGACTGGTTCGATCTGCAGGAGGTCTGGCGGGCCTGTCAGCCGCCCCGGGATCCCCGCTTCTGCGTCCCCGCGGAGGGGCTGGAAACGCTGATGGCCTATTTGGAGGGCAGCGGCCTCTGAGCCGCGGGCCGGAAAGGAGACGATACCATGGAGCAAAACAAGTCCTATGAGCAGATGGACAGCCGGGAGCTGCTGGGGGAGCTGCTGCGCTACCAGAAAAAGGAGGTGCGCCACGCCCGGCTCACCACCGTGGTGGGCATCCTGCTGATCGGCGCGCTGCTGGCCACGCTGCTGGTGGTCCTGCCCCGGGCCGCCACGGTGCTGAGCCATATGGAGACCTCCCTCCAGCAGATCGACACCTTTGTGGAGGAGGCCAACACCTTCGTGGAGGGGGCCAACAAGGTGGTCTCGGACAACTCCGACGCCGTCACCCAGGCGGTGGGCAAGCTGAACGGTCTGGACTTCGACACCCTGAACCAGGCCATTCAGGACCTGTCCGACACGGTCCGGCCGCTGGCCAATTTCATGCGGCGATTTCAGTAAAACGCGGAAAGCGGGCTTGACAAGCGGAAAAGCGGGCGGCAG
>JAFRSI010000171.1 GCA_017427645.1 Oscillospiraceae bacterium | reverse complement strand
TGTTCATCATATCGTACATGCAGGGCACCACGAACAGGGTCATCAGCGTGGCATACAGCAGGCCGCCGATGCACACCAGAGCCACCGGCTGCATCAATGTGGTGCCGGCGTTTTTGGCCAGGGCCATGACGATCAGACCCAGGATGGTGGTCAGAGAGGTCATGAGGATGGGCCGCATACGGGTGACGCCGGCGTCGATAATGGCCTCCCGCCGCTCCATGCCGGCCTGGCGCTGCTGGTTGATGTAGTCCACCAGCACGATGCCGTTGTTGACGATGATGCCCACCAGCATCACGAAGCCGATCAGGGAGATGACGCTGATCTCCGTCCCGGAGATCAGCAGGGCCAGAAAGCCGCCGGTGAAGGCCAGGGGGATGGTGAACATGACGATGAAGGGGGATTTCAGGGACTGGAACTGGGCCACCATGATGAAGTACACCAGCACCACGCCCAGCACCAGCATCAGCAGAAGCTGCTTCAGGGCGTCCAGAATGGCCTCGTTTTCGCCGTCGAAGGACAGCGTGACGCCGTCGGGCAGCTCCACCTGGGCGGCGGCCTCCTGGACGGCGGAGGTGACCTTGGTCACGTTGTAGCCATCGGCGATGGCCGCGCTGACGGCCAGGTAGCGCCGCTGCTGGTCCCGCTGGATGGTGTTCATGCTGACGGTCTCCTCCACTGTGGCCACCTCACCCAGGGGGAAGGTGCCGTCGTCGTCGGCCTCGTCGCCTTCGCCGCTCTCGTCCGCATCCTCGCCGGCGGTCTTGCCGGTGTTTCCGGCCAGGGCCGCCAGGGCGTCCAAGTCGCCGCCGGAGGAGCCGCCGAAGGCGCCCATCATGGAGGACATGTCGCCGGAGGCGCCGCCCATCATGCCGGACATGCCGCCGGACATCATGGAGGACATATCGCCCATGCTGCCGGAGACGCCGCTGCCGGTCAGGGAGGTGGAGGTGCTGATGGGCAGCTCCAGCAGGGTCTCCCGGGTCAGACGGCTCTCCTCCGTCCGCTCGATGACCACATCCATGCTGGTGTCGTCCAGGGTCATGGCGGCGTTGGTGGCGGAGTTGGTCAGAGCGGCGGTGATCTGCAGATAGATCTGGGCCACGGTCATGCCGTGCTTCATGGCCTCGGTGCGGTCAATGGAGATATGGAGGGCCGGAGCGGCGTCCTCCAGACCGTCGGAGACGCGGACCGTGCCGGGGACGGTGGCCATCTTCTCCGCCAGCAGGCGGGCGGCCTCCTGCAGCGACTCCATGTCGTCGCCGAAGAGCTTGGCGGAGATGCCGGAGCCGGTGAGCATATCCATGCTCATAATGGGCGCGGCCACCACCTGGCAGGGCAGATCGGCGCACAGGGCCTCGATCTTCCGGCCGGCCTCCATGCCGAAGGTGCCCTCCGGCATGGTGATATACAGCGTCACGTCGTATTCCCCGCCGCTGCTCTGCTGCTGGAACATGGTGAGGGTCCCGCCGCTGCTGGACATCATGGCGCCCACGGTGTCCACATTTTCCACGGTCATGGCCCGGCGGGCCACCTCGTCGGCCAGCTCCACCGCCCGTTCCCGGTCGCAGTCCTCGGGCATGGAGACGGTGACGTTCAGGTTGTTCATGTCGAATTCCGGCATGAAGGTGTAGCCCCGGCTGGTGGCGGCCCAGGCGGAGCCCGCCAGCAGCAGCGCCGCCAGCCCCAGCACCACGGCTTTGTGGTCCAGGGACCAGGAGAGGGCCCTGCGGTAGGCGGGGTAGACGCGGCTGAGCAGGTCCCGCTTGGCGGGACGGTCTCCCCGCAGCAGGCCGGAGGCCATGGCGGGCACCAGGGTCAGGGCCACCAGCAGGCTGGCCATCAGGGCGTAGCCCATGGTGAGGGCCAGGTCGGTGAACAGCTGCTTGGTCAGGCCCTCCACGAACACGATGGGCAGGAAGACGCAAACGGTGGTCAAGGTGGAGGCCACGATGGCGCCCAGCACCTGGCGGGCGCCGGACACGGCGGCCTGGATCACGGTGGCGCCTTTGGTGCGGAGCCGGTAGATGTTCTCGATGACCACCACCGAGTTGTCCACCAGCATACCCACCGACACAGCCAGGCCGCTGAGGGAGACCACGTTGATGGTCACGCCGGTGAAGTACATCAGCACCACGGCAAAGACCACGCTGGTGGGGATGCTCAGCAGGGTGATGAGGGTGGGGCGCCAATCCCGCAGGAAGAGGAACAGCACCAGCACGGAGAACAGCGCGCCCCACAGCAGGGAGGAGAGGATGGTCCGGACGATCAGGGAGATATAGTCGCCCTGGTCCATCAGCACGTGGAAGCGGAGCCCCTCGTAATCCTTCTCCAACTGCCCCAGCCGCCTGGCGATGTTCTCCGAAACCTCGGCGGTGGCGTAGTTGGACTGCTTGGTAAAGGTGACGATGACGCCGTCGTCGCCGTTGAGCCGGGTATAGATCTCGTCGGAGTTGTCGGTGACGAAGACGTCCGCCACGTTGTGCAGGTAGATGGGATCCACCCCTTCGATCCCCAGGTCGAACAGCAGCAGGTTTTCCAGCTGATCCCGGCTCTTGAACCGGTCGCCCACCGACACCATGTAGCTGACGCCGGCGTTGTCCTGGATGTAGCCGGCCGGCATGGAGAAGTTCTGGGCGGTGAGGATGCCGGAGATGGTGTTGATGCTGAGCATGCCGCTCAAGTCGGACTGGCGGCCCACCTGGTTCCGGTAGTCGCTGATGGTGGCCAGCCCCTGGTCGATCTGGGCCAGGGCCTGGCTGATCTGCACGGTGCCGCTGGTGAGCTGGGTCAGGGCGTCCAGACCGGTGAGCACGCCGCCGGTGACCTGGCGGGAGAGCCTGGCGATGGTGGAGTCCTTGGTGAGGTCCTGAATGGCCTGATCCACCTGCTCCAGGGAGCGCTGCAGCTCCTCCAGACTCTGCCGGGCGTTCTCCGCGTCGGTGCCCAGGGCCTCCAGCTGGATCTCGATGGCCTGGCGCCGGGCGGTGAGCTCCGTCTCCTGCCGGCGCAGCTGGGCCAGCTCCGTGATCTGCTCCTGGGTGGGTTCCTCCAGCAGCTCCAGGGCGGCGATCTGCCCGCGGACGGCGGCCAGCTGGGCGTCCACCTGGGTCAGCTCGTTGGTCAGGGCCTGGATCTGCTGGGCCCGGGCCTCCATTTGAGCCCGCTGGGTCAGCAGAGTGGTGAGACTGCTCTGCACGGTGCCCAGGGCGTTCTCCACCGCCCCGCCGATGGCGGAGCGCTCGGCGTCCTTGATGGCCTGCTGGGCCGCCTCTACCTGGGCGCGGGCGTCCTTGAGCTGCTCCTCGGCGTCGTCCAATTGGCGGTTGATGGCCTCGGAGATCACGCGGCTGAGCACGTCCAGCTTCTCCTGGCTCAGCACCACGTGGGCCTGGCTGGCCACGGTGCCGCTGACGGACACCTGGGCCACGCCGGAGACGCCCTCCAGCTTGTTGGTGAGGGTATCGGTGACGAATTTGCTGAGGTCGTAGATATCGCGGCCCTGGTAGGACACGGCGGCCACCTCCACCGGCAGCATGGAGGGGTTGATCTTCAGCACGTAGGGCGTGGCCACGCCGTCGCCCCACTGGCCCTGCAGCACCTCGATCTTCTGCTGGATATCCACGCCGATGGTGTCCATGTTGACGCTGTCCTCAAACTCCAGCACCACGATGGACACGCTGTTCTGGCTGGTGGAGGTGACGGATTTGATCTGGTCCAGCGTGGCCATGGACTGCTCCATGGGGCGGGTGATGACAGTCTCCGCCTCCTCGGGACTGGCGCCCGGGTCGGCGGTGATGATGATGATATAGGGGAAGTTCATGTTGGGCAGCAGATCGGGGGTCATTTTCAGATAGGCCACCACGCCCAGCACCAGGATCGCCAGCACCGTGACGAAGATGGTCAGTGGCTTTTTAACACTGAAACTCGGCATAGAAACGCTCCTTCAATACGGAAAAGCGGCAGCACCGCATAAAACACCAATTTAAAGTACAAGAAGTGTACCACGCCGAAAACGGGATTACAAGGCGGCGAAAAAAATGTTTACGATTCCGACACAAAAAAACCGCGAAAAAAGTCGGCCGCCCGTTGGGGCGGCCGACAGAGACCGTTTTAGCGGTATGCGTTTGATCAGCCCTTGACGGAGGCGATGTGGGCCAGCAGGCGCATCATGTTGCAGGTGAAGCCGTACTCGTTGTCGTACCAGGCGATGAGCTTCATGAAGTGGCCGTTCAGGGCGATGCCGGCGGCAGCGTCGAACACGCTGGCGTTGGTCTCGCCAATGATGTCGGTGGACACGATGGGCTGCTCCTCATAGCGCATCACGCCCTTCAGCTCGCCCTCGCAGGCGGCCTTGATGGCGGCGCAGACTTCCTCGTAGGTGGTCTCCTTGGCCAGGCTGACGGTCAGGTCAACCACGGAGCCATCCGGGGAGGGGATACGCATGGACATGCCGGTCAGCTTGCCGTTGAGGGAGGGGATGACCTTGCCCACGGCCTTGGCGGCGCCGGTGGTGGAGGGGATGATGTTGTCATAGGTGCCCCGGCCCAGACGCCAGTTCTTCTTGGAGTACTCGTCAACGATGCTCTGGGTGGCGGTGGCGGCATGCACGGTGGTCATCAGGCCTTCTACGATGCCGAAATTGTCCTGCAGGACCTTGGCCAGGGGAGCCAGGCAGTTGGTGGTGCAGGAGGCCGCGGAAGCGGTCTTCAGAGCGGGATCGAAGGTCTTGTGGTTCACGCCGTAGACGAACATGGGGGTCTTGTCCTTGGCGGGAGC
>JAFRSI010000170.1 GCA_017427645.1 Oscillospiraceae bacterium | reverse complement strand
GCTCCGCCGCTATGTTCATGAAAAAAGTGTAAAAAAGCCAAAGGGCGCGCTGCAAAAAGCCCCGCTCTGTCATTGCGAGGCCCCAACGGGGCCGCGGCAATCCGTATCCCCCCGTATTCCCCCGTATCCCCCCACACGCGCAAAAAGCGCCGGACGCTCCCGCGTCCGGCGGTTCCGTATTCCGCTTACCCGGCGGTCCCGCCGCCCTTATCCGCCGATCAGCTCCAGCAGGCCCTCCAGCCCCTGCTCCCTGTAGTACCCCGCCTCCTGGGCGATGATGGCGTCGATGGCCCGCATGCTCAGCAGCTCCACCGGGGCCTTGTCGTCGGTCAGCAGACGCCCGCCGCTGCGGTACTCGGTCCACCGCCCCGGCAGGTCCGCCAGCAGGGCCGTCAGATCCGCCTGACGTCCGGCCGGCAGCTCCGCCGTCAGCTCCCGGAGCGCCGCGGCGTAGGCCGCCGGCTCCGGCGCTGCGTCGGCGGCGAACAGCTCCCGGTTGGTGTACCAGGGCACGTCCACCGTGGCCACCCAGGGGAACACGGCGGCGATGGTGTCCGCCAGCCAGTCGTTGATGCCGCCCTCCGCGTCCTGGCGCATGTTCATGTTGACGGCCAGCACCCCGCCGGGCCGCAGATGCTGCCGCACCAGGGTGAAGAATTCCTCCGACGACATCTGGAAGGGGATGGTGATGTCCTGATAGGCGTCCACCAGGATCACGTCGTACTGCTCCTCCGTGGCGGCCAGGAAGGCCCGGCCGTCGTAGGTGTAGACCGGCGTATCGGCGCTCATGTCGAAGTAACGGTGGGCCAGATCGGTGATCTTGGCGTCGATCTCCACCCCCGTCACCTGCAGCGAGGGCAGGTAGGCGGCGCACTGGTGGGCGTAGGTGCCCGAGCCCATGCCCAGCACCAGCACCTTGTTCCCGGCGCCGCCGGCCCGGGCCATGACCGGCGCGGCCATGGCATAGTCGTAGTACATGCCGGAGAGCCTGCCGTCCCTCTCCAGCACGCTCTGGATGCCGAAGAGCACGTTGGTGCCCAGGATCACCCGGCTGCCCTCCTCCTTCACCTGCAGGTAGTTGTAGATGCTCTCGCCCTCGTAGGCCAGGTCCTTCTCCCAGAAGGCGAAGCTGCTGTTGTGGCCCAGGGCGGCGCAGGCGGTGAAGAGGACCAGGGCGATCACAGCGCCCTTTACCCTGCCCCGGCTGATGAAGTACACCAGGGCCAGGGCCAGCAGCACGCCGGAGAAGATCAGGAAGGTCAGCGCCGTGCCCACGGCGGGGATGGTGACGAAGGTGGGCAGGAAGGTGCCCAGGATGCTGCCCACGGTGTTGAAGGCGTTGAGGTAGCCCACGGTGCGGCCCCCCACCTCCAGGCTGTCCACGGCGTATTTCACCAGGGAGGGCGTGACGGTGCCCAGCAGGAAGCAGGGGAACACGAAGATCACCATGCAGGCCAGAAAGGCGGCGATCACCAGCAGATTGTGGCTGACGGCGAACACCAGCAGGCCGGAGATCCCCAGGATCACGTACTTGCCCAGCACCGGGATGGCGGCGATCCACACGGCGGCGATCAGCAGCCGGCGGTAGAGCCGGTCCGGGTTGGGATCGGCGTCGGCGGAGCGGCCGCCGTACACGTTGCCCAGAGCCATGGCGATCATGATGGTGGCGATGATGATGGTCCAGACGATCTGGGAGGAGGAGAAGTAGGGCGCCAGCAGGCGGCTGGCCCCCAGCTCCACGGCCATCACCGACATGCCGGCGAAGAACTCCGTCAGGTAGAGGTAGGTTTTGGAGCGCAGGATGGGCGCCGCAGCGCGGCTGTTGGGGGTGTTCCCGGTGTTGTCGTTCATAGGCGCTCTCCTTGTTCAGATATTCTTTGTTGCATATGGTGTGCTGATGCGATGTGTTGATGGTGTGCTGATGGCGGCAATCCGTATCTCTCCCCAACCCGCACCTGTCATTGCGAGGAGCGAAGCGACGCGGCAATCCGCATCTCTCCCCAACCCGCACCTGTCATTGCGAGGAGCGAAGCGACGCGGCAATCCGCATCTCTCCCCAACCCGCACCTGT
>JAFRSI010000169.1 GCA_017427645.1 Oscillospiraceae bacterium | reverse complement strand
TTTCGTTCCGCCTCCTCTCCCCACCGCACCCGCATCGCGGGGCTGCGGCGGGGGCCCCGATTCGCACTGGCCACGCAATGACCGGAGAGGCACGTATCAGGTTTTGTCATTCCGAGGAGCCGGGCAAAACCCGCCGACGTGGGAATCCGTTGGCCCCGTCGAGAGGAGCGAAACGGCGGCGGGACACATGGGTCCCGCCCTACGGGCGAACAACGTCCCGTCCGCCTTGTAGAGGGCGGCGTCCCCGACGCCCCGGCGGGGACAAAAAAAGCGGGGCGGACAGAGTCGTCCGCCCCTACGGGTTCGATGGGAAGCGTTATTGTGATCCCGATGCACCGAAGTCCCGATGCGCCGAAGTCCCGATGCGCCGCGATGGACAAAATACGCCCTTACAGCTTCAGATCCAGGTCGCCGTCCTTGATCCAGCCGGCCCTGCGCATGGGAATGGCGATCAGCAGCGTCAGCACCGCCGGCAGCACGAAGGAGATCAGCGCCAGGCCCACCCAGTCCATGGCGGTAACGGCCGCCTTGGCGCCGGAGGCCACGTCCTTGACCCAGCCGGTATAGACGCCGATCTGCCCCACCAGGCCGCAGGTGCCCATGCCGCTGGACACCGGCGCGCCGTTCATCTGCAGCCGGAACAGGCACGTGGCGATGGGGCCGGTGATGGCGCTGGCCGCCGTGGGGGGGATCCAGACCCGGGGATTGCGGAGGATATTGGGCATCTGCAGCATGGAGGTGCCGATGCCCTGGGCCACCAGACCGCCCCAGCGGTTTTCCCGGAAGCTCATCACGGCAAAGCCCACCATCTGGGCGCAGCAGCCCGCCACGGCGGCGCCGCCGGCCAGGCCCGTCAGACCCAGAGCCGCGCAGATGGCCGCCGAGGAGATGGGCAGGGTCAGAGCCATGCCCACCACCACGGATACCAGGATGCCCATCAGCAGAGGCTGGAGCTCCGTGGCCCACATGATGAACTGACCCACCGCGCTGGCCGCCGTGCCGATGGGGGCGGCGATCAGGGCGGCGATGCCCACGCCGGCCAGGGTGGTGACGATGGGGGTCACCAGGATGTCGATCTTGGTCTCCTTGCTGACCAGCTTGCCGATCTCCGCCGCCAGGATGGCCACGAAGAACACGGCCAGCGGGCCGCCGGCCCCGCCCATGTAGTTGGTGGCGAAGCCCACGCCGATGAGGGAGTAGAGCACCAGGGGCGGGGCCTGGAGAGCAGAGCCGATGGCCACCGCCATGGCCGGACCCACCATGGCCGAGCACAATCCGCCGATGGTGTAGGTCGCGGCGCCCTCACCCTTGCCGATGGTGACGATGACGGCGTTGAGGAAGCCGATGTGGAACTGCTGGCCGACGGTGTTCAGGATGGTGCCCACCAGCAGGGTGCAGAACAGACCCTGGGCCATGGCGCTCATGCCGTCGATGAAGTAGCGCTTGGCGGAGAACACCACGTTTTTCTTCTTGAGGAATGCACGGATCGCTTCCATGGCAATCGCTCCTTTTTCTCTCTAAAGTGTAAAAAAACCGATGAATACGCGCCCGCGGATGCGGAAGCCTATTCATCGATTGGCCTTATCATACACGAAGGGCTCCGATTTGTCAACGGTATTTTTTCCAGGGTTTGCAAACGGCGGAAAAAGGTGTATAATATTTTGGTTAAAGGCAGGATAGCAGCGATTGCGCCGGCCCTTGTCTGCGACGGGGCGGGGTTTGAGCAGAAGAAGCTGTCATTCCGAGGGCCGCTTGCGGCCCGTGGGAATCCGTAGCCCCCTGCGGGGACCGGAGACGGGGAGTACGGATTGCCGCGTCGCTTCGCTCCTCGCAATGACGGGGGCGGTTGGGGGAGTACGGATTGCCGCGTCGCTTCGCTCCTCGCAATGACAGCAGCGTTCAGCAGAAGAAGCTGTCATTCCGAGCCAGTGACCGACGTCACTGGTGTGGGAATCCGTAGTATACGGGGGGAGAGGAGAGATACGGATTGCCG
>JAFRSI010000168.1 GCA_017427645.1 Oscillospiraceae bacterium | reverse complement strand
TTGTTCTTGGTGCGGCGGGACAGGATCTGGATCACGCGCTGGATCTCCTGCTCGCGGCCGATCACCGGGTCCAGCTTGCCCTCCCGGGCGGCCTCGGTCAGATCCCGGGTAAATTCAGCCAGGGTCTTGCCCTTCTTCTCCTCCTTGTTGGCGGTGGCGGAGCCGCTGGTCACGGTGTGGGCAGTCTGGCTGATCTTCTGCTGGATGGTGGCGTACATCTTCCGGGGATCCACACCCACGGTCTGCAGGATCCGCAGGGCCATGTTGTTGCCCTCCCGCAGGATGCCCATCAGCAGATGCTCGGTGCCGATGTAGCTGCCGCCGGCGCGCATGGACTCGCTGACTGCCAGCTCCACCACACCCTTGGCCCGGGGCGTCAGCCCCTGGCTGGGAGCGGCTCCGCTGAGGCCGTGGCCCACGCTGCGCTGGAGGATGGAGCAGATCATCTCGTCGGTGAGACCGTACTCAGTCAGCACCCGGTGGGCCAGACCCTCCTCTTCCCGCAGCAGGCCCAGCAGCAGATGCTCGGTGCCCACGTAGCCGTGACCCATCTCCTGGGCCGCCTCCTGTGACAGGCGGAGAGCTTCCTCCGCTCTGGGTGTAAACTTGTTCTCGTTCATGTTGTTTCCCTCCTTAGGCCAGCTTCTTCAGCTCATCCCGAAGCCGTGCGGCCTCCTCGTAATTTTCCGTCTCGATGGCAGTCTTCATCTGATTCTCCAGGGCGTTGCGCTGCCGCTGCCGCTGCAGCTGCTCCCGCTCGACGCCGTCCACCAGGCCGGGGTCGGGTTCTTTCCGCTCCTCCACGGCGGTGCGGGCCTGCTGCGTGACGTCCACGGGCTCCGGGAACTCGGTCAGCAGCCGGGTGCCCATGCCGCCCAGCAGCGGCTCAAACAGCCGGAAGGGACGGGTGAAAAAGTCGTCGTCAAACAGCCCCATGGCGGGCATGGCCCTGTTGTAGCCCAGCCGGGCGGCGCAGTCGGCGCACAGGTGCTGCTCGGTCACCCGGCCGTTGACGCTGCTCCTATAGTAAAACGTGGCGTCGTTCATTCCGCAGTGTTGACACTTCATGATGGTTTCCTCCTTTTCTGTCCTTTAAACCAAATGGATCAGGATCTGTTTGGCAATGTCCGCCCGCAGGGCCCCTCGATCTTCCCGGGCCACCGTGCGCAGGGCATTGTCGCTGATGGCGCTCAGCAGCGCCTGTCCGGACGCCGGGTCCACCGCCTCGGACTCCACCAGGTTGGTGACGATGGCTCTGGCGCTGTTCAGGTCCAGCTCATCGCCCAGGGAGTTGATGACGTGCATCAGCAAAGTCTCTCTGTCTACCCGTACCCGGGTGATGCGGATGTATCCGTTGCCGCCCCGCCGGCTCTCCACGATGTAGCCCCGCTCCGGTGAGAACCGGGTGGACATCACGTAGTTGATCTGGCTGGGCACGCAGCCGAACCGCTGCGCCAAGTCGCTGCGCTGGAGCTCCAGCTCGCCGCCTGCCTCGTTCAGCTCCGCCTGGATGAATCCGGCGATCAGGTCTGTGATTCCCATGCTTCCTTCCCCCTTTGGTCTCCGTCAAATTTGACTTTGACTTTCTTTGATCTTCGACTGTATCATACGCCGCCGCTCCGCAAATGTCAAGGGGTGTATTTTGACTTTCTTTGACCAATTTGAAAACAATTTGTGAATACGAAAAAAAGACCCCGGCGCACAGCCGGGGTCCTGGTGAATGGTTCAATCCTCTGTATTGTAGATTTTGGAGACTTCCGTGCGGCTGCCGCCGATGAAGATCAGCGCCGCGGCGATGGTCAGGCCCATGACGCCGCTGATGATGCCGCGGATGGGCAGAAATTCCGCCAGGGCGCCGGCAATCAGCTCGCCGGCCACCATGCCGACGGTCTCAATGGTGCCGAAAGCGCCGTTGAAGCGGCCCTTCTTCTCGTCCGGCACGTAGCGCTGGGTTCCGGCGATGCGGATGTTGTAGGAGGTGACGCCGCCGATGCCCGTGAGGAAACACATGACCATCATCAGCGGGATGGGCGCATACAGATAGGTGCCCTCCAGCGCGTTGATCATTATGTAAACCATCAGCGCGATGACGTATTTCTTCTCCTTGGGCAGATGCAGCTTGTAGTGGAGGCCGCCGCCGATGGCGCGGCCCACGGAGGCCATGCCCCACACGATCATGAAGATGTACTCGCCGTTGTGAAAGGTCGATTTGAAATAGGGCAGGTCCAGCGTCTGGGAGGCGCCGGAGGCGAAGGCCGAGAAGCAGAAATAGACGGCCACGGCCAGCAGGCCCTTCTCGCTCCACAGATAGCGCATGCCCTCCTTGAAGTCGGCCACCATCTGGCGGCTCATCTTCGTCTCGGTGCGGTTCTCCTGCTGCTTGGCAATGTAGTGCTCCTGGGTGGTGATCCGGGTCTCCATGATGGCGGCCGCCAGATACGTGGCCGCGTCAAAGAGGAACAGCGGCACGATACCCACCTTGTTGTACACGAAGGCGGAGACGGGTGTCATCACCATGGTCAGCGTCTCCAGGGTGCTGGCCACGGAATAGGCCTTGGAGTAGTTGCCCTCCGTAATCAGCAGGGGGTAAAAGCTGTCGTAGGCCACGCGGTAGACGCTGCCGATCACGCCGATGAGGACGCAGCCGATGGCCAGCAGGGTGAAGTTGAAGAAGCCGCCTGCAAACAGCAGGGCCAGCACCACATACAGCCCGGCGGTGAAAAAGTCCAGCATATAGATGGTCTTGCGGCGGGAGAAGCGGTCCAGAAACGGTCCGCTCAGCGCCGGCATCACCGCGTGGGGCAGCATATAGAGAACGTTGTAGACGGCGAACAGAAAGGTGGACCTGGTGTAATCCAGCACCAGCAGGCTCATGGCAAAGCCGGAGAGCACGCTGCCCAGCATGGAGATCACGCTGCCCACCGTGATGATCGTGAAGTCTTTTGTCCAGAGAGGATTGTTCACCGGACGGGGTTCTTGTTCCATAGCGATAATCCTTTGTTCAATTGTTCTGAATGATTGCTATCCTGTCGATCTTTGTCGTGCTTAACGCAGCTTGACCATGTCCCTCTCCTCCTCATGCATAACCTGAGGGGCCTTCCGTTCCAATCCCGCAAGATTGTACCATACGGCGCCGTCGCTGTCAAACGCTTCCGGGTTGGGAAAAGCCGCGGCGGTTATATCGGAAATTCTTCCTCGGTTTACAAATATTTCACAGATGAAAGTATTGCATTTTCAAAAAATCATGTTACAATGAACTCACCAAATCTAAAGACGGAGGTGCTTTACTATGGCATATCAGATTGGTTCCGCTTGTGTGAGCTGCGGCGCTTGCGCGGATGCTTGCCCCGTTGGCGCTATCTCTCAGGGCGATGATCGCTATGTGATCGACGCCGGTGCCTGCCTGGACTGCGGTTCTTGCAGCGATACCTGCCCCAACGGCGCTATCAGCCCCGCTGAGTAATCAGATCATCCATACGGAGACTAACACCGGACCGCGGTCCGGTGTTTTTTAGCGGGATAGTTAGTTGAGACTTACTTCTCTTTCTTCTGGCTTTTTTCCCCCGCCTGTGATATGATGAAATAAATATATCGTGCAGAGGAGGGCGCCTATGGAAAAGACCGATCAGCTCTGGCCGGGCGGCTTCCGCTTTCTCTTCGACGATACGCTCTTTCAGCCCTCCACCGACTCCTTCCTGCTGGGCGATTTCACCCGGGTGCGCCGGGGCGACCGGGTCTGCGATCTGGGCGCCGGCACCGGGCTGCTGGGTCTGCTGCTGCTGGCCAGACAGCCGGAGCTCTCCGTGACGGACGTGGAGATCCGCGGCGACGCCTGCGGCCTGGCCCGGCGGACGGCGGATCTCAACGGGCTGGCGGACCGGATCACCGTGCTTCAGGCCGATCTGCGGGATACGGGCAGTCTGCCCCACGGGGCTTTTGACGCGGTGGTGTCCAATCCCCCCTACTTCGCCTCCGGCAGCGGCGCCGTTTCCGCCGATCCGGCCCGGGGCGCCGCCCGCTCCGAGGTGCTGTGCACCCTGGAGGACGTGTGCGCGGCCGCGGCCCGGCTGCTGACCTACGGCGGGCGGTTCTCCCTGGTATACCGGCCGGAGCGCATGGCCGCCCTCTTTTCTCTGCTGCAGGCCCACCGGCTGGAGCCCAAGCGCCTGCGCTTCGTCCACTGCAGCACCGCCGCGAAGCCCTCCCTCCTGCTGCTGGAGAGTCGCCTGGGCGGCCGCCCCGGGCTGGCGGTGGAGCCCCCCCTTCTGCTGAAAGATGCACAGAACAACGATACGGCGGAGCTGCGCCGCATCTATTTCCAGGACAGATAGGAGATCACCCATGGCAGGAACATTGTATCTGGTGGCCACGCCCATCGGCAATCTGGACGACTTCTCCCCCCGGGCCGTGCGGACCCTGGCGGAGGCGGATTTTGTCGCGGCGGAGGACACCCGCGTCTCCGTCAAGCTGCTGAACCGCTTCGGGATCAAAAAGCCCCTGGTCAGCTATCACGAACACAATCGGGCCTCTGCCGGGCCGGAGATCCTGCAGCGGCTGCTCTCCGGCGAGACCTGCGCCCTGGTGACCGACGCCGGCACCCCCGCCATCAGCGATCCCGGCGAGGATCTGGTGCGCCTGTGCGCCGAAAACGGCGTCACCGTCCAGAGTATCCCCGGCTGCTGCGCCGCCGTCACCGCTCTGGCGGTGTCCGGCCTGCCCACCGGGCGCTTCACCTTCGAGGGCTTTCTCAGCGCCAACCGCTCGGAGCGCCGCGCCCGGCTGGAGGAGCTCAGCGGCGAACAGCGGACCATGATCTTCCACGAGGCACCCCACAAGCTGCGTGCCACCCTCAGCGACATGGCGGAGATCCTGGGCGACCGCCCGGTTGCCCTGTGCCGGGAGCTGACCAAGCTCCACGAGGAGACCGTGCGCACCACGCTGGCAGAGGCCGCCGCCCTGTACGAGGGCAGCGAGCCCCGGGGCGAATACGTCCTGGTGGTGGGCGGCGCAGAGCGCTCCGCCTCCCCCGCCGTGACGCTGGCCGAGGGCGTGGCCATGGTGCAGCGCCGGCGCGCCGAGGGGATACGCATGAAGGACGCCGTGCGCCAGGTGGCCGACGACACCGGTCTGAGCCGCAACGAGCTGTACGAGGCGGCGCTCCGCACCTGACCGACCTGACGATCATAGCGAAAGAGGGCCCTGCCTTGCGGCAGGGCCCTCTTCCTGTTCGTTGTCCTATTCTTCCTTCAGTTCCCGAAGGCATTTGGGGCAGATATTCTTTCCCTTGAAGGTCCGGATGTCCTTGTTGCTGTCGCAGAAGATACAGCTGGGACGGTACTTTTTCAGAATGATCGCGGAGCCCTCCACGTAAATCTCCAGCGCATCCTTTTCCGCAATATCCAGGGTGCGGCGCAGCTCGATCGGCAGCACGATCCGGCCCAATTCATCCACCTTACGAACGATACCTATCGACTTCACGGTTCTTCTCCTCTATTACATCACACGTATTCCCGGGATTACGCTTAGATATGAATAGATAATGCCACACTTTCGCCCATTTGTCAACTGTTGGCCGACAAGCTTCCCGATATTTTTACAAATAACCGCTAATCCATGCGCATACCATAAACATGGGGGGTGGGGATATGGCCATGGCATGGATCTGGAGCGTCCTGGTGGGGATTTCCGTCCTGTTCGGACTTCTCCGCGGCACCATGGCGGAGGTGAGCCGGGCCGCCATGAGCGGCGCCGCCGGCGCCGTGGAGCTGGCAGTGGGGATGGCGGGCGCCCTTTGTCTCTGGTCCGGCGCAGCCGAGCTGATGCGGCGCTGCGGCCTGGACGCCGCGCTGGCCGCCCTGTTCCGCCCCCTGCTGCGTCGTCTGCTGCCCCGGGCCAGCCGGGACGAAGAGACGCTGTCGGCGGTGTCCGCCAATCTCTCCGCCAATCTGCTGGGGCTGGGCAACGCCGCCACGCCGCCGGGGATCCGGGCAGCCAGGCGGATGGCACGGGGCTGCGGCGGTGCGGCCGGCGACGAGCTGTGCCGCCTGGTGGTGCTGAACACCGCATCGGTCCAACTGCTGCCCACCACGGTGGCCAGTCTCCGGGCCGCCTGCGGCTGCGCCGCCCCCTTCGACATTCTGCCCGCCGTGTGGATCTCCTCCCTGCTGTCTGTGACCGTGGGGCTGGGAACCGCCCGGCTGCTGGGCCGGCTGTGGAGGGACTGAGCGTGTCGTTGTCTTCTCTCGTCGTCCCCTGTCTGCTGGCGGGGCTGGCCCTGTACGCCTTGGGCAAACGGGTGGACGTCTACGGCGCCCTCACCGCCGGAGCCGCCGACGGTCTGCAGCTGGTGATCCGCATCCTGCCGGCGCTGGTGGCCCTGCTGACCGCCGTGTCCATGTTCCGGGCCAGCGGCGCCATGGACGTGCTGACCCGCGCCCTGGCGCCGGTCCTGGAGAAGCTGGGGATCCCGCCGGAGACGGCGCCGATCCTGCTGGTCCGCCCCCTCAGCGGCAGCGGCGCCCTGGCTGTCGTCAGCGATCTGATCTCCCGGCACGGGCCGGATTCGTATACAGGACGGGTGGCGGCGGTGATGATGGGCTCCACGGAGACCACCTTTTACACCGTGGCCGTCTATTTCGGCGCCGCCGGGATCCGCCGCTCCCGCTACACCGTCCCCGCCGCGCTGGCGGCGGATCTGACGGGCTTCATTGCCGCCGCAATGACGGTGCGTCTGCTGTTCGGGACATGAAAAAGGAGATGCGACGCATCTCCTTTTTTCTATTCAATATCTGTTCTCACATAGTCCACGAACTGGAACCGGACGCCGTTTTCCTCCATGACCTCGCTCCGGGATTCGATCTGCCAGGCGGGGTCCTCATCCAGGTTGGGGAAGAAGGCGTCGGCCTCCGCTGCGGCCAGCACCTTCGTGACGAACACCCGGTCGCAGGCCGGCAGGAAGAGGCGGTAGACGCTCTCGCCGCCGATGCAGAAGTCCTCCGTCCCGGTGGCAAACACCGCCTGCAGGGGGGTGTGGACCACCTCCACGTCCGGGGCGGCAAAGTCCGGGTCCCGGGTCAGCACCAGATTGCGGCGGCCCGGCAGGCCCTTTTTCCCCGGCAGGGATTCCAGGGTCTTGCGGCCCATGACCACGGCGTGGCCCATGGTCAGCTCCTTGAAGCGCCGCAGATCGGCCTTCAGGGGAAAGAGCAGCCTGTTGTCCCGGCCGATGCCCCAGTTTTCGCTGACGTTCACAATTGCCTGCACGGCGGTTTTCCCCCTTTCCCTTGCCGCCTCCCGGCGGTCGCCTTATCTAATCATTTTTCTGACGACATGCGCGTCAGAAAAATACCTCTCAGGCCGCAAGCGTCGAGCAGAGCGAGGCGCCGCAGCGGCCTGCAAGCTCTGCCTCGCCCAAAATCCGCAGATTTTGGGCGAAATAATCATATCGCCACAGGGATCTTGTCCTCAAAGGGCTGAGGGTCGTACCCCTCCAGGGAGAAGCTGTCCCGGGTGAACTGATAGAAGTCGGTGACGGACTTGTCCATGACGAATCTGGGCGCGGGACGGGCCTCCTTCTCCAGCATCTTCTCCACGATGGGCACGTGGCGGTCGTAGATGTGGGCGTCGGCGATGACGTGGACCAGCTCGCCCACCTGCAGGCCGCTGACCTGGGCCATCATGTGGACCAGCACGCTGTACTGCACCACGTTCCAGTTGTTGGCCGCCAGCATATCCTGGGACCGCTGGTTCAGAATGGCGTTGAGCGTGTTGCCGGACACGTTGAAGGTCATGGAGTAGGCGCAGGGATAGAGGGCCATCTCGTGGAGGTCCTGGAAGTTGTAGATATTGGTGAGGATGCGGCGGCTGGCGGGGTTGTGCTTCAGATCGTACAGCACCCGGTCCACCTGGTCCATGTCCCCCTCGGGGTAGTGGTGCTTCACGCCCAGCTGATAGCCGTAGGCCTTGCCGATGGAGCCGGTCTCGTCGGCCCAGCTGTCCCAGATATGGCCCCGCAGGTCGTGGATGTTGTTGGACTTCATCTGCCAGATCCACAGCAGCTCGTCGATGCAGGTCTTCCAGTAGGTGCGCCGCAGGGTCAGGATGGGGAACTCCTCCGCCAGGTTGTAGCGGTTGACGACGCCGAATTTCTTCACCGTGTGGGCCGGCGTTCCGTCCTCCCAGTGGGGGCGGACCTCCCTGTCGGTATCCCACACGCCATGATCCAGAATGTCGCGGCAATTCTGCCGGAAAATTTCATCTGCGCGGCTCATAGTGCTTTCCTCCCTGTTCTGTTATCTGTGCTTCTATTTTACCCTGCTCTCCGCGCAAAAGCAACAAAAAATGATTGCCGCGGGCAAAAGAAACAGGTATAATAAAGATGAAATAGCATGCGCACTATCCATCTGTAAGGAGGATCCCCCCATGACATACGACGTACTCATCATCGGCGGCGGCCCCGGCGGCATCTACTCCGCCTACGAGCTTCTGGAAAAGAAGCCCGACGCCCGCATCGCCCTGTTCGAGGCCGGCCACGATCTGGCCCGCCGCCGCTGCCCCATCGACGGCGACAAGGTGAAGTCCTGCATCAAGTGCCCCACCTGCGCCATTATGAACGGCTTCGGCGGCGCCGGCGCCTTTTCCGACGGCAAGTACAACATCACCAACCAGTTCGGCGGCACGCTGCACGAGTACATCGGCAAAAAGCGGGCCATCGAACTGATGGAGTACGTGGACGCCATCAACATGGCCAACGGCGGCCAGGGCACCAGGCTCTACTCCACCGGCAACACCCCCATCAAGAAGCTGTGCCTGGAGAACGACCTGCACCTGCTGGACGCCAGCGTCCGCCACCTGGGCACGGACATCAACTACGTGGTGCTGGAGAATCTCTACAGCCGGCTGAAGGACCGCATCGACCTGTTCTTCGACACCCCGGTGCGCACCGTGGAGAAGACGGAGAAGGGCTACCGCGTCGCCACCGACAGGGACAGCTTTGAGGGCCGCTACTGCATCGTGTCCGTGGGCCGCAGCGGCAGCAGCTGGATGGAGACGGTGTGCCGGGACCTGCACATCGCCACCCGCTCCAACCGGGTGGATATCGGCGTCCGGGTGGAGCTGCCTTACGAGGTGTTCGCCCACCTGACCGACGAGCTCTACGAGAGCAAGATCGTCTACCGCACCGAGAAGTTCCAGGACCTGGTGCGCACCTTCTGCATGAATCCCCACGGCGTGGTGGTCAACGAGAACACCAACGGCATCGTCACGGTGAACGGCCACAGCTACGAGGACCCCGCCCTCCACACCGAGAACACCAACTTCGCCCTGCTGGTGGCCAAGCACTTCTCCGAGCCCTTCAAGGACTCCAACGGCTACGGTGAGAGCATCGCCCGCCTCTCCAACATGCTGGGCGGCGGCGTCATCGTCCAGCGCTTCGGCGATCTGATCCGGGGGCAGCGCAGCACCCCCAAGCGCCTCAGCGAGAGCTTCGTCACCCCCACCCTGGCCGCCACCCCAGGCGATCTGAGTCTGGTGATGCCCAAGCGTATCCTGGACGGCATCATCGAGATGATCTACGCCCTGGACAAGATCGCCCCCGGCACCGCCAACGACGACACCCTGCTCTACGGCGTGGAGGTGAAGTTCTACAACATGGAGGTGGAGCTGGATGAAAACCTGCAGACCTGTCACGAGGGTCTGTTCGTCATCGGCGACGGCTCCGGCGTCACCCACTCCCTGAGCCACGCCAGCGCCAGCGGCGTCCACGTGGCCCGGTATCTGGCGGAGAAGCTGTGAATGGCATCCCTGCATGAGAAGGGATCTGTCCTCCGCGTTCTCCCTCGCAGAGACCCTTCCGGCAGGCAACAGAAACGACACTACCAATCATCTAATAAACGGAGGAGAGTATCTATGAATTTCTACACCATGCTGAAAGCAAAGGCAGAGCGCGGCGAGCCCGCCCGGGTCGGTCTGATCGGCACCGGAAAGTTCGGCACCATGTATCTCTCCCAGGTCAGAAAGGTCCCCGGCGTCCACCTGGTGGGCATTGCGGAGCTGAATCTGCCCCGGGCCTTCGCCAGCCTGAAGCGCACCATGTGGCCGGACGAGCAGGTCAACGCCAAGACGCTGGAGGAGGCGTACAGGACCGGAAAGACCTGCGTCATCCAGAGCGCCGACGAGCTGATCCGGTCCCCGTTTACCGAGATCATCATCGACTGCACCGGTATTGCGGAGCTGGGCCTGGAGATCGATCTGAAGTGTATCCGGTACGGCAAGAGCATTGTGAACGTGAACGTGGAGGCCGACATCCTGGCCGGCCCCGCCATCGCCAGGCGGGCAAGAGAGGCCGGCGTGGTCTACTCCCTGGCCTACGGCGACCAGCCCGCGGAGATCTGCGAGATGGTGGACTGGGCCCGCACCGCCGGCTTCGAGGTGGTCTGCGCCGGCAAGGGCACCCGCTTCCAGCCCCGGTATCACCAGTCCACGCCGGATACCATCTGGCCCCTCTACGGCATCCCCGAGGAGCACGCCATCAAGAGCGGCATGAATCCCCGGCTGTTCAACTCCTTCCTGGACGGAACGAAATCCGCCATTGAGATGGCCTGCGTCTCCAACTGCACCGGCCTTCTGCCTCCCGCCAACGGTCTGAAATTCCCCGCCTGCGGCGCAGACGATCTGCCCCGCCTGCTGAAGCCCAAGGCCGACGGCGGCATCCTGGAGCGCAGCGGCATGGTGGAGGTGGTGGCCAGCGAGGAGCGGGACGGCCGGCCGGTATTCCGCGACCTCCGCTTCGGCATCTACGTGACCCTGACCGGCGACTCGGAGTACATGGAGGACTGCTACAAGGAATACGGCATGGTGGTGGACGAGACCGGCAAGTACACCAGCCTGTACCGCCCCAACCACATGATCGGCCTGGAGCTGAACATCTCCGTGGCCTCCATCGCCACCCGCAGGGAGCCCACCGGCCAGCCCAACGCCTTCAGCGCTGACGTGGTGTCCGTGGCCAAGTTCGACATCCCCGCCGGCACCATCCTGGACGGCGAGGGCGGCTACTACGTGTACGGCGAGGCCATCCCCGCCAGGGTATCCGTGGAAAAGGGCCTGCTGCCGCTGAACTTCTCCGCCAAAAAGCGGGTGCTGCGCGATATCAAGGCCGGAGAGTTCCTGTCCTATAACGACGTGGAGTTCGATCCCGACTGCCTGACCATGCAGCTGCGCCGGGAGATGAAGGATCTGATCCGCTGAGGCGGGACGCCGGGGCGTTCCTCCGCGTTTGCCCCTCCAAAACGTATAAAGGAAGGCGGAGCCGCGGCTCCGCCTTCCTTTATATGTTATATGTTCTTTCAGTCCTCGATATCCACCGTCACGTGGTCGGTGCCGTGCTGCTCGAATTCGCCCAGATAGACGTTCATGCGCTCCATGATCTCGTCGTAATTCTCCTGGGTGATGGGGGGATCGTCCATGTCCCGCAGGGCCAGCTCCTGGGCCAGGATCTCAAAGAAGGTCGTGTCCTCGTAGGCCATGATGGCCTCGTGGATGCCGCCCTCGGCAAAGGCTTTGGAGGGGATCATCTCCCCCTCGTACAGCTCCACCAGACCGGCCATGCCGTGGCTGAGACACTGGGAGAAGATCAGGCTCTCCACTTTGTCATACTCCGTGATGCGGTCGTCTCCCCTGGTGGAGTTGAGCACCCAGTTGCCGATGTACACCAGATCCAGCAGGCGCCGGAACTGTTTCTCCGTCATTTTGATGTCCATTCTGCCACCTCCCGCAGCTCTCCGGCATTTCTAAGGGGATTATATCACGCCCGGCGTGGAATTGCTACCGAAAAAAGCCGCCATTTCCTCCAAATTTTTCTTGTGCCGCGCCCCGTTCCATAGTATAATTATTTGGTATCGTTATTTGCATCGAAAAAGGAGAGCTCCTATGGATAACAGAGCCGTCGGGGTCTTTGACTCCGGTCTGGGCGGGCTCACCGCCGTCCGCCAGATCCGGTCGATCCTCCCCTCTGAAGACATTATATACTTCGGCGACACGTCCCGTGTACCCTATGGCGGCAGATCTCACGAAACGCTGCTGAAATTCGCCCGACAGGATGTGCGCTTCATGCGCTCGTTCGACATCAAGGCCATCGTGGTGGCCTGCGGCACCGTCTCCACCAACGCCCTGCCGGAGCTGACGGCGGAGAACGACCTGCCCATCCTGGGCGTGGTGGACCCCGCCTGCCGCCGGGCCGCGGCCCTGACCCGGAACAAGCGGGTGGGGCTCATCGCCACCGCCGCCTCCGTCCGCACCGGCGCCTACGCCTACGCCATCCGGCAGATCGACGGCGACGTCGAGGTGATCTCCAAGGCCTGCCCCCTGTTCGTCCCCCTGGTGGAGAACGGGCGCTACCGCCCCGGCGATATCGTGGTGGAGACCGTCGCCCGGGAGTACCTGGAGCCGCTGAAGGCCGCCGGCGTCGACGTGCTGATCCTGGGCTGCACCCACTACCCCCTGCTGGCCCCGGTGATCGCGGAGGTCATGGGGCCGGAGGTCCGGCTCATCGACACCGGCGCCCAGGCCGCCTGGGAGCTGAAGCGGGAGCTGGAGAGCCGTGATCTGCTGGCGGAGGACCGCCGGGGCCGGGCCCTGTACTGCGTCAGCGACCGGCCGGAGGACTTCGGCCTGCTGGCCGGCCAGTTCCTGCAGGAGGACGTCCCCTCCGTGCGGGAAGTGGATATCGAGCAGTATTGATCCGTGGAGCAGTCCGTATCCGTCCTCGTCACCACCGTGTCCGATGGGGGCACGCTGACCTTTCGCGGCAGCGGCACGCTGCGGCGGGACGCCAGGGGCGTCCACCTGCGGTACGCCGCCTCCCATGGCGGCGACGCCGTGCCCGCGGAGCTCCATCTGGGCATGGGCCGGGCCCTGCTGCGCACCGCCGCCGCCCGCCTGCTGCTGGACCCGGAGCGCCCCACCCGGGCGGAGCTCGCCGCCGGAGGCGCCGCCATCCCCCTGACCGTCACCACCCACGCCGTCCGCTCCGATCTGGAGGACCATGGTGGCGCCGTTTTTCTGCAGTATACCATCGCTTCCGCCGGACGGGACGTGGACACCTTCCGCGTCACGCTGACGGTGGAGCCGTTTGATTCAGACAAGGAGAGTTGCACATGAACATGATCCAGAGCGCCAAGGACCAGGTGCTGACCCTGACCCTGACCGCCTATCGAAAAGCCGCCGCTGCCGGGGCGCTGCCGGAGGGCGTCGCCGTCCAGCCCTCGGTGGAGATCCCCAAGGACGCCGCCAACGGCGACTATACCACCACCTTCTGCCTGGCCGCCGCCAAGTCCATGCGGCGCAATCCCCGGGAGGTGGCGAAGATCCTCACCGAGAATATGGACCTGGCGGACAGCTATTTTACGTCCGTCGATATCGCCGGCCCCGGCTTCCTGAACTTCCGGTTGGGCGGCAAGTGGTTTGCCGACACCGTTGCCGCCGTGGAGCACGACGGCGACGACTACGGCGCCTCTGACACCTTGAAGGGCCAGAAGATCATGGTGGAATTCGTCTCCGCCAACCCCACCGGCCCCATGCACATGGGCAACGCCCGGGGCGGCGTGCTGGGCGACACCCTGGCCAGCGTGCTGCAGAAGTCCGGCGCCGACGTGTGGCGGGAGTTTTATGTAAACGATGCCGGCAACCAGATCGAGAAGTTCGCCAAGAGCATCGAGGCCCGCTATATCCAGCTGATAAAGGGCGAGGACGCGGTGGAATTCCCGGAGGACGGCTACCACGGCGAGGATATCCGCCAACTGGCCAGGGCCTTTTACGACGTCCACGGCGACAAGTACCTGGACTGCGACGAAAAGACCCGCCACGACGCCCTGGCCCGCTTCGGCCTGGAGACCAACATCCCCAGGATGAAGGCGGATCTGGAGCGCTACGGCATCCGGTACGACCAGTGGTTCTTCGAGTCCACCCTCCACGACAGCGGCTTCGTGGCCGACACGGCGGAGGAGCTGACGAAGCGGGGCTATACCTATGAGAAGGACGGCGCCCTGTGGCTGGCCACCAGTCGGATCCTGGCCGAGAATCTGAAAAAGGCCGGCAAGAGCGACGAGGACATCGCCAGGCTGGAGCTGAAGGACGACGTGCTGCGCCGGGCCAACGGCTTTTACACCTACTTCGCCGCCGACATCGCCTATCACCGCAACAAGTTTGCCGTCCGGGGCTTTGATCGCGTCATCAACATCTGGGGTGCCGACCACCACGGCCACGTGGCCCGGCTCAAGGGCGCCATGGACGCCCTGGGGCTGGACGGCGAGCACCGGCTGGACATCGTGCTGATGCAGCTGGTGAAGCTGGTGGAAAACGGCGAGGTGGTGCGCATGTCCAAGCGCACCGGCAAGGCCGTCAGCCTTACCGACCTGCTGGACATGGTGCCGGTGGACGCCTGCCGCTACTTCTTCAACGCCAAGCCCGAGAGCCAGATGGAGTTCGACCTGGGCCTGGCCGTCCGGGAGGACAGCGAGAACCCGGTGTACTACGTGCAGTACGCCCACGCCCGGATCTGCAACCTGCTGAAGAATCTGGCCGGCGAGGGTTACGCCGTGCCCGCCGACGCGGATCTGAGCCTGCTGACCCACGAGACGGAGCTGGCCCTCATCAAGGAGATCGCCCGCTACGGCGACGCCGTGGCCCTGGCCGCCCGGAACTACGACCCCAGCCACATCAACCGCTACCTTATCGACCTGGCCGCCGCCTTCCACAAGTTCTACAACGCCTGCCGCATCAAGGGCGAGAGTGAGAATGTGCTGCTGGCCCGGCTGAAGCTGGCGGACACCACCCGCGCCGTGCTGAAGAACGCCATGACCCTCATCGGCTGCACCGCGCCGGAAAAGATGTAAGGAACAGTAAAGAAATATACCGGAGCGCCATCCGCAAGGGAGGCGCTCCGGGCTGTTTTGGGCGGGCACGGAGGCCCGCCCCTACAACAATATCGTTCCGTTGATCTTCTTAGGGGAGGGACTCTGTCCCCTCCCCTGTCATTCCGAGACCGGTTCTCAAACTGGTCGTGGGAATCCGTTTCCCCCGTCGTCCACCTCATTCGCCTCGCTGCCGCTCGGCACCTTCCGGAAGGCTTAAGGGGTGCGCCGCCAAAGGCTTCCCCCTGGGGGGAAGCTGTCAGCGGCGGCGTTAGCCGGCGATGACTGATGAGGGGGGCCGAAGTGCGCACACGCTAAAAAACGATTTTCCCGTCCTCCGGGTGGGGATAGCGCACGATCCGCAGATGCTTCCGATAGGGAGCAAGCTTCCCGATCAGCCAGAAAATGATGTCATCGACAACAAAGTATACGATTAAAGTAATGAGCACTTTACAGATTCGTTGGATCCACTCACCATCTACGAATTCTACATGAAGGATCGCCAGTATCCAATCCATATCAACTAATAGCCAAATCACCAGGATCAGAATGTACTTCAGAATAGATATCCCCACGGAGTAAAGCATGTTTGTCCGTTTCTCCAAGCATAGTTCTGCGCCGCATTCTTTGCAGATCACGCCTTTTTCCTCCGAGGAGTTTATCAGTGATCGAAACTTTAATCCCCCGTGACGGCAGCAGTTGCAGCGTTTCACGACCTCCCGGTATTCTGCGGTGATGTCCTGCCCCGACTCCTGTCCTGCGCTTTTGTTCTCTCTGCGGCTGCCGGAGAGCAGTTCTTCTCTGGTACAGCCCAACGCGGTGGAAAGCTGCGAGAGAAGCTCCTCTTGAGGTGCGGCCGCGCCGTTTTCCCACTTGCTCACCGTTCTGCCTTTCACGCCCAGCATGGTGCCCAGTTCTCTCTTGGTATATCCCCGCTCTTTCCGCAGTTGCTGAATAATGCTCCCGCTCCCGTAATGATTTCCCATAGAGTTCACCTCATTATGAATATGCTCGCCCAGCCTTGCGTGGACAGAATAACACTATGGCGGCTATGCGTCAATGAACTTAAAGTTGCATCTGCAAAAAATCGCTCTGGTCTGAAGAAACTTTAAGTTGTCAAGACAGGAGTAAACATGTGCAGCAGCCAAATATAGGTAAATGCAGCGCAAAACACTCCTTCTCTCTTTCCCTTTTCATTTTCGCATTTCCGTGGTATAATCATCCAAACACACCACGAAAGGAGGTCGTCCCATGGCGGATCTGCAGACCGACATTCGCTATATCAAGGGCATCGGCGAGGCGCGCTCCAAGTCGCTGAACAAGCTGGGCATCGTCACGCTGCGGGACCTGATCTCCTACTTCCCCCGGGCCTACGAGGACCGCACCCTCACCCGGCCCATCCGGGAGCTGATCGTGGGCGAGTACGCCTGCGTCAAGGCCATGATCGCCGCGGAGCCCACCGCCCACCGGATCTCCGGCGGCCGCATGCTGGTGAAGGTCCGGGCCGTGGACGAGAGCGGCGTGCTGGATATCACCTTTTTCAACCAGGACTACC
>JAFRSI010000167.1 GCA_017427645.1 Oscillospiraceae bacterium | reverse complement strand
TAGAAGACGGTTTTGCCGCTGTGGAGATAGCCCTCGGCCACCTCCAGCATGCCCGCGTTGCGGTCGGTCTCCATCTTCTGGTGATACTCGTCGTAGATGGCCAGCTCGTCCTCGTCCAGCTCCGCGCGCTCCTCCTCGGAGATGGCGGCCAGCTTCTCCTTCAGCGCCTGCTCGTCGCCCTGGCACCAGCACTCGTAGAGCTCGTAGATGCCCTGCAGGTATTCTCCCCGGGAATAGGCGATGGTCCCCACCAGCATCATCTCCTGCACGGGGTCGGAGTAGCCGGACAGCAGCTGCAGCTGGAATTCGCCGGACTCCACGTTCAGGATCTCCTTTCCGGCGCCCTTGGCCAGACGGAGCAGCCGGCTGTCCACGCCCTTGGAGGAGGTCAGCTTCCGGCCCTGGGACAGGTAGAAGTTCTCGATGGTGTTGCTCCAGACAAAGGGCTTCATCCGCTCGGCTATGGAGCTGTAGTTGCCGGATACCTTCATCAGCAGGACGGCGGCGGCATAGATCTCGGAATCCAGGTGGTTGGCAATGCCCGTGCCGTCAGAGTAATAATACGCCTGGGCGACCAGCTCCTGCAGCTCCTCGCTGCCGGTGATGCTCTCGGTGAAATCCTCCGTGTCGAATTCCACGGCCAGGGCGTCGGCGCTGTCAAAGGCGTCGGTGACGACCTGGGGCAGATAGGCGGTGCGGTCGTCGCCCACGTGGATGGTGCCCAGCAGATACATGCGGGCCCCGTCTTCTCCCGTCACCTCGTAGAACACGGGCGTGGGCCGCACGGCGGGCTCCTCATCCGGCAGAGGCTCTTCGGTGATGGCCTCGTAGGTGTCCACGTCGTAGAGGCTGATGGCCATGTTCTGCTCCATTGTCAGGGCATAGGGGCTGCCCTGGATCGTGTGGAGGCCGGCGAAATTCACGCTGACCGCAGTGGGCAGCCAGGTGGCCTTTTCCACCGCCACCGTGCCCTTGATGTTCTTGGTGGTGTACTGCGTGGCGTAATTGTCCAGGTAGGCCGGATCGAAGAACATGATGCGGGCGGCGGTATCCTCGGCCTTCTTGCCGAAGGAGTCCGAAGCCGCGTATTCGATCAGGTAGTAGTCGCCCACGTCGGTGATGGACGCGTCCACCAGATCGCTGTACTGCGGGAAGCTGTTCATGGCGTAGAGGCGGATGTATTCCGCCGTGGCGTCGCAGGACCACGGCACAGCCTTGTCCGTGCCGTCCTCATACGTAAACACCAGCTTGCCGTCTTCGTAGCCCACGGTGTAGCTGTCGGAATAGGCCTCCTGGGTGGACAGATCCACGGCCTGCGCCGTGTGCTTTTCCGACAGCAGCAGCTTGTAGGCGTCATAGGTATCGGACTGCACCTGATAGGCGCCCGCCGCCTCGCTGTAGATGGTCTCCGTGCTGTTGATGCTCAGCACGTCGGCGCCTTCCATGGCCACCCGGGCCCGCAGCAGCGTGATCGCCGCGTCCACGCTCTTCAGGGATTCGTACTGCTTCACGTTCTCGGGAACGGTCCCCGACAGGTCCAGTTCCTCGGGCGTCTCCACCGCGGCCTCCACCCGGGAGTGGATCGTCCCGCCGCCGAAGAGATAGCGGATCTCGTAGCTCATCGCCTGCAGAGCGCCGTCCCCGGATAGGGTGGCCGTCCCCTCGGCGGAGAGCAGGGTGCCGCCCTCGGGCATGCTCCAGCTCTCGGCCGATTGGGCCTCCCCAAAGCGGATGACCGTGCCGTCCTCCCCGGCTTCGCTGTCCAGAGAGGCGTAGCGGGAGGCGTCCAGCATCACGGCGGGGATCTGGCCGCCCAGGAACTGTTCCGCTGTCTCCCGGGAGTAGAAGCGGCACTCCTTGACGTCGGCATAGACGAGGTCTTTGACATATACCTGACGGCAGGCGGCGCGGACGTCGCCCAGGGAGATGGTCTCCGATACCTCGGCGATCATATCCCCGCTTCCGCGGTTCTGATACCGGGCGCTGCGCTCGGAACTCTCCGTCACGGTCTCGGTGCCCACGTTCCGCTCCTCCGTGATGCGGAAGGTCATCACCAGATTGGCCGCGCCGTTTACGGCCTCTGCCGCCGTCTCGTAGGCGGCCCGGCAGGCCGCCGCCCGGTCCTCCGCCGTTTCCTCCCCGGTGTTTTCCCCGTTGCCCGACCCGTCCGCCGGCTTTGTCGAGCCGGCGCAGCCGGTCAGGGTGCCCAGCAGCAGGCACAGACACAGCAGCAGAGAAAGGATGGCATGCAGTCTTTTCATCAGCGCACCTCCAGCGATCGATCCCTCAGACGACAGTTCCTGCTGTGCCGTTCATCGTTAACGGCACTTCTACATACATATAAACACGAAAGCGGGGATTTTGCAACAGCATGGAGAAAAAACGCGGAAAATGCCCTTTGCCGGCGAGCAGGGGTGCGATCCCGCCGCCGGGAGCGGCGGGATGAGGCCCCATACGGACGAAAACCCGCCCCTGTCCGCGGGGACAGGGACGGGTTTCAAAAAGCTTGCGGCCGGCCGTGCACGATCCGCCGGATCCAGCCCACGTAGGCCTCCGGGTGGTTGATGGAGAACTCCCCGTGGTACAGTCCGTCCACGATGTGGGTCCGGCAGGACGGGACGGCCTTCCGGATGGCCTTGACGGAATCCAGGATCTCCCGGTTCTCTTTTCCCCCGGCAAACACGCAGATCCGGGCGGAGGAATCTGCCACGGCGTCCTTTAGGGAATAGGTCGTGCTGGCCTTCAGAAAGGCAGCCATATCCCGCTTCTCGATCCGGCAGGTGTCCCGGTAATAGTCCTCAAACAGCGCCTCGTCCATGTGGAGGGACCGGAACTGCAGCCGGGCAAAGCGCTCGTTCCGGATCAGCCCGTAGCTGCTGCCCAGGGCCGGTCCGATCAGCGCGCCGGTCAGCCTGGAGGGAATCACCGCCGCGCTCTCCACCAGGGCGTACCGGCAGATATCCCCCCGCTGGGCCAGCATCTCCAGCAGGATCTGGGCCCCCAGCGACAGGCCGCCGATCAGCAGGACGGAGCCGCCCAGGTGCCGGTCGATGAAGTCGATGATCTCCGCGGCGTTTTGCCGAATGGTGGTGAAATGCCGGTCGCTGCCGGCGTGGCCGTCCAGGATCGGCAGGATCACCCGGTACTCCTCCCGGAGGAGCTGCGCCTCCCGGCGGTAGTTCCACCAGGACAGCCCGCCCCCGTGGAGCAGCAGGATGGTATCCGCCCGGTCTGCGCCGAATTCCTGATACTGCATTGCCTCGCCTCCCTTTGGGAAAAGCCGGTCAGAGGGGGAAACGGTCCCCGCCTGTCATCGGGATACCGCGCTGCCCGGCAGATGGGGTGCTGCTCAAGCGGGGAGATCCCCGCTTACTTTTTGTTTTTCTCCTTGGCGCGCTTGTCGTTGATGATCTGCATATGCTCGGCGGTGATGAGCTCCACGCCGTTCTCCCTGGCCCACGACACGCAGCCCTTCAGCACCACCGGCAGGAAGACCCGGGGCACGTTGAGGATGGTCTCCAGGGCGTCGTCGGTGAACTTGATCTTGTCGTCCACCCGGTCGGCGGCGTAGCGCACGGACTCCAGGGAGGCCTTGCGCATGGGCAGCAGCTCGGCGCGCATCTTCTTTTTCCGGTGGAACCAGAAGTTCTTGCTGTCCCGGTAGCCGTAGTCCACCGGCAGGGGCGGGAAGTC
>JAFRSI010000166.1 GCA_017427645.1 Oscillospiraceae bacterium | reverse complement strand
GCCTTGTGAAATATAAAACAGACATGTGTTTATTTTATAACAAAGTTTGGAAAATGCAAGATGGGCGACATAAAAATATTGCCAAAGTGTGAACAGACAAACTGTGCAAAATAGACAATGGGCGAAGAGGGGGACGCGTTTTCGGACAGAAATCCGCGGACGCCAGACGAAAATGGACGAAATAAGACACCTTATAATAAATAATGATATCCGCGGACGCCGGTGGCTGTCCCGAGGCTGAGAGCAACCGGGAGAAGCCGACCAAAGCCCAAAAAGACGAAGACGGTGTATTGCGAAGGGAGAAGGAAGAAAGAGAGAACAGCGAAAAAGAATTCCCGGCGAAATAAGGATTTCGCCGGGAAGCGCCATATGGACAATATGGAATGGACGAGAAGGGTCTCCCCCACCCCTCACACGGAGGGACCAAAGGGGTCCGGGCCGTCATAGGGCCGGCGCTCCTCCGGCGGCAGGGCGCCGATGCGCTTGGTCCGCTTGATGGTCCGGAAATACCCCACCTGGGTCTGCTCGTAGTAGGGTGTGACCCAGACAGAGGCCAGGTTCAGCGTCAGGGCGCTGAGCAGAAACCAGCCCAGGAAGCTCAGATCCAGGAGGAAGAGCTCCGCCTTGTACCCGTAGGTCTGGGCGCTGCTCATGCGCAGGGCCTCCAGGGGCCGGAGAGACGGATCCTCCAGCAGATCGTACAGGGCGAAGCGGTAGCGGTAGGCTGCGACGATGCCGGGGATGATGAACAGGAACGACCAGAGGGTGATGAGGACCGTCTGCAGCAGGGCCAGCACGATCACCCGTCCCGCTTGGTTAAAGCCCTCGAACAGGGTGGACAGGGGCATCTCCCGACCGCTGCGGATCCCCAGATGGTAGAGGATCTGGCCGGCGCCCAGCACGGAGTTGATGAGGGGCACGATGACGCCGATGAAGGTAGCGGCCAGCGGGGGGATCGAGGCGGCGCGCAGCAGAAAGTCCGGGACGGGAAGGTCCGGGTCCAGGCGCCGCAGAGAGGTGATCCAGGCGCCGGAGGTGACGTCGTTCAAAAGGGTGAGGCTCCCGGTGATCAGGAGGAAAACCAGGGCGAAGACCCAGGGGGACGAGCGGGCGCCCCGGAGGATATCCCGGGCCTCCAGCTTGAGCTGTCTGCGGTCGATCATCACGACACTTCCCTTCCGCGTACGGCGGCTCCGCCGCCTTCCTTGTGGCTGTGAGTATACCAGCAGAAGGAATAAAAAGCAAGTGTACGCAGGGAAAATGGCGGAAAATCCCTGCCGAAAAAGCGGAAATATGGCAGGAAAGGGGTAGACAAGCCCCGCGATTTGTTGTAAACTGTAGTGCAGTATGTGGTGGCATAGCGCCACTCGTAAGTTGTTAGATGAGGTGAAGAGAATGGCACAAGCTTTCTTTGGCGGCGTTCATCCCAACGACATGAAGGCCGCAACCAATGAGAAGGCCATCGAGCAGCTGGAAGCTCCGGCTCAGGTGGTCATTCCCATGTCCATGCACATCGGTGCGCCATGCAAGCCCATCGTTGCAGTTGGCGATAAAGTCAAGATCGGACAGAGGATCGGTGAGCCGGGCGGTTTCGTTTCCGCCCCCATCCACGCCTCCGTGTCCGGCACGGTGAAGGCTGTGGAGCCCCGCCCCTCCTCCATGGGCGGCACGGTGATGTCCGTGGTGATCGATAACGATTTCCAGAACACCGTTTCCGAGGATATCCATCCCGTGGAGGACCCCGACAGTCTGACGCCCGAGCAGCTGACGGAGATCGTGAAGAACGCGGGCATCGTGGGTCAGGGCGGCGCCACCTTCCCCACCCACGTGAAGATCAGCTCCGGTCTGGGCAAGGTGGACTACGTGATCATCAACGCCGCCGAGTGCGAGCCCTACATCACCGGCGACCACCGCACCATGCTGGAGCGCCCCGACCAGGTGATCAAGGGCGCCACCCTGCTGGCCCGCTGCTTCGGCGTGGACAAGGTCTACATCGGCGTGGAGGCCAACAAGCAGAACGCGGCGGACGTGCTGAACAAGACCATCGCCGAGCTGCAGGCTCCCGTGGTGGTGGAGGTCCTGCACACCCGCTACCCCCAGGGCGCTGAGAAGCAGCTCTGCCAGGCCATCTCCGGCCGGCAGGTCCCCTCCGGCAAGCTGCCGGCGGACGCGGGCTGCTGCATCTTCAACCTGAACACCACCTGCGCCATCTACCGGGCCGTTTACACCGGCATGCCCGTGGTGAACAAGATCGTCACCGTGTCCGGCTCCGGCGTCATCGAGCCCAAGAACATCGAGTGCCCCATCGGCACCCCCATCGCCAAGCTGTTCGACGCCTGCGGCGGCCTGAAGGAAGAGACCTACAAGCTGATCATGGGCGGCCCGATGATGGGTCTGGCCCAGTTCAGCGTGGACGTCCCCGTGGGCAAGGGCACCGGCGCCATGCTGGCCTTTGCCGGCGACGAGGAGCAGTACGTGGCCGAGCCCCAGTGCATCCGCTGCGGCAAGTGCGTGGGCGTGTGCCCCATCCGCCTGGAGCCCGTGTTCATGTACAAGTACCTGATGAAGGGCAACTGGGAGGCCTTCCGCGATCAGTTCCACGGCATGGACTGCATCGAGTGCGGCGCCTGCACCTATACCTGCCCGGCCCGCCTGCCTCTGACCCACGCCTTCCGCCTGGGCAAGCAGCAGGTCAACAACGCGAGAATGGCCGCCAAGGCCAAGGCCGACGCCGAGAAGGCTGCGGCCGCAAAGAAGGAGGCGTAAACGATGACGGATTACAAGAATTTGAAACTGATCGCGTCCTCCTCCCCCCATATCCGCTCTGCGGTAAACACCCGCTCCATCATGCTGGACGTGATCATCGCCCTGCTGCCCGCCCTGGCCATGAGTGTGTGGAACTTCGGCAACTGGAACTTCCGGGCCCTCACCATGACCCTGGTCAGCGTGGTCAGCTGCGTGGTCTGGGAGTGGCTGTATCGCAAGCTGCTGAAGAAGAACCAGATGATCGACGATCTGAGCGCCGTGGTCACCGGCATGCTGCTGGCCTTCGTGTGCCCCGTCACCGTGCCCTACTGGTACCTGATCCTGGGCGCCTTTGCCTCCATCGTTCTGGTCAAGCAGCTCTACGGCGGCATCGGCTGCAACTTCCTGAACCCCGCTCTGGCGGGCCGCGCCATTCTGCTGGCCAGCTTTGCCGGCGCCATGACCAAGTGGGCCGCCCCTGACGCCGCCATCCCCGTGGTGGGCAGCATGACCGACGTGGTCACCTCCGCCACCCCCCTGGCCATCATGAAGGAGGGCACGGCCGAGGCCTTTGCCAACCTCACCTCCGCCTACTCCGTGGGCGACATGTTCCTGGGCAGGATCGGCGGCTCCCTGGGCGAGACCTGCGCCCTGGCCCTGCTGCTGGGCGGCCTCTATCTGCTGTTCAAGAAGGTCATCTCCTGGCAGATCCCCGTGGCCTACATCGCCACCGTGGCCGTCCTCACCCTGATCGCCGCCCCCGCCGGCGTCAGCAACGTGGACTACATGCTCTACAACGTCTTCGGCGGCGGCCTGTTCCTGGGCGCCTTCTTCATGGCCACCGACTACGCCACCTCCCCCGTCACCAAGCCCGGGCAGCTGATCTTCGGCATCGGCTGCGGCCTGCTGACCTGCTTCATCCGGCGTTTCGGCTCCTATCCCGAGGGCGTGTGCTACTCCATCCTCATCATGAACTGCACCACCTGGCTGCTGGATAAGTACATCCGTCCCACCATCTACGGTGCACCCAAGAAGGAAAAGAAGGAGGCGGCTGCAAAATGAAAAACCTGAACGCGAAATTCGTTCTGAAGGTGGCCGGCACCCTGACCGCCATCTCGCTGGTGGTGGCCGCCCTGCTGGGCGTGGTCAATATGATCACCAAGGACCGCATCTACGAGCTCACCTTCGCCGCCACCCGCCAGGCGCTGGCCGCCGTGACCCCCGAGGGGGCCGACTACGAGGCCCTGGATCTGCCTGACGCCGCCGTGGCGGCCGCCAAGGCCCAGGGCGGCAAGCTCACCGAGCTGTACAAGGTGTCCACCGGCGGCTACGCCTGCAAGGTGGAGGCCTCCGGCTCTCAGGGCACCATCGTGATGATCGTGGGCGTGGACGCCGAGGGCGCCATCTCCGGCATCTCCATCGTGGAGAACGCGGAGACCTCCGGCATCGGCTCCAAGGTCATGGACAACATGCCCAACGCCAACGGGGAGAACGTGCTGGATCAGTTCATCGGACTGAGCGGCGCCGGCACCCTGGAGGTCAATAAGAACATCATTCCCGTCACCGGCGCCACCGTGTCCACCAAGGGCGTCACCGCCGGCGCCAACGCAGCTCTGGCCGCCGTGGCCGAGCTGGGCTGAGAAAGGGGGAGGACGAAACATGAATGCGAAAAAGCAACTCAAGGAGGGTCTGCTGACCCAGAACCCGGTGCTGGTCCAGCTGCTGGGCATGTGCTCCACCATGGCCATCACCACGTCCATCATGAACGGTCTGGGCATGGGCGTCAGCGTCATCATCATCCTGACCCTGTCCAACATCATCATTTCCCTGCTGCGCAAGATCATCCCCAACGAGGTCCGCATCGCCTGCTTCATCGTGGTCATCGCCGGCTTCGTGACCTGCGTGCAGCTGCTGCTGAAGGCCTTCCTGCCGGAGATCGACAAGAGCCTGGGCGTGTTCATCCCGCTGATCGTGGTGAACTGCATCATCCTGGGCCGCGCCGAGGCCTTTGCCTCCAAGAACGCCGTGGGCGCCTCCACTCTGGACGGTATCTTCCAGGGCCTGGGCTACACGGTGGTCCTGATCATCATGTGCTTCTTCCGCGAGCTCTTCGGCGCCGGCAAGCTGCTGGACATCCAGATCATGCCTGACGGTTATACCCCCATCGGCATCCTGACCCTGCCCGTGGGCGGCTTCATCTGCCTGGGCGTGCTGATCGCCGTGATGCAGTGGGCCCTGGCCAAGTCCGCCAAGAAGAACGAGAACAAGGAAAAGGAGGCGAAGTAAGCTATGACGATCACAAGTTTGCTGGCTATCGCCCTCGGTGCCATTCTCACCAATAACTTTATCTTCGCCCAGTTCCTGGGCATCTGCCCCTTCCTGGGCGTGTCCAAGAAGATCGACACCGCCGTGGGCATGGGCGCCGCCGTGACCTTCGTCATGGGCCTGGCCTCTGCCGTCTGCTTCGGCATCAACCGCCTGCTGGTGGCCGCCGGTCTGGGCTATATGCAGACCGTGGCCTTCATCCTGGTCATCGCCGCGCTGGTGCAGTTCGTGGAGATGTTCCTGAAGAAGAACGTCCCCACCCTGTACACCGCCCTGGGCGTGTACCTGCCCCTGATCACCACCAACTGCGCCGTGCTGGGCGTGGCCCTGCTGAACGTGCAGAACGATTACAACTTCATTCAGTCCGTGGTGTACGGCATCACCGGCGGCCTGGGCTTCCTGCTGGCCATCTTCCTGTTCGCGGCCGTCCGTGAGCAGCTGGAGTTCGCCGACAACCCCAAGTGCTTCGACGGCTTCCCCATCGCGCTGGTCACCGCCGGCCTGATCGCCCTGGCCTTCATGGGCTTCAGCGGCCTGAAGGTCTGGTAAGGAGGGAATGGAAAGATGAATATTGTCTATGCTGTTATCGTGCTGGGCGCCATGGCTGTGGTGTTCGGCCTGATCCTGGCCGTTGCCGCCAAGGTCTTCGAGGTCCAGGTGGATCCCCGCCTGCCTCAGATCCAGGCCGCTCTGGCCGGCGCCAACTGCGGCGGCTGCGGCTATCCCGGCTGCGCCGGCTGCGCTGAGGCCATCCTGGCCGGCAAGGCTCCCGTGAGCGCCTGCGCCCCTGCCGGCGCCGAGGGCGCCGCCAAGATCGCCGCCATCATGGGCATGGAGGCCCCCACCGGCGAGAAGATGGTGGCCCACGTGGCCTGCAACGGCGGCTGCAACGCCAATAAGAATTTCGAGTATCGCGGCGTCACCGACTGCATCGCCGCCACCAAGGTCTGCGGCGGCGACGCCGTGGCCTGCCGCTACGGCTGCTTTGGCTTCGGCTCCTGCGTGGCCGCCTGCAAGTTCGACGCCATCCACGTGGTGGACGGCGTGGCCGTGGTGGACAAGGAGAAGTGCACCAACTGCGGCGCCTGCCGTGAGGCCTGCCCCCGCAAGCTGATCCATGAGGTGCCCTACAAGCAGAAGGTGTTCGTCAACTGCTCCAACAAGGATAAGGGCCCCGCCGTGGCCAAGGTCTGCGCGGCAAGCTGCATCGCCTGCGGCATGTGCGAGCGCACCTGCAAGTTCGACGCCATCCACGTGGTGGAT
>JAFRSI010000165.1 GCA_017427645.1 Oscillospiraceae bacterium | reverse complement strand
GGCATCGCTTTTCCGTTTGGCAATGCATCATCCATAGTAGGCCAGCAGCATATCCACCACCATGCCGTAGCTCTGCACGCCGTTGTGGTCCCCGTTGCTCTTGATGAAGGAGTCGTAGACCTTCTGGGTAGCGTCTGTGAAGGAGGTGTGGTTCCGGGTCCAGTAGGCGTTGTTGTACTGCATATCCGCCAGGACCGTCTCCGGCAGGGAGCTGTGGATCTGCTGCCACGCCTCCCGGTCCACCTTATAGAGGGCGTTGGACAGGTGGACGTAGCCCATGAGCCAGCCGGAATAGCGGTACAGCGGATCGCTGCTCATGGCGGAAACCGCGATGGCCACGAAATTGCACTCCTGCTCCGAGGCGATCTGCCGCTGGTGCGCCATCTCGTGAATGGCCGTGGTGGGCGTGAATACCTCGGGGCTGTCGATATTGATGTTGGCCTCTCCGGTGAAGGGGAAATAGAAGCCGGTAAAGTCCATGGCCGTCATGGCCCGGGAGCATACGAAGGCCTTGGGCTCCACGTCCCTTGCCTGCAGACAGGGGATGGTGTCATATGCCTCCTCGTAGACGCCGGCGGCTGCGCGCAGGATCTCCCGGCGGTCGGCGGTAAATACGCCGTTCTCGTCCCTGGGCACCGTGTCGGCAATGTCGGACAGCACCCGGGCAAAGTCCGCCGTCAGTTCCTTCAGCTCCTCCGGCGTGCCCTTCCGGGCCACGATGCCGGAGCGGTCCTGAAAGCTGTCCGTGTGGTAGTTGATGCCCCACAGCAGGCAGAAGCCGGCGTAGATCGTCACGACCACGCACACCACCGTCAGCACAAAGCGGTACAGCGTCTCCCCGCGGTGCTTCTCGCAGATCAGCTTCCGCACCACGTTGGCCACGTAGAAGATGGCCACCGCCGCCAGCGACACGTAGAGCACCTCCGCCACGGAGATCTCCGTCACGCTGCACAGGGCGGCCATGGTCCGCTTATAGGGCGTGGTCACATAGTCGGCCAGGGCGTCCATCAGCGGCCTGCTGCGGCGCAGGAGAAAATAAGCCCCCAGGAAAACCGCCGCAGCCGCCAGCCAGATATGCAGTTTTTTGAAGCGCAGCAGCCAGGCTTTCATAGATCCTCCCCACCGGTCCCGCCGGTCACTCACTTATAATTCCAGCTTCCGGCCCGTAAAATACATGGTCACCTGGATCCGCGCCAGCAGGGTCTCCTGCTCATCCCGGATCTCGGCGGTGGTGAAGCACAGCTTTCTGCCGCAGCGCTCCACCCGGCCCACCGCCCGCAGGCGGCCCGTGCTGCCCGCAGCAGCCAGAAAATCCATGGAGGCGTTCACCGTGACGCATTGCTCCTGCCGCAGGCTGATGGCGGCCACGCCGCAGGCCACGTCCGCCATGGTGAACAGCAGCCCGCCGTGGGGGGAGTTCCAGGAGTTCAGATTCTCGCGGCACAGATCCGTCTCCACCACGGCAAAGCCGTCCCCCACGTCGGTGAGACGCACGCCGTTGTGCTCGTCAAAGGGGTTGGCGCTTCTGCCGAAGCGCAGCATGGTTTCTCTCAGTTCCTCTGTCATATCCGTTTTCTTCCTTCGTTCAGATGCTTTTGAAAAGGGGGAGCCCGCCTTCTCAGGCGGACTCCGCTCCGTCTTATTCTCTCTTCTCTTCTTCCGGCTGCCGGTCGGTTTCCCGGTCTCTTTCCACGTAGCGGTATGCCTCCGTGGGCATGTTCCGCCGGCGCAGCCGTCCGTCGATCACGTATTTCAGCAGGGCGTGGAGACAGGCGCACACGGGCACGCCCAGGAACATGCCCGGCAGGCCGCCGAAGCCGCCGCCCACCAGAATGGCCACCACCACCCAGAAGCTGGAGATGCCGGTGGAGCCCCCCAGGATCTTGGGGCCGATGACGTTGCCGTCCAGCTGCTGGAGGATCACGACGAAGATGATGAAATACAGACACTTGACGGGGCTGACCAGCAGGATCAGGAAGGCGCTGGGAACGGCGCCGATGAAGGGGCCGAAGAAGGGGATCACGTTGGTGACGCCCACGATCACGCTGACCAGGGGCGTATAGGGCAGCTTCAGGATGGAGCAGCCGATGAAGCACAGGATGCCGATGATCAGGGAGTCCAGCAGCTTGCCCCGGACGAAGCCGGAGAAGATCTCGTCCACCTTGCGGGTGCCCTTGATGATCAGCTGCGCCCGATCCTCCCGGAAGACGCCGTAGATCAGCTTGGCACAGCGGGCCGCGCTGCGCTCCTTCATGGCCAGCATATAGACCGAGACGATAATGCCCACGATGGTGTTCTTCAGGAAGCTCACCACGCCCCAGATACCGCTCCAGATGCCGCCGGTCAGGCTGGTGATCATGGATTGCGCCCAGGGCAGGATGTGGCTCTTCAGGTAGTCCAGGGCGACGTCATAATACTGATCGATCAGGCTGGCGGCCCAGCTGCCGGTCTCGCTGTCGCTCTTGAAAAGGCCGCTGGCCCAGTCGTAGATCTTGTTGTAGTAGTTCTCAGCGTTGTTGACCAGCATGGTGATGCTGTCCACCAACTGGGGGATCAGCATGACCATCAGCAGATACACCAGCAGGATGACGAAAGCCCAGGTCAGCAGGATGCTGAGCGCCCGGAGCCACCGCTTGCTGCCTGCCTTCTTCTTCCCCTTCAAGGCCCGGTCCGCCTCGCCGGTGAGGACCCTCTCCAGCCAGTTGACGATGGGGGCCAGCAGATAGGCCATGACAAAGCCGTACAGCACCGGGGCCAGAACGCGGATCAGCTTGGTGGTGAAGCTCTGCAGCGTGCCGCCCATATAGAACGTGTCGTAAAACACCAGGATGGCGCAGGCCGTCAGAAACAGCGTCAGTCCCAGCCGCAAATACTGTTTCCGCTCCTCCAAGGCTATCCCCCCTTATCCTCCAGATTTTTTCCTTTTTTTATCATACCCAAGTTCTTCCCGTTTTGCAACTGCTTTTCTCTCAGTTTTGACAGTTGAATTTTCCGGAAGCTCATAGTATAATGCTTTTCGTCTTTGTTTTAAAACCATCATGCAGGGAGATGTACAGAATCGCTATGGAACCGAATATGAAAACGCTGCTGTTCATTGTGAACCCCCGCTCCGGCAGGACCAAATCCCGCGCCCCCCTTTTTGACGCGGCGGCGCAGTTCTCCAGGGCCGGCTATCTGGTCCACATCCATATGACCGAGGGCCCCGGCGACGCCACCCGCGTGGCGCGGGAGCTGGGCGGACAGTTTGACGCCGTGGTGTGCTCCGGCGGCGACGGCACGCTGAACGAAACCATCTCCGGCCTGATGTCTCTGGATCGCCGGCCCCCGGTGGGCTATCTGCCCAACGGCAGCACCAACGACTTTGCCGCCAGCCTGCATATCCCCGCTCAGACGGAGAAATCTGCGGCCATCGTTGCCCAGGGTCAGCCCTTTCCTCTGGACGTGGGCTCCCACAACGGGCGCTATTTCTCCTACGTGGCCTCCTTCGGCGCCTTTACCCGCTCCTCCTATTCCGCGCCCCAGGCCACGAAGAATGCTCTGGGCCACTTCGCCTACATCCTGGAGGGACTGGGCGATCTGAATTCCCTGCGGCCCTACCGCTGCCGTGTCACCGCAGACGGGGAGGTCTTCGACGAGGAATTCATCTTCGGCGCCGTGTGCAACTCCACCTCTCTGGGCGGCCTGCTGAAGCTGAAGGCCAACCTGGTGAAGATGAACGACGGCATGTTCGAGCTGCTGCTGCTGAAGATGCCCAAGTCGCCGCTGGATCTGCAGAATCTGATCGTCGCCCTCACCTCCATGGACTACGACTACCCCGGCGTGTTCTTCCGCCACGTCCGCTCGGTCACGGTGGAGACCGCGGAGGATATCCCCTGGTCCCTGGACGGCGAATACGCCCCCAGCGCCCCGCTGGTGGAGATCCGGAACCATCCCGGCGCCATCCAGCTTCTGCTGCATCCGGCAGAAAGCGACAACTGAATCCCTACGCCAAAGACGCCGGAGAAATCTCTCCGGCGTCTCCTTTTTCGGCAAAGACGCCATTGACAAAGCAGAAAAAACGTGTATAATTTGAAAACGGTTTTCATTTTCAATTTTGGGAGGGTTTTCCATGGCCGTGACATATATGACCCGGCAGCAGCGGGAGGTCCTGCGCTGTATCGAGAACTGCGCGGACGGCGCCTGCGCCGCGGAGTTGACGGAGCAGCTGCACCGGGAGGGCGCCCGGGTGGGGCTGACCACGGTGTACCGCCAGCTGGAGCGCCTGGAGCAGCAGGGCCTGGTCCACAAGGTGGTCACCGATCAGGGCGCCCGATACCAGTACTGCAGCGGCGCCCACAGCGGGCGGGATTGCTTCCTGCTCAAGTGCGAGCGCTGCGGCCGCATCGAGCATCTGGACTGCTCTCATCTGGGGGAGCTGTACAGCCACATCCTGGCCGAGCACCATTTCCGCATCAATCCCCGCCGCACTCTCTTTTACGGCCTGTGCCAGCGCTGCTCCGGGGAGGATGGGGAATGACGAAAAAGAGTTTGCTCTGCCTCCTGCTGTGCCTGATCCTGGCAGCGGGAGCGGCAGGCTGCGGCGTCCCTGCCGCGGCGCCGGAGGACGGACGGCTGCAGGTGGTCTGTACCCTGTTCCCCTACTACGACTTCGTGCGGCAGATCGGCGGAGAGGACGTGGACGTATCGCTGCTGATCAGCGCCGGGCGGGAGGTCCACAGCTTTGAGCCCACGCCGCTGGACGCCATCCGGCTTTCACGGGCAGACGTGTTCATCTGCAACGGCGGAGAGAGCGAGGCCTGGGTAAAGGAGCTGCTCTCCGCCGCCGGGGAGAAGATCGGGACCGTGCTGGTGATGATGGACTGCGCAGACCTTCTGGCCGAGGAGATCCAGGAGGGCATGCAGGTCCGGGAGGAGCACGGCGAGGACGAGGACGAGGAGGAAGTCGAATACGACGAGCACATCTGGACCTCGCCCGTGGCGGCCGCCCAGCTCTGCCGGGCCATCGCCCATGCGCTGGCGGAGGCCGATCCCGCCCACGCGGAGGCCTATCAACATCGCCTGGACGACTATCTGACCGAGCTGAACGCCCTGGACGCCGATTTCCGGCAGGCGGTGGCGGAGGGCCGCCGCACCGTGCTGATCTTCGGCGACCGCTTCCCCCTGCTGTACTTCTGCCGGACCTACGGGCTGGACTACCGGGCCGCCTTCCACGGCTGCTCCGGGGACACGGAGCCGGGTCTCGGCACGCTGAAATATCTGATCGACAAGGTCCGGGACGAGGGGATCCCCGTGGTCTACACCATCGAGCTGAGCAGCCGGAAGATCGCCCGTGCCATTGCCGATACCACCGGCGCCCGGGTGCTGACCTTCCAGTCCTGCCAGACCGTCAGCCGCAGCGATTTCGACGGCGGCGCCACCTATCTGAGTCTGATGCGGCAGAATCTGGCCGCATTGAAGGAGGGCCTGCAATGAGCGGGACGCAAGAGAGAAAAACATGGATCGACTGCCGGGACGTGTCCCTGGGGTACGAGGGCCGCGCCATCTGGGAGGGCCTGAACTTCCAGGTCCGAAGCGGCGACTATCTGTGCATCGTGGGGGAAAACGGCAGCGGCAAATCCACCCTGCTGAAGAGCCTGCTGGGTCTGCTGCGGCCCCTGTCCGGCGCCATCGTCCGCCACGTGGACCTGCGCCGGGGGGCCATCGGCTACCTGCCCCAGCAGACCAGGGCCCAAAAGGACTTCCCCGCCACGGTCTTCGAGGTGGTTCTCAGCGGCTTCCTCAGCGGCAGCGGCATCCGGTTCCTCCACACCCCGGCGGAGAAGAGCACCGCTCTGATGAACATGGGCAAGCTGGGCGTTCTGGAGCTGAAGGACGCCTGCTATCGGGAGCTGTCCGGCGGGCAGCAGCAGCGGGTGCTGCTGGCCCGGGCCCTGTGCGCCGCCGGCGAACTGCTGGTGCTGGATGAGCCGGTGACCGGCCTGGACCCCGCCGCCGCCCTGGACCTGTACCGCACCCTGGAATACCTCAACAAAAAAGAGGGCATCGCCATCGTCATGGTGACCCACGACATCCGCAGCGCCCTGCGCTACGCCACGGCCATCCTCCACGCCGGGCAGAACCGCTGGTTCTACGGTACGCCGGAGGAGTATCTGGCCTCGCCCTACGGCAAGCGGTTTGGAGGTGAACGCGCGTGAGTCTTCTGCTGCAGATGTTTACGTATCCCTTCATCGTCCGGGCCTTCGTGGTGGGGATCCTGGTGTCCCTGTGCGCCGCGCTGCTGGGCGTGCCCCTGGTGCTCAAGCGCTACTCCATGATCGGCGACGGGCTGAGCCACGTCTCCTTCGGCGCCCTGGCGGTGGCCCTGGCCTGCGGCTGGGCGCCTCTGCCGGTGTCCATCCCCGTGGTGATCCTGGCAGCCGTGGTGCTGCTGCGGATGACGGAGAACAGCCCCATGGGAGCCGACGCGGCCATCGCCGTCACCAGCGCCTCCGCCCTGGCCATCGGCGTCATCGTCACCTCTCTCACCACCGGCATGACCACCGACGTGGACAGCTACATGTTCGGCTCCATCCTGGCCATGGACCGCGCCGACGTGGCATTGAGCGTGGCGCTGTGCGCGGCGGTGCTGGTGCTGTTCGTCCTGTTCTATCACCAGCTCTTTGCCATCACCTTCGATGAGAACTTCTCCCGGGCCACCGGGGTAAAGGTGGGGCTCTACAGCACCCTGCTCTCCGTGCTGACGGCTCTGACCATCGTGCTGGGCATGCGCCTGGTGGGCGCCATGCTGATCTCCAGCCTGGTGATCTTCCCCGCTCTCAGCGCCATGCGGATCCGCAAGAGCTTCCGGGGCGTGGTGATCTGCGCCGCCGTCATCAGCGTGGTCTCCTTCTGCGCCGGTCTGACCCTCTCCTATCTGGTCAGCACGCCGGTGGGCGCCACGGTGGTGATCGTCAATCTGATCGTGTTCCTGGGCTGCTGTGCGGCCAGGAGGCTGAAATCGTAAACGGTGAGAAAGGCCGCCGGGCGTCGTGCCCGCGGCCTTTTCTGCGTCGTCCCAACCGGCTTTTTTTGAAAAATAGCCGGTTTTTGCCCTTTTTCTCCCGGAAAAGTCCTTGCAATCTCTTTTTAATTGTGTTATAGTACCTTAAGTAAGGTAGTATGCTTGACAGAGTGGACGTGAGGTCCGCTCTTTTTGTTGGGCAAATTCGATTCCTTAAAATCTTCGGAAGGTGAGGCGCGCCATGAAAAAAGTGACCGAGCTGGTGGCCGAACTGGCCGCCCCTGTGGTGGAAGCCAACGGCTGCCGCCTGTGGGACGTGGAGTACGTCCGGGAGGCCGGGCAGTGGTATCTGCGGCTGTATATCGACAAGGACGGCGGCGTGGATATCCTGGACTGCGAGGCCGTGAGCCGCACCGTCAGCGACCTGCTGGACGAGGCGGATCCCATCGAGGGCAGCTACGTGTTCGAGGTCTCCTCCGCCGGAGCCGAGCGGCAGCTCAAGCGCCCCTCGGATTTCCAGCAGTTTCTGGGCAGCCCCGTCCTGCTGAAGACCTACAGGAACCGGGACGGCCGCAAGGAGTTCCCCGGCACCCTGGCCGGGTACGACGACGGCGCCGTGCTGCTGGATATGGGAACGGGCGAGCCCGTCCGCTTTGAAAAAAACGAGGTGGCTATGGTCCGCCTGCGCATTGAATTTTAACCTCGGATACGTGAGGACAGAGAAGGAGTAACGACCATGAAATGTGACGAGATCTTTGCGGCTCTGGCTCTGCTGGAAAAGGAGCGGGGCATCCCCCAGAGCTTCATGATGGGTAAGATCGTTCAGGCCCTGACCACCGCCTACAAGCGCGACCACGAGGGCGTGGAGAACGTGATCGTCCAGGTGGACGAGGCCAAGCGCGACCTGAAGATGTTTGTGCAGAAGGAGATCGTGGAAGAGGTGGAGTTCCCCGGCACCCAGATCTCTCTGGAGGACGCCAAGGCCATCACCGCCAAGGCGGAGCTGGGCGGCGTGGTCAACATCCCCGTGACCAACGTGGAATTCGGCCGCATCGCCGCCGGAAACGGCAAGCAGGTCATCATCCAGGGCCTGCGGGAGGCCGAGCACGGCATGATCTACGACGAATTCAACGCCAAGCAGCACGAGATCCTCACCGGCACCGTCACCCGGATCGACCAGCGCACCGGAAACGTGATCCTGCGCATCGGCACCGGCAGCGAGTCCACCGAGGCCGTGCTGCCCCTGGGCGAGCAGGTAACCGGCGAGGAGCTGCGGGAAGGCCAGCTGGTAAAGGTCTACCTGGTGGAGGTCCGCCGCACCACCCGCGGTCCCCAGGTCCTGATCTCCCGCACCCACCCCGGTCTGGTCAAGCGGCTCTTTGAGCTGGAGGTCCCCGAGGTTTACGACGGCACCGTGGAGATCCGCAGCGTGGCCCGCGAGGCCGGCAACCGCACCAAGATGGCCGTGTGGTCCGAGGATGAGAACGTGGACCCCATCGGCGCCTGCATCGGCCCCCGCGGCCAGCGCGTCAACGCCATCGTGGAGGAGCTGCGGGGCGAGAAGATTGACATCATCCGCTGGTCCGAGGATCCGGCCCAGTTTATCGCCGCGGCCCTGGCCCCGGCCGACGTGGTGGACGTGATCCTGGCCGACGAGGGCAAGAGCTGCCGGGTCATCGTGCCCGACGATCAGCTTTCCCTTGCCATCGGCAAGGAGGGGCAGAACGCCCGCCTGGCCGCCCGTCTCACCGGCTATAAGATCGACATCAAGCCCGAGTCCTATCGCGAGGCGGAGTAAACAAAAGGAGGTGCGGTATGCAGAAGGTGAAAAAGATCCCCCAGCGTCAGTGCGTCGGCTGCCGCACCATGAAGGATAAAAAGGCCCTGATCCGCGTGGTCCGCACCCCCGAGGGGGAAATCGTGCTGGACGCCACCGGCAAGAAATCCGGGCGGGGCGCCTACGTGTGCCCGGATCCGGCCTGTCTGAAAAAGGCCCGCAAGTCCAAGGCGCTGGAGCGCGCCTTCTCCCTGGAGATCCCGGACGCCGTGTACGACGCCCTGGAGGCCCAGATGGCCCGGGAGGTCTGAGCATGGATCACATTCTGTCTATGATCGGCCTGGCCCGCAAGGCCGGCCGCGTGGAGGTGGGCGAGGAGCCCACCGGCGCCGCCGCCCGCGCCAAAAAGGCCCGGATCATTCTGCTGGCCTGCGACGCGGCCCCGTCCACCCGGCGGCGTGCCGCCGCCTTTGCCCAGGTCGGCGGCTGCCCGCTCCTGACCCTGGACGCGGATAAGGAGCAGCTGGGCGGCATACTGGGCAAGCCCGGCGTAGCCATGGCGGCGGTGACGGATATCGGCTTTGCCGACGCCATCGTCAAGAAGCTGGCCGCCAAGGACCCGGAAACCTACGGCGACGTATCGGCCCAGCTGGCCCGGAAGGCCATGCGGGCCCAGGAGCGCCGGCAGGAAAAGGCCCGGCACGAGAAAAATCTGCGCACCGGCAGGAAGCGCGGCTCACATAAAACGAACTGACATCTGTGCGTGTGCGCACATCCCCATCACAATTACGGAGGTGGCTTTATTTGGCTAACATTGGCAACAAATATAGAGTTCACGAGGTGGCAAAGGACTTCGGCGTCCCCACCAAGCAGATCACGGAGATCCTGACCAAGTACGCCGAGACTCCCAAGAACCATATGCAGGTCCTGGGCGACCGGGAGCTCTCTCTCATTTTTGAATATCTGACCCAGCACAACCAGGTCTCCGGCATCCAGGTGATCTTTGCCGAGGGCATGAAGACCGAGGAGAAGAAGGCGGCTGAGCCCGCCAAGCCGCAGAGCGCCGCCCCCGCCAAGCAGGACGGCAGCAAGAGCGCCGGCAAGGCCCCCGCTCCTCAACAGGGCACCGCTCCTGCCAAGCAGGAGCCGAAGCCTGCCAGACAGGAGAGCAAGCCCGTCTCCCGCGTGCCCCAGACCAAGGTAGTGGACACCCGCAAGGCCACCAACGTAAACCTGGCCAAGTACGACGAGAAGCTGCAGGACATGGCCGAGGGCCGCAACGCCCGTACCGGCGGCAGCAAGCGCCGCGATCAGCAGGTGCAGGGCAAGGAGAAGTTCCGCAACAACAAGCAGCGCCAGCAGGGCAATTTTGGCGCCAACAAGCGCCGCCAGGAAGAGGCCGACCGGATGCGCCGCCTCCAGCTGGAGATCATCAAGAAGACCCCCGTCACCGTGCAGATCCCCGACGAGATCAGCGTGGGCGAGCTGGCCAGCCGCATGAAGAAGACCGGCACCGAGGTGGTCAAATGCCTGATGAAGAACGGCGTCATGGCCTCCCTGAGCCAGCTGATCGACTTTGACACCGCCGCCATCATCGCTGAGGAGATGGGCTGCAAGGTGGAGAAGGAGGTCGTGGTCACCATCGAGGAGAAGCTGATCGACGACCACAAGGACGCCGAGGAGGATCTGCAGCCCCGGGCCCCCGTGGTGGTGGTCATGGGCCACGTGGACCACGGCAAGACCAGCCTGCTGGACTATATCCGCAACGCTCACGTCGCCTCCGGCGAGGCCGGCGGCATCACTCAGCACATCGGCGCCTACCAGGTGCAGGTGAACGGCAAGCCCATCACCTTCCTGGACACCCCGGGCCACGAGGCCTTCACCTCCATGCGCGCCCGCGGCGCCATGGTCACCGATATCGCCATCCTGGTGGTAGCCGCCGAGGACGGCATCATGCCCCAGACCATCGAGTCCATCAACCACGCCAAGGCCGCCGAGATCCCCATCATCGTGGCCATCAACAAGATGGATAAGCCCGACGCCAACCCCGAGCGCATCAAGCAGCAGCTCACCGAATACGGCCTGGTGTGCGAGGAGTGGGGCGGCGACACCATCGTGTGTCCCATCTCCGCCAAGACCGGCATGGGCGTGGACAATCTGCTGGAGATGCTCACCCTCACCGCCGAGGTGGGCGAGCTGAAGGCCAACCCCAACCGCGCCGCCCAGGGCACCGTCATCGAGGCCCGTCTGGACAAGGGCCGCGGTCCCGTGGCCACCCTGCTGGTGCAGAACGGCACGCTGAAGCAGGGCGACGTCATCATCGCCGGCACCAGCGTGGGCCGCGTCCGCGCCATGATCAGCGACAAGGGGCAGAAGATCACCTCCGCCGGTCCCTCCGTGCCCGTGGAGATCACCGGCCTCAGCGAGGCCCCCTCCGCCGGCGCCACCTTCAACGCCGTGGCCGACGAGAAGCTGGCCCGCGAGCTGGTGGAGCAGCGCAAGGAGGAGGCCCGGGCCAAGGCCAACGCCCCCGTCACCAAGGTCTCCCTGGAGGATCTGTTCAGCCAGATCCAGGCCGGTGAGATGAAGAACCTGAACCTGATCGTCAAGGCCGACGTGCAGGGCAGCGTGGAGGCCGTCAAGTCCTCCCTGGAGAAGCTGAGCAACGACGAGGTCCGGGTCCGCGTGATCCACGGCGGCGTCGGCGCCATCAACGAGTCCGACGTGATGCTGGCCGCCACCTCCCAGGCCATCATCGTGGGCTTCAACGTCCGCCCGGACAACGCCGCCCGGGACAGCGCCGCCCGCGCCAACGTGGATATGCGGATGTACCGCGTGATCTACGACGCCATCAATGAGATCGAGGCCGCCATGAAGGGCATGCTGGCCCCCAAGTTCCGCGAGGTCCTGCTGGGCCACGCGGAGGTCCGCCAGACCTACAAGGTCTCCGGCGTGGGCACCGTGGCCGGCTGCTACGTGCAGGACGGCAAGCTCCAGCGCAAGGACTGCCAGGTTCGCCTGGTCCGGGACGGCATCGTGGTCCACGAGGGCATGCTGGCCTCCCTGCAGCGCTTCAAGGACTCCGTCAAGGAGGTCGTGGCCGGCTACGAGTGCGGCCTTTCCATTGAGAAGTTCAACGACATCAAGGAGGGCGACGTCGTGGAGGCCTTCACCATGGAGGAGATCCCACAATAAAACGGCTTCACTCAGAATCTGCGGATTTTGAGTGAGAAGGCCTGCAGCCCTCTGCGCGCACTCCCTTCAGTCGCACACTTGCGGGCTGAGTGGTATTTTTCGCCGCGTACACGCCGCGGCGAAAGATGATTTCATACCTTCGCGGCTTCGCCGCGAATTCTGCGATGCTTTTGCGGCAAGGGCGAGCGTGCACGCTCGCCCTTGCCGTTATCCACCCCCGAGAAAGGAGCAATCCCTATGGCATCCAACCGTATCGGCCGCATCAACGCCGAGATCCAGCAGGAGCTCAGCGCCCTGCTGCGCACCGTCAAGGATCCCCGGGTCCGCGACGCCATGCTCACCGTCACCCACGTGGACACCACCAGCGACCTGCGCTGCGCCCGCGTCTACATCAGCGCCCTGGACCGCACCGACGAAAAGGACCTGATGCGGGGCCTCAAGTCCGCCGCCGGCTATCTGCGCCGGGAGCTGGGCAGCCGCCTGGGCCTGCGCTACACCCCGGAGCTCCAGTTCTTTGCCGACGACTCCATCGCCCACGGCGCCCACATCCTGGAGATGCTGAACAACGTCAAGCCCGCCAATCCCGCCAATGCAGACATCGTTCTGCCGGAGGACAAATAACACGCGGAAAGAGGTTTCCTATGACCATTTCTGAAACCGCTGCCTTTTTGAAGACCCTGGATCGCGTCCTCATCCTGACCCACGTGCGGCCGGACGGGGACACCGTGGGCTCCGCAGCCGCCCTGTGCCGGGCCCTGCAGGATCTGGGAAAGGAGGCTTTCCTCCTTGACAACCCGGAGATCACTTCCACTTACGCCCCCTACGCCGCCCCCTACCGTGCGCCGGAGGACTTTACACCGGCTTACGTCGTGGCGGTGGACATCGCCGCGCCCGGACTGCTGCCGGAGAACGCAAAGCGTTATGTAAACTCCATTGCCCTGTGCGTGGATCACCACCCCAGCAACACCGGCTACGCCCGGCACACCTGTCTGGACGCCGCTGCCGCCGCTGCCGGGGAGATCGTCTACGCCATTATCCGGGAGCTGACCCCTGTCACCCCCGCCATCGCCCTGCCCCTGTACGTGGCCATCGCCACTGACTGCGGCTGCTTCCAGTACGCCAACACCACCGCCGACACCCACCGCATTGCCGCCGAATTGATGGCGCTGGTGGACGTGTCCGCCGTGAATAAGGCGCTGTTCCGCACCAAGAGTAAGGTCCGTCTGGCCATGGAGAGCCGGATGGTGGCGGATATGGAGCTCTTTGACGCGGACCGCGTGGTGGTCATGCAGATCCCCCTGGCCCTGCGGGAGGAATTCCACGCCACCGAGGCCGACATCGAGGAGCTCTCCTCCCTGGCCGCCCTGGTGGAGGGCACCGACTGCGGCATCACCCTGCGGGAGCTGCAGCCGGGCACCGTGAAGATCTCCGTCCGCTCCGGTCCCCGGGTGGACGCCTGCGCCGTCTGCACCATGCTGGGCGGCGGCGGGCATCGGGCCGCCGCCGGGGCCACGGTGCAGGGCACCATGGAGCAGGTCAAGGCCGCCGTTCTCCGCGCCGTGGCGCAGGCAACGGAGGGCTGATATGGCCGACGGCATCATCATCATCGACAAGCCCGCCGGCTGGACCTCCATGGACGTGTGCGCCAGGCTGCGGGGCATCCTGCAGACGAAGAAGGTGGGCCACGCCGGGACCCTGGACCCCATGGCCACCGGCGTACTGCCGGTCTTTGTGGGACAGGCCACCCGGGCCGTCAGCTTTGCCGAGAGCGGCGAAAAGGAGTACGTCGCCGGTCTCCGGCTGGGCCTCGTCACCGACACCCAGGACACCCAGGGGCGGGTGCTGCGCCAGGCTCCCCAGGGGGCGGCCTTCTCCGCCCGAAAGCTGCAGGCCGTCCTGCCGAAGTTCATCGGGGAGCTCCGCCAGCTGCCCCCCATGTACAGCGCCGTCAAAATCGGCGGCAGGAAGCTGTATGAATACGCCCGGTCGGGAGAATCCATTGAACGGAGCACCCGGTCGGTGACCGTTCACGAGCTGGAGCTGCTGGAGCAGGTCTCCCCCACCGATTTCATCCTGCGCGTCCACTGCTCCAAGGGCACCTACGTGCGCACCCTGTGCCACGATATCGGCGCCGAGCTGGGCTGCGGCGGGTGCATGTATTCCCTGCGGCGGACACGTGCCGCCGGGTTCACTCTGGCCGAGAGTCACACGCTGGAGGAGGTACAGGAGCAGGGCGAGGCGCTGCTGCGGCCTGTCGACTCCCTCTTTGCCCAATATCCCGCCTACACGCTGCCCCATCCCCGTATGGAGTTTCTGTGCCGCTGCGGGAACCCTCTCCGCATACGGGAGCCCCTGGCGGAGGGGATCTACCGCGTCTACGGCGCCGACGGCGCCTTTCTGTGTCTGAGCCGTCTGGAGAGCGGCGTCATGACCTCCATCAAAAACTTTTTCGGAGCGTGAATCGCCTTGAATCATCAACCAACCGTCATTGCCCTGGGCTTCTTCGACGGTGTCCACCGGGGCCACGGCGCCCTGCTGCGGCGCACCGTGGAGCGGGCCGCCGCGCGGGGTGCCAGACCCGCTGTGTTTACTTTCGACCGGCCTCCCAAGGAGGTGGTCACCGGCAAGCCGGTGCCCCTCATCAACTCGGCGGAGGACCGGGTGGACCTGATCCGCCGGATCTTCGGCATCGAGCAGGTCATCCTGGCCCCCTTTGACCGGGCCATGATGACCATGAGCTGGCAGGACTTCATCACCTCCCTGGTGGAGGACTGCGGCGCTGTCCATCTGGTGGCCGGCCACGACTATCATTTCGGCTACAAGAATCAGGGCACGCCGGAGCTGCTGCGCAGCCGCTGCACTGAACTGGGGCTGGGCTGCGATATCATCCCCAAGGTGGAATACGACGGCATCACCGTCAGCTCCACCTATATCCGCACCCTGGTGGAGTCCGGCGACGTGGAGCGGGCCGCGGAATTTCTGGCCCATCCCCACTGTCTGAGTCAGACCGTCACCCACGGGCGGCGGATCGGACGGACCATCGGCGTGCCCACCGTCAACCTGACGCCGCCGCCTTCCGTGCTGATACCGGCCCACGGCGTCTATATCACCCGGGTCCACCTGCCGGACGGCAGCAGCTACCCCGGCGTCACCAACGTGGGTACCCGGCCCACCGTCGACCCCGGCAATTCCGTCTCTGTGGAGACGTTTCTGCTGGACTACGACGGAGATCTCTACGGCAAGCGCATCCGGCTGGACTTCTGCCGCCGCCTGCGCGCCGAGCGGCGCTTTGATACGCTGACGGATCTGAAAGCCCAGATCAGCCGCGATATCGCCGCCGCCAGGTCCTATTTTTCCGAAAACTGAAGAGGCTGCCCCTGGGCGGAGATTTGGAAAAATCTCCGCCCATTTCTTTTTCCTCCCATTCCCCGACGTTTTTCGCCACGGCGCGGCGCTACAATGGGGGCAAAGAAGGAGGAACCCGCCATGAAACTTTTCCCTGCCCAGGGGCTGCAGCGCCTGAAGCCCCTCGCCATCCCCGCCGCCCGGCTGGCGCTCTCTTTTCTTCTGACTGCCGGACGCCTCTCCGGCGGCTACGCTCCCTTTGCCCTGGCCATGGTGGCCGCCTCGGGCGCACGGCTGCCCGGCCTGCTCTGCCTGGCCGGAACGGGCGCCGGCTCCCTGGTTTTTCTGGATTTCCAGGCGGGGCTGCGCCATTTTGCCGCGGCCGTTCTGATCTTTGCCGTCCATACCGCTTTTTACGACACCCGTCTCTACGAGCGTCCCCTCTTTCGGCCCTGCGTCAGCGCCTTTATGATGCTGCTGGTGCAGTCCATCTATCTGCTGGGCCGCACCGCCGAGCAGTGGGCCCTGTGCGCCGCCTCCGCCGCCGTTCTGGCCGTGGGAACTCACCTGTGGCGGCAGCTCTTTCAGCAGCCGGACAGGCACGCCGTGCTGTTTCTGCTGGCAGCGGCGGCAATCACCGCCCAGGCGATCCCGCCGCTGGACACCATTTCTCTGGGACACATCCTGGCCTGCATCACGGTGCTCTGGGTATCTCTGGAGCTGCCCGCCGCTGAGGCCCTCTGCGTCGGCGCCGCCGTCGGCGCTCTGCTGGACCTGTCCGGCATCGGTCCCCATCCCCTGCTCTGCGCCGTCTACGGCGGCGTGGGTGCCCTGGCTTCCCTGGGCCGCAGTTGGCCCCGCTGGACGCTCCCGCCCCTCTTTGCGCTGGGCGCCGGATTTCTCGCCCTGCTCTTCCGGGCCGATTACCCCGCCGCCGTCTTCTGCGAGGCGCTGCTGGCCGCTGTGGCGGTCTTCCCGGTGCGCCGGCAGCCCCGTCCCGCCCGGCTGGAGGCGGCTCCCGCCCCGGAAGTCCCCCGGCTCCGCCAGTCTGCCGCCGCCTTCCGGGAGCTGTACGACAGCTTTTTCCGCGGCGCGGCAGCGGCGCCGCCGGAGAATCCCTCCGTCCTGTTCGACCAGGCGGCGGAGCGGGTCTGCCGGGACTGCGTGCTGTGCGCCTCCTGCTGGCACCAGCACTATACCGGCACCTACAACGCCTTCAACGACGCCTGCCCCAAGCTGCTGCAGCGGGGGCGCGCCGAATCCCAGGATTTCCCCCTGTACTTCTCCTCGCGCTGCGTCCATTTCAGCGACTTTCTGGCCGCCGTGAATCTGGAGCTGCGCGCCTATCTCCTGCGGCGTCAGTATCGCCAGCGTCTGACGGAGGTACGCCAGCAGGCCCAGGAGCAATACCAGCAGCTGGGCGAGGCCCTGGCCAGCACCGCCGTACACGCCATCTCCAACGTGACGGTCCCCATGGGCTACCGCATCGGCTCCAGCCTGCGGCCCAGAGAGGGGGAACGTCTGTGCGGCGACCAGATCGCCTCCTTTGAGGCGGGCTCCACCCTCTATCTGCTGCTCTCCGACGGCATGGGCAGCGGCGAGGCCGCCCACCGGGAGGCGGCGCTGACCGTCCGCCTCCTGCAGCAGTTTTTGAAGGCGGGTATCGACGCCGCGCCGGCCCTTCAGACCCTGAATTCCGCCCTGCGGCTGCGGGGCGAGAACGGCGGCGGCTTCACCACCATCGATCTGCTGGCGCTGGAGCAGGGCAGCGGCGCCGCCACGGTTTACAAATACGGGGCCGCCCCCTCCTACGTCAAACGCACCGGCACAGTGAGCCGGATCACGGCCCAGAGCCTGCCGGCCGGACTGCAGACCGAGCCGCCGGAGGCCACGCGGATCTCCCTGCAGCCGGGCTGCTGGTTCGTCATGGTCTCCGACGGCATCGCCGACGAGAGCAATGACGAGTGGCTGCAGAATCTGCTGGCGGGCTGGCAGGGCCGGGACGTGAACACCCTGGTCTCGCTGATCCTCAGCGAATCCTGCAGCCGCAAGGGGCTGAGCGACGACTGCGCCGTGCTGATCCTCCAGCTTCCGGAGCCGGGCGGCGGGACCCAGGTATAAAAACGGAGCAGACGGGCCATACTGGAAAAAAGACACGGCAAAGGAGGACAGACTCTTGGTAAAAGGTATTTCCCGGCGGGTAGTCGTGGTGGACTCCCCCGACCCCGATCTCTTTGAGCAGGCCATCTTCATCATCCGAAACGACTCCGCCGAGGGCGTCAGCTCCCAGCAGCTGGTGGATCAGGCGGTGCGCATCGCCAAAAACTACTCCCGTACCCACGCCGCGCCCCGGCGCCGCTTCCGCCCCACGCCCCTGGCGGCCGCCCTGGCCGGAGCTGCCGTCATCGCGCTGCTGTGGCTGGTGATGGAACTGATTTGAGCGCATCACATTTCTCTCTCTCCTTTTGCAGCGGACAGGTTTCTGTCCGCTGCCTCTTTTTTTATGGTGAGAAGTATGATATAATAAATTATTCTTTCTGTGAGGGGAGGGGCGCCGTGCGCATCGGAAACGTGGAAATCGCCTCCCGGCTGGCGCTGGCGCCCATGGCCGGGGTCACGGATCTGGCCTTCCGCCAGATCTGCCGGGAGCTGGGCGCCGGTATGACCGTCACCGAGATGGTCAGCGCCAAGGCCCTGTGCTACCAGGACCGGAAGAGCCGGGGACTGCTGAAACTGGGGCCCGGCGAGCACCCCGCCAGCGCCCAGATCTTCGGCAGCGACCCGGTCTGCATGGCCGAGGCCGCCCAGCTGGCCGCAGAGATCTCCGGCGCCGACTTCATCGACATCAACATGGGCTGCCCCGTGGGCAAGGTGGTGGCCAACGGCGACGGCAGCGCCCTGATGCGGGACCCGGAGAAGGCGGCGCGGATCGCCGAGGCAGTGGTCAAGGCCTCCCCCGTCCCGGTGACGGTGAAGATGCGCCGGGGCTGGGACAAGGGCAGCGTCAACGCCGTGGAGCTCTCCCGGATGCTGGAGCAGGCGGGCGTGGCCGCCGTGGCCGTCCACGGCCGCACCCGGGCCCAGATGTACGCCGGCCAGGCCGACTGGACCACCATCCGGGAGGTCAGGGAGGCGGTGAAGATCCCCGTCATCGCCAACGGCGACGTGTTCTCCGCTCAGGACGCCCTGCGCATCCTGGCCTTCACCGGGGCCGACATGGTGATGATCGCCCGGGGCGCTTTCGGCAATCCCTGGATCTTTCAGCAGGCGCAGGCCGCGTTGAACGGCGAGCCCATCCCGCCCCTGCCGCCCCTGGCCGAGCGGTTCGACACCGCCGTGCGCCAGGTGGAGATCGCGGCGGAGGACAAGGGCGAGCACATCGCCGTGCTGGAGGCCCGCAAGCAGCTGTGCTGGTATCTCAAGGGCGTGGCCTACGCCAACTACTACAAGGAGCAGATCGTGGCCATGAACACCCTGGCCGACGTCCACCGCATCGCCCAGGGCGTCAAGCGGGATCTGAAATAGCTTCTCCATGCAAAACAGTCCGTTTTCCGGGAAAACGGACTGTTTTTTATAAATCCCGCAAAAAATGCTTGACTTTTTCCGCCGTTCCGATATAATAAATAGGCTCGCGTATCAGCGGGTGAATCCTTGCTCTCACCGTCGAGTGAGGGCCATTAGTCCAAAAGGAGGTGCAAAAAGTATGGCGAAAATCACTGCCAACTACGAGGTCGTTTACATCATCGACCCTGCACAGGGTGAGGAGGCTATTGCCGCTGCCGTGGCAAAGTTCCAGACTCTGGCTGAGCAGAACGGTACCAACGTAGTCGTTGACGAGTGGGGCACGCGCAGACTGGCCTACGCGATCGACTACAAGACGGAAGGCTACTACGTCCTGATGTCTTTCACCAGCGGTCCCGAGTTCCCCAAGGAGCTGGATCGTATTCTCCGTATCACGGAAGGTATCATGCGTTCCATGATCGTCTGCAAGGACGAGTAAGGGAGGCACATCATGCTGAACAGAATTGTCATTATGGGCCGTCTGGCCCGGGATCCCGAGCTGCGCCGGACGCAGAGCGGCATCGCCGTGACCTCTTTCCGTATCGCCTGTGACCGGGACTTCAAGTCCCAGAACGGTGAAAAGGGTACGGATTGGATCGACGTGGTCGCCTGGCGTCAGACCGCAGAGTTCGTGTCCAAGTACTTCACCAAGGGCCGCCTGGCCATTGTGGAGGGTCGGCTGCAGAGCCGGGACTGGACCGACAAGGACGGGAACAAGCGCACGGCCATCGAGGTCGTGGCGGACAACGTCTATTTCGGTGACAGCAAGCGCGACGGCGCTGACCGCGGCGACAGCTACGGCGCCCCGTCCTTCAGCGCCCCCAGCGGCGGCTATTCCGCCCCCATCGGCGGCGCCTCCGCTTTTGCCGAGATCGACGAGGAGGACGGCGACCTGCCGTTCTAACTGTGTATGAAGCACGACAAATTTGTTAAAGGAGGATACTTCCATGGCTATGGAACGCGAAAATAGAGCTCCCCGCGGCAATACCCGCAAGCGCAAAAAGGTCTGCCAGTTCTGCGTGGATAAGGTCGAGCACATCGACTACAAGGATGCTGCCAAGCTGCGCCGCTTCATCAGCGAGCGCTCCAAGATCCTGCCCCGCCGCACCACCGGCACCTGCGCCATGCATCAGCGCCAGCTGACCGAGGCCATCAAGCGCGCCCGTCAGATCGCTCTGCTGCCCTTCGTGACCGAGTAATTCGTTTCGCCAAAAAACGGACCGCTGATAAGTCAGCGGTCCGTTTTTCCGTTTCCTCTCCGTATTGACGCTTGGCCATCCTTTTGCTATACTGGCTGCAGTACCCCCCCGTGCGGTCATTACCCCGATGAGAGAGGAGAGACTCCATGAAAAAGATCGTTTCCGTATTTCTGTCCCTTCTGCTGATCGTGAGTCTGGCGGCCTGCGGCGGCAAATCCGCTGCAGAGGAGGCCGAGCTTCACCGCGGCACCGTGGAGGACAACGTCTATACCAGCCAGTTTCTGGGGATCCGCCTGACGGTGGACGAGGACTGGATCATTGCCGACGACGAGCAGCTGGCCGAGCTCAGCGGCATGGTGCTGGATTCCTTCACCGACGAGGACGTCAAGGCCCAGATCGAGAAGGGCGGCAGCGTCATGGACCTGTACGCGCTGAATCAGGCGGACGGCTCCTCCGTCAACATCAATTTTCAGAAGCTCAGCTTCATCAGCGGCGTTCTGGTCAGCGAGGACGCCTACGCCGAGGAGACCATGAAGCAGCTGCCCGACACGTTGGCCTCCAGCGGCATCACCGTGGGCAAGCTGGAGAAAGCCAACGTCACCTTCGCCGGGAAGGAGCACGTGGCGCTGACCATGGAGGGCACCGTCCAGGACCTCCCCCTGTATGAGACCATCGTGCTGGTCAAGACCGGCTCCTACATGGCCTGCGTCACCGCAGCCACCTTCTTCGAGGACACCACCGCCGATCTTCTGGCCATGTTCCAGCCCCTGCAGGAGCAGTAACCTAAAGAAAAGCACTCCGGACCGACGGTCCGGAGTGCTTTTTTCGCGTTCACTTTTTCACGCTCACTCGCCGGGGATCTCCGGCACGTCGTCGCCGTTGACCCAGTCCTGCACGTCCACCACCTCGAACTCCGTGGGCGTCCGGCGGATCACCACGCGGGCAATGCCGGCGTTGATGATGGTGCGGCGGCACATGGAGCAGCTGGTGGCGTCCCCCAGCAGCTCGCCGGTCTGGGCGTTGCGGCCGACCAGATAGAGCGTGGCGCCCACCATATCCCGCCGGGCGGCGGAGATGATGGCGTTGGCCTCGGCGTGTACGCTGCGGCACAGCTCATACCGCTCCCCCCGGGGCACGGCCAGCGCCTCCCGGGTGCAGTAGCCCATATCCACGCAGTTGCGCCGCCCGCGGGGCGCGCCGTTGTAACCGGTGGCGATGATCTCGTCGTTCTTCACGATGATGGCGCCGTAGACCCGGCGCAGGCAGGTTGCCCGCTCCAGCACCGTCTGGGCGATATCCAGATAGTAGTTCTCCTTGCTGATGCGCTCCATGTCCGGCCCTCCTTGCGGTTTTTCCCATGATAGCATAAAGCTGACCGGCTTGCAAGCCTTATCCCGCCTCGTTCAGCTTGAACAGATTGCGGTCCTCCGCAAAGTTGCTGAGCTCGTAGAGCACCAGCACGTCGGTGATCCCCTGCTGCTCCACCAGGTCGTCCAGCGATTCGGTGAAGTGGCGCAGGTCCAGCATGGTGACGGTTTCAAAGTGCTCCGTCAGGAAGGGCACGAAGCAGTTGGCAAAGGAGTCCTTCACCAGCAGCAGGCGCCGGCCGTTCTCCGTGCCGGTCTCGATGGTGACCCTGGCCCAGTTGCCCCCCTGGAACACCTTGTACTTATCCTTCTCCGTCAGCTCCTCCATGCGGTACAGGCTGTCCGTCACCGTGCCGTCGCAGTCCACGGATCGGACGGAGGCATCCGCCGGAAGAGTGATGGTATCGCAGGGGCTGTTTGGCAGCAACACCTTGGAGTAGAGCGTGCCCCGGAAGCCGTCCGTCACCGCCGTCAGCTTCCAGTCGGCGGCCTCGCGTCCGGTGTCCCGGCACCAGACCTCATAGGCGGCCAAAGCGCCGGCGGTGGTCCAGTGGTGGTCCGTGCGGTAATAGGGTTCCGGCAGGGCGGCCAGCGCCTCCCGGACGTCGATCACCCAGTCCTGCCCCACCGCGTCCGCCAGTTGGGTGTGGCGCAGCGCCGCGTCGTACACAGGGGCGTTTTTCGGCAGCAGCTCTGCCAGGACCGCCGCCGGCGTGGGCGCCAGCAGGATGCGGCAGTCCAGGTCGGTGTGACCGTCCATAAAGGTCCGCACCGCCGCCAGGTTTTTCTCATACTGCTTCTGATCGAAGTCATCCTCCGTCAGCCGGGCGAACAGATATCCGTCCTTCCCCAGGTAGACGCCGTTGATATCCCGGCGTCCGCTGAATCGCTGCAGCGTGGAGGCCGCGCCCATCCACACGTCCCGCAGGGCGACCTGGTCGCTCTCGTACTTCTCCGCCTCCTCCGTAAACTTGCCGGAGAAGAGACGGTCCACGGTCAGCTTGGGCGCCTGCTGCAGATAGCGGTTCTCATTGGGGGAGAAGGTCCGGTCCGGCAGCAGCAGCGTGGCCAGGGACAGGCCCAGCAGGATCACCGCAACGGCGATCAGGGGCGGCAATTCTCTTTTCTTCATCGTGCCCCTCCTCTCAGAACCGGAAATACAGGAACGGATTGTAGCTGTCGCCCACCAGGAAGGCCACGCTCAGCAGCAGGATCGCCGTGACGCCCACGGTGCGCAGCGTCACCGCCGCGCCGTCGGAGAGACGGCCGGAGAGCTTCTCCCACGCCTTCACCGGGAACATGGTGGAGCCGATCAGCGCCAGCACCAGCAGCACGGCGTTGGACCGCAGCAGATACCAGGTGCCGCCGTCCGCCAGACGGCTGGTGAACATGGCGGCCACGTAGCGGCCCAGCTCGCCGAAGTCGGTGATGGCAAACAGCACCCAGCCCATGACGAAGCAGAAGCAGGTATAGATATGGCCTGCCGCACGGGGCAGCCGCTCCAGCACCCGGGCCAGAAACGTTTTCTCCAGGATCAGCAGCACGGCGTAGTAGACGCCCCAGAGGACGAAATTCCAGCTGGCGCCGTGCCACAGGCCGGTGAGGAACCAGACGATGGCCAGGTTCAGGATCTGCCGGGCCGTTCCCCGCCGGTTGCCGCCCAGGGGGATATAGACGTACTCCCGGAACCAGGTGCCCAGGCTGATGTGCCAGCGGCGCCAGAACTCCGTAACGGACCGGGACTCGTAGGGATAGCGGAAGTTCTCCAGGAACGTAAAGCCGAAGAGGTGTCCCAGGCCGATGGCCATGTCGGAGTAGCCGGAAAAGTCAAAGTAGATCTGGAAGGTAAAGGCCAGGGCTCCCAGCCAGGCGGTCAGGGCCGCCGGGTGATCCATGGCGGAGACGGTCTCCCACAGGGCGCCCACCTGGTTGGCGATGAGCACCTTTTTTCCCAGGCCGATGACGAAGCGCTGCAGGCCGCGGCTGGCCTCCAGCCAGTTCTCCCGGCGCGTGTGGAGCTGGTGCTCCACCGTCTTGTACTGGACGATGGGGCCGGCGATCAGCTGGGGAAACAGTGTCACGTAGGCGCCGAAATCCAAGATGTTCCGCTGGGGCGCCACCTGCCCGCGATAGACGTCGATGGTGTAGGACATGGTCTGGAAGGTGTAGAAGGAGATGCCGATGGGCAGGGCCAGCCCCAGCGCCGGGATCCCCAGCGACAGGAGGCTGTTGACGTTGCCGATGGCAAAATCGGTGTACTTGAAGAAGCCCAGGATGGACAGGTTGCCCACCACAGACAGGATCATCACCGCCCGGGCCGCGCCCGGCTTCCCCTTGCTCCGGAAATGGCCGATCCCCAGGCCGTTGCAGTAGTCGAACACCGTGGAGAACAGCATGATGAGGATATACTTGGGCTCACCCCAGCCGTAAAACAGCAGGCTGGCCAGCAGCAGCACGACGTTGCGTCCCCGGCGCGGGCAGAGATAATATGCAATCGCTACCAGCGGCAGGAACAGCAGCAAAAAGACGGTGCTGGAAAAAACCATGGCCTTTGGATCCTTTCTCCCATTCGTACAGAGGTGGGGCAGAGTCTCTCTGTCCCACCTCTCAGCAATTGTATCACACGATCCCCAACAGCTTGCCTATCAGGTAGCTGCTGCGGATGGCGGACAGGTTGTTGATAAAGATCACGTCCTGTACGCCGTTGTTCTTGACAAAGCTCTGCAGGTTGCCGTCCCAGTAGCGGTAGTCCAGCATGTAGATCGTGCTGTAGTGGTCCACCAGGAACGGCACCAGGGCGTTGCCGAAGGATTCCTTCACCACCACGCAGGAGGAATCGTCCGTCACGTCCGGGTTGGTGATGATGGTATAGGGGTTGTCGCCGGCTACGAAGGCGTTGTATTTCATGTCGGCGTCGTAGTTGCTCACGTCGAAGATGACCTTCCAGTGGATGGTCTGGCCGCTGTAGTCGGTGAAGTCCAGGGAGGCGTTCTTGCTGACGGGATGATAGGCCTCCAGAACGTCCGGATTGGCGCCCATCGTCTCATTCTTGTCGGTATCCCGGTAGAAGGAGCCCAGGAAGCCGGGGAACTCCTCCTTCCAGTAATCGCTCAGCTCGTGGGGGGTGATCCCCTTGGCCTGGCAGAAGTCGCGATAACCATAATAGGCGCCCAGGGCCGTCCAGTGGTGGTCGGTGCGGTAGTAGATATACTCGTCCCGGTGGTGCATCAGCGTCTCGTAGAGGGGGATGACCTTCACGTTGTCATCCAGCATGGAGGTGATCTCCTCCTCCGCTCCCTTCTGGTTGCCGAAGATGCCGCCCTTCTTCTCGTCCGGCAGCGTAATGCCCGAGGACAGAGGTACGGTAATGGCGTAGACCTTTGCCTTGCCCTTGAGATCGTCTGCCGCCTTGTTGACCGCCGAGGCGTACTTTTCCGCCGTGGAGGGGACGTAGGTGTACATCTCAAAGCCGGTGTCCCCGATGCGGTACACGGCGTCGTACTGCTGCTCCTCGCCCTCCAGGTGGATGGGCGGGTAGTCGTCCGGCTGCACAGGCGTCACCTCGGGGGGCAGGGGCTCGGTATTCTCCGCATTGTCCGGTGTCCCGGTGTTCTCTGCGTTTTCGGTGTTTTGCGCGTTCTCGGTGTTCTGCGTGTTGGCGGGCTCCTCCTGGTTGTTGGGCGGTGTCCGCTCACCGCGCTTTCCGATAACGCCGCCGAAATACAAGCCCGCAACCATCCCCAGCAGGATCACCACGCAGAACACAAGCTGGGGCAGATTGCTGCGTCTCCGCCGCCTTCTCCGCCGCCGGGATCCTCTGTAATTACTGGTCCTCATCCCAAATGCTCCTTGATAACTTGCTGAACCTTATCCGCATCCGCACTCACGCACAGCACCACATAGGCGCCGCGCTGCGTCAGGACGGCGTTCTCCATACGGGCCGCTTCCTGGGGCTGATACCGCTCCACATCCACCCGCTGGTCTGCCAGGAATTGCTCGATTTCCTCCTTCACCGCCTTGGTGTCGGCCTCATTGGCGCAGCGGACAACGATGATCTCCTCCGCCGTGGTGCCGTTGCTCATACGGGCTGCCGCCCGGGCGCCCTCGGGCAGGGTCAGGTAGTTATCGACCGAAACGGATTTCATCTCCGCTTCAAATCCCACCGTATTGTATATGGCGTCGACCAGATCGGCCGGATCCACATCTTTGTTTTTGGAGCCGCCGCAGCCCACCAGCGCCAGCGCCATCAGCATGACCAGCATCAGAGAACCCACTCGTTTCATCATTTTTTACATCCCTCTTCTTCTAACAAATGCGTTGCCAAAACTAAGTGTTAATTATATATGATCGGCAATGAAAAAGAAAGTACCAATCGGTAACAATTTCAGCTTTTTTCGACATCTCAGCGGCGGGCAAACCAATCCACCACGGCCTCCAGGACCTGCACCGCCTTGTCCATCTGCTGGACGGAGGTGTGCTCGAAGGGCCCGTGGAAGCTGTAGCCGCCGGTGCCCAGGTTGGGGCAGGGCAGGCCGCGGAAGGAGAGCTGGGCGCCGTCGGTGCCGCCGCGGATGGGATTGCTCACCGGCTCCAGGCCGACGCTGCGCACGGCGGCAAAGGCAGCCTCCACCGTCTCGGGATATTGGGCGATGACCTCCGCCATGTTGCGGTACTGATCCACCAGGGTCAGCTTGGCCGTCCCCTCGCCGTATCGGGCGTTGATGGCCTTCTCCACGTCCCGCATGACCTGCTTGCGCTGTTCAAACAGCCCGGCGTCGTGGTCGCGGATGATATACTGCATCCTGGCATAGGACACGTCGCCGCTCATCTCCGTCAGGTGATAGAAGCCCTGGCGGCCCTCGGTGTCCCGGGGGCGCTCGTTGCCCGGCAGCATCTGGTCGATCTCCGTGGCCACCCGGGCGGCGTTCACCATCACGTCCTTGGCGCTGCCGGGGTGGACGGACACGCCGTGGATCTCCCACTTGGCGCCGGCGGCGTTGAAGGTCTCGCTCTCCACCTCGTGGACGGCGGAGCCGTCCACCGTATAGCCCAGCTCGGCGCCGAAGCGCTCCAGATCCAGCAGAGCGGCGCCGTGGCCGATCTCCTCGTCGGGGGTAAAGCAGACGCTGATGGGGCCGTGGGGCTGATTGCCGCGGAGCAGGTGCTCGCACATGGTCAGGATCTCCGCCACGCCGGCCTTGTCGTCGGCGCCCAGCACCATGGTGCCGTCGGTGGTGATGATGGTCTCGCCCACCATGCTCTTCAGATGGGGGAACATCTCCGGCGTCAGGCTGCTGCCGCTCTCCCCCAGGGGGATGGCGCCGCCGTCGTAATCGGGGATGATCTGATAGGCAGAGGGGCCCCGCTTGCCGGTGGTCACCGTGTCCAGATGGGCGATGAAGCCGATGGGGGTCTTGGCCTCATAGCCCGGCGTGGCCGGGATCTTGCCGTACACGTAGGCGTGGTCGTCGCCGTACACGTCCTGCAGGCCCATTTCCCGCATCTCCCGCTCCAGCTCCCGGGCCAGATCGAACTGGCAGGCAGTGGAGGGCGTGGTCTGGCTCTCCTCGTCGCTGGCGGTATCAAAGCCGATATAGCGGATCAATCTCTCATATGCTTCCATAATGTCCTCCTTGCCGACATATGCTTCCCGTTTTTGATAGAATGATTATAGCCCCGCATCCCTGAATGGTCAAGGGATACGGGGCTGTTTCTTTGTTTTATAGGTGCTCCTCCAGCTCCGCCAGGGTCCGGGGCGTATAATCCATATAGGACACCATGGCGCCCACGTTTGCCATACGGCACACGTCGCGCCGGAGGTACAGGTTTTTGAGAAGCCGTTTGGCGTTCTCCGCCACGTTCCACTCAAAGGCGGTGTGGACGTGGCCGTACAGGTGATACCAGCCCATATAGTGATCCCGGAAGGAGGGGATGGGGTAGTGGCACAGCACCACGCGGCGGCCGTCGTCCTCGATCTCCCGGTACTCCGCCGCGTCCGCCAGCAGATGCCGGACCGCCGCCGCAGTCTCCCGGTCGTCGTGATTGCCCAGGATCATGGCCTTGCGGCCGTTGAGCCGCCCCAGGAGCTCCGCCCAGCGCTCAGCGCCGCCGGCGCAGAAATCCCCCAGGATCCAGGTCAGATCCTCCGGTCCCGCCACGGCGTTCCAGTTGGCGATGAGGGTCTCGTTCATCTCCTCCACGCTGTCGAAGGGGCGGTTGTCGTAGGCGATGATATCCGCGCTGTCAAAATGCATGTCCGCGATATAGCGAATGGTCACGGCGCGCTCCTTTCTCACTCGGCGGCAGCCAGCAGCCTCCTGGTGTACTCCTGCTGGGGGTGGTCAAATACCTCCTGGATGGTCCCCTGCTCCACGATGCGGCCCGCCTTCATCACCAGCACCCGGTCGCAGAGCTGATAGACCACGTTCAGATCGTGGGAGATGAACAGGTAGCTCAGATCCAGCTCCTCCCGGAGGCTGCGCATCAGCTTCAGGATCTGGGCCTGGATGGTCACGTCCAGGGCGGACACGGGCTCGTCGGCGATGAGAAACCGGGGCCGGCGGATCAGCGCCGCCGCGATGCTGACACGCTGACGCTGGCCGCCGGAGAGCTCGTCGGGCTTGGCCTTGAGGCACTCCTCCGGCAGCTCCACCCGCGCCAGCATCTCCCGGACGCGGCGCTTGCGCTCAGCGGCGTCGTACTTGCCGTAGATCCGCAGGGGCTCCTCCAGGGTCCACTCCACCGTATAGGCCGGATTCAGGGAGCTGTAGGGGTCCTGAAAGATGATCTGGGGCCGGGGCGTATGGTGGACGATCTCGCCCTGCTCCGGCTTTACCAGACCCAGGATCATGCGGGCCAGCGTGGATTTTCCGGTGCCGCTCTCCCCCACCAGGCCCAGGATCTCGCCGTGGAACACGGTGAAATCCACGTCGTGGAGGACCTCATGGTAGACGCCTCTTCCGCGGCCCATCACAGAGGGCGTGCGGTAGCCGCCGGTGACGTGCCGCACCTCCAGTACAGGTTCCTTGCTCATAGGGTCTCCTTTCCGTGGCGGGTGGGGATGGCCTCGATCAGCCTCTTGGTGTAGGGGTGCTGCGGGTGGAAGAACACCTGATCGGTGCTGCCCTCCTCCACCAGCCGGCCCCGCTGCATCACCGCCACCCGGCGGCACAGCTTGCGCACTACGTTCAGATTGTGGGAGATAAACAGCATGGAGATCCCCCTCTCCCGGTTGAGCTTTTTCAGCAGCTCCAGGATCTGGGCCTGGATGGTCACGTCCAGAGCCGTGGTGGGCTCGTCCAGCAGCAGCAGCGTGGGATGGATCACGATAGCCGCGGCGATCATGGCCCGCTGCAGCATACCGCCGGAGAGCTCGTGGGGGTACTTGTCATAGACGCCCTCCGGATCCGGCAGTTCCACGGCCCGGAGCACCTCCAGCACCTGGGCGCGGCGCTCCTCCCTGCTCAGCTTCGTGTGGATGCGCAGCACCTCGCCCACCTGCTCGCCCACCTTCATCAGCGGATCCATGGCGCTCATGGGCTCCTGGAACACCACGCCGATCTTTCGGCCGTGGATCTGGCGCAGGACGCTGCGCTGAGCGTGGAGCAGATCCTCCCCGTCCAGCAGGATATCGCCGGACAGGTCGCACTGCTTGCGGGGCAGCAGACCGGCGATGGACATGGCCGTGACGCTCTTGCCGCTGCCGCTCTCCCCCACCAGACCGACGATCTCGCCGTCGCCGATGGTCAGAGATACGCCGGACACCGCTTCCCGGTCCCGGTTGTGGAATTTGACGTGAAGGTCCTTGATTTCCAGCATCACGCCACCTCCCTGTCGATCTTCTGCAGGCCCTCGCCGATGAGTCCGGCGCCGAACACCAGCAGGGCGATGACGCCGCCGGTGCACAGGGCGTACCAGGGCGCCCGGGAGAACATCCCCTGGGCCTCCGAGAGCATATAGCCCAGGGAGGCGTCCGGCGGGGTGACGCCGATGCCCAGGAAGCTCATGCTGGCCTCCGCCAGCACGGCGTTGTTGAAGCCGATGGTGATGGCGGGCAGCAGGACACGCAGGGTGTTGGGCAGCATATGCGCCGCCATGATCCGGAAATGGGACGCCCCCATCAGGCGGGCGCTGGTGATATAGTTCACGTCCCGCAGCCCGGCAAAGGCGGTGCGGGTCACGCGGGCAAAGCTGGGAATGAACACGATGCCCAGGGCCAGCACCACGTTGTACTTGCCGGGACCCACGATACTGATGACCAGCAGGGCCAGCAGGATGCTGGGGAAAGCGGTCAGCGCGTCGTTGAGCCGCATGAGGGTGTCGTCCACGATTCCGCCGAAATAGCCGGTGGCCGCGCCGACCAGCGTGCCCGCCACCGCGCCGATGGCCACGGTGGCCAGGGCGATGGCCAGGGTGGTGCCGCTGCCCTTGAGCACGCGGCTGAAAATATCCCGGCCGAAGTTGTCTGTGCCGAAGAGATGGGCCGCCCGGGGAGAGAGGAACTTCTCACCCATGGACATGGCGTTGGGGTCGCAGGGCGTATAGAAGACGCCCACCAGGGTCATCAGCAGCAGGATGCCGGTGATGATAAGCCCGGCCAGCAGATAGCCGTTGATCCGTTTTTTCATCACGCGTCACCTCCCAGCCGCAGCCGCGGGTCGATCCGCTGATTGATCAGGTCCGCCAGCGTACCCGCCAGCACCACCCAGAACGCCAGGATCACCACGACCGTCTGCACCACCGGGTAGTCCCGGGTGGAGATGGAGGCCACCAGCAGCCGCCCCAGGCCGGGGATGCCGAACACCTGCTCCACCACCACACTGCCGCCCACCAGCTCCGCCATGGTCTGCCCCAGGAAGGTCACCGTGGCGGTGAGGGAGTTTTTCAGCACGTGGCGCGTCAGCACGGCGCGGCGGTCGTTGCCCCGGGAGATGGCCGTACGGACGTAGGCCTTCTGCATCTCGCCGATGACGGTGCTGCGCATCATGCGCACCGTCATGGCGCAGCGGGGGATGCACAGGCACACCGCCGCAAAGAACAGGTGCACCAGCGCCCGGCCGAAATTCGCGTGCAGGCCGGGGAAATCCCCGGGCACGAACAGCCGCAGCAGGATGCCGAACAGCCAGGATATGAGGATGCCGGTGAAGAAGGGCGGCACCGCCATGCACAGTTGGTTGAAGGCCGTACGCAGCCAGTCGAAGGCGCCGCCCACCCAGCGATAGGACCATATGGCCAGGGGAATGGACACGGCGGTGATGATGACGAAGCTCACCAGGCACAGACACAGCGTCACCTCCAGCTTGGGGGCGATCAGCTCCCAGACCGGCTGGCGGTAGCGGATGGAGGTGCCCAGATCGCCGGTGAAGAAGCCGGCCAGCCAGGCGATATAGCGGGTCAGGAACGGGCGGTCCAGCCCCAGCTCATGGCGCAGGGCGGCCAGCTGCTCCGGCGTGGCCTCCGTGCCCAGCATGGCCTCCGCCGGATCGCCGGAGATCAACGCAAAGGCCGCGAAGGTCAGAAACGATACGATCAGCATCGTCACCAGCAGCATCAGAATTCGTTTGAGCGCATATTTCACGGGCGCTTTCCTCCCATACCGAAAAGAGCAGGGGCCTGGGCCCCTGCCCTTCTCACATTTGCTTTTTAGCCCCAGTACAGGGTGGACAGATCCACCGCGTACAGCGGATAGAAGGTCAGGCCCTCCAGTCCGGCGCGCAGGGCCACCAGATCCGCCATATCCTGGATATAGACGTTGGCGGCGTTCTCCGTCAGGTTGCGCTCCATCTGCTGATAGAGCTCCACCTGCCGGGCGTCGTCCGTGCAGGACACGGCCTGGGCATACAGCTCGTCGTAGTCGCTGTTGTTATATTTGGTGAAGTTGTTGCCGGCCTTGGTGTTGAAGCGCTCCAGCAGCTTGCGGGCGGTCATGTTGTCGCTGGTCAGGCCGGTGATGGTGCTTTGGAACTCGCTCTTGCCGTACACGTCGCTGAGCCAGCTGTTCCACTCGACGGGCAGGATGGTGGCCGTGACGCCCACCTTCTTCAACTGCTCGACGATCACCTGGGCGGTGTCCACGTGGGGCTGATAGTTGGAGGGAACGGTGATGGTCATCTCAAAGCCGTTGGGATAGCCCGCTTCTTTCAGCAGCTCCCTGGCCTTGTCCTCGTTGTGGGGATAGTAGTCGGTGAGGCTGGCGTCGTAATACTTGGCAAAGGAGGGGAACATGGAGGTGCCCAGGGGCGTGCCGTAGCCGTCGAAGGCCAGATCGATGATGCCCTGCTTGTCGATGGCATAGCACAGGGCCTGACGGACGCGCACGTCGTCAAAGGGCTTGACGGAGTTGTTCAGGTACAGGGCCTGCACCAGATTCATGCTGCCCTCCTCCACGTGGAAGCTCTCCTTCTTGAGCTGGGAGGTCTGCGCATAGGTCATGTGGGAGACCATGTCCAGAGCGCCGCTCTGCAGACCGCGGACCAGGGCGTCCGCCTTCTCGATGATCTTGCAGGTCACCTTGGCCACCTTGGCGGCGGTGCCCCAGTAGTCGTCAAACCGCTCCAGCACCAGGCTGTCCTGGGCGGTGTGAGAAACCACCTTGAAGGGGCCGGTGCCCATGGAGACGGCTGACTCCTCATATTCGGCGGGGATGATAAAGACGTTCATCATGTAGGCCAGGAACTCGCCGCTGGGCTCGCTGAGGGTGATGGTCAGGGTGTCGCCCTGGCCATTCACGTCGGCGATGATGTCCAGCGCGGCCAGATGGGCCGCGGCGTCATCCTCGCTCATGCGGCGCTTGAGAGAAAACAAAACGTCCTGCATGTCCACCGTGTCGCCGTTGTGGAACTTGACGCCCTGACGCAGCGTAAAGGTGTAGGTCAGGCCGTCGCTCGAAACGTTGACGTCGGATGCGACTGCAGGAACGATATTTCCGTCGGAAGTGGGCTTCACCAGCCCCTCGTATACGTTGAACATGACTTCCTTGGTTCCTGCCGCCGTCATATGATCGGGGTCAAGACTGTCAAAGTCCTGGGGGATGCCAATGACGATCTCGTTGGCCTCCCTTCGTTTTTCCGGGTTCGCTCCCTTGCTGCCGCACGCGGCCAGCAGGGTCGTTAGCATACCCAGAAGAAGGATCACTGCCAAAATTCTCTTTTTCATGTTTTTCTCCTTTCATCACTGCCCGTTTCCGGGTCAATGTGAGGCGCCTTCGGCGCCCGGTTTTGCGAGAAAACTTTGGTCCGGTATTCAGTTTTCAAGCCGGGCGTATTATACACTATCCCTCGTTAAAACGCAAGCAAAATATTTGAACCCGCCGTGCCTTGCGGCACAGCGGGTTTCAGGCGATCATTCTTCCGGCTTGATCACGTCTACGACCTCGCCGATGTACATGCGGTGAGGCGCCTCCGTCTCATAGTAGGTCTTCACGACGTCGGCGGGGATCTGCGAAAGCTCCAGATCCTGCCGATAGATCTTCCGGCACAGCAGCGTGACCTCCGCCTGGGCGTAGGTGGTGCTCTCCCCCGCCGGCACAGGCGTCAGTCCTGCGACGGCGTCCTTGTCGCCGTACCGTCCGGAGGTGGTGCCCATGACGGACAGGGCCCTGCGCCACTCCTCGGGATAGAAGCTGACGGTGAAGTACTCGTTCTTCTCCATGAACTGATACGTGTAGCGCACGGGCTTGACGTAAACCGTGGCTACCGGCTTGCTCCACAGCGTCCCCAGACCGCCCCAGCTGACGGTCATGGCGTTGTGGCACTCCGGGGTCCCGGCGCATACCAGCGCCCACTTCTTATTGAACTGGGAAAAGGCTTCTACGGATAAATCCTGCATGGCGATACTCCTTTCTCACTGACACAGGTCCACGATGGCCTGGGCGAACATCTGGGCGCTGAGCACCAGGTCGTCCACCACGGCGAATTCGTCGGCCCCGTGCATCCGGTTATCCACGCCGGGCATGGCGCAGCCGAAGGCCACGCCGTTTTTCAGGTTGTGGACGTAGGTGCCGCCGCCGATGGCCAGGGGCTCGCCCTTCTGGCCGGTGTACTCCTCGTAGCACTTCAGCAGTTCCCGGACGATGGGCGCCTCCGCCGGCACCACGTGCTCCGGGCGGTGGCGGCATTCCAGCGCCATCCCCCGCGCCGCCATGGCGGCGATCAGCACGTCGCAGGTGTTTTCCTGGTTGGCGCCGATGGCCGTCCGGCCGTCGAACTCGCCCCGCAGGGCGCCGTTCTCCAGATGGAGGACGGTGCAGGCCAGGGTGGTATCGCCGGAGGCCTCGTCATGCCGATCCACACCGGCCGCCATGCCCCGCCAGTCGCCGTGGGGAAACAGCTCGTTCAGCGCGCGGATGCGCTCCGAGGCGCCGTCTTCGGCCAGAGGCAGCTCGGCCAGCAGGGTCAGCAGACCCGTCAGCGCGTTGCGGCCGTCCATGGGCATCGAGCCGTGGGCGCTCTCGCCCTGGGCGGCGACAGTCAGTCCGTTCTCGCCGTCGATCAGGGAAAACGTGATCCCCGTCCGGGCGTCCACGCTCTTCGCCGCCTCCTCCACCTCCCGGGCCGTCAGGCCGGCCACCACCGCCTCCGCGGTGCCGGGCACCACGTTGGCCCGGGTGCCGGCGTGGAAGCTGACGATCCGGGGCAGGGCGCCGCTCTCCTCCCAGGAGGCGGTGAACACGCCGTGAGCCCGGCCCTTCTCGATGTTGATGACCGGGAAATCCGCGTCCGGGGAAAAGGTCATGGGGGCCTCCTCCTGGTGCTGATAGTAGTGGGCGATATCCGCGCTGCCGCTCTCCTCGTCCGTGCCCAGGATCAGCCGGACGCTCTTGCGCAGGGGGATGCCCAACTCCTTCACCGCCCGCATGGCGTACAGCGCCGCCACCGCCGGGCCCTTGTCGTCCGCCGAGCCGCGGCCGTAGAGCAGGCCGTCCTGCACCACGGGCGCAAAGGGCGCGGTGACCGTCCAGTCGTCGCCCACCGGCACCACGTCCAGGTGGGCCAGGATGTCCAGCTGCCGCGGGCCGTCGCCGTAGTCGGCGGTGCCCACGTAGCCGTCCCAGCTGCGGACGGCAAAGCCCATGCCGCGGGCCATGGTCAGAGCCTCCTCCAGGGCCGCCGCCGGTCCCGGTCCGAAGGGCATGCCGGGCTGGGGCGCGCCCTTTACGCTGTCGATCCGCACCAGGCGGCAGATATCCTCCACCAGCTCCTGCCGGTGCTGCTGAAAATACTCCTCCAATTGCTTCCGAATCATGGTATAGTTCCTTTCCGTCACGGAGATGGATTACTTGAACAGGTGATCGATGGCGTGATTCAGGGCGTCGATGGCCTCCTGGTCGTGGGTCTCCACGGCGTCCACCACGCAGTGCTCGATGTGGTCCTTCAGCACGATCCGGCTGATGGAGCCCAGGGCCGAGCGCACGGCGGCCAGCTGGATCAGCACCTCCGTGCAGTCCCGGCCGTCCTCCACCATCCGCTTCACCGACTCCAGATGCCCGATGGCCCGGGAGAGGCGGTTCAGCACCGCCTGGGTGTGCTGATGGCTGTGGGTATGGGGATGGGTGTGCGCGTGTTCTTCCTCGTGCTCATGGACGTGCAGCAGCTCGTGCACGGCGTTCTCCTCCCTTCAAGACTCTCTGATCCGGCGGCGGATCTCCGCCAGACTCAGGCCGTTTTCCCTGGCCAGACGGGCCAGGTCCTCGTATTCGATTTTCTGCCGGTCCACGCCGGCGCCCGACGCCCGCTTCACCCGTACGGCGCCCAGGGGCGTTTCCACGGCCTCCGTCCGCCGCTCCAGGGTCCGGCGGCGGATCTCCTCCTCCCGCAGGCCCAGGGTGGTGGTGTGGCGGAACAGCAGCTCCGCCATCCGGTCCCGGTCCGCCGGGGCGCACATGACCCGCAGCATGGTGCCGGGCCGGCCCTTCTTCATGCCGACAGGCACGGTGTAGACGTCCAGCGCGCCGCCGGCCAAAAGCTCTTCCGCGGCGAAGGCGATGTCCTCCGCCGTCATATCGTCCAGATTGCAGGAGAGCTCCACCACGGTATCGCCCCGCTCATCGGTATCGCCCAGCAGGGCCCGGACGCAGTTGGCCGCCGGAAAGTCCTTCTTCCCCATACCGTAGCCGATGGCCTCCGTCCGCATGGCGGGCATGGGGCCGAAGCTGTTCACAAAATGGCGCAGCAGGGCGGCCCCCGTGGGGGTACACAGCTCGCCCGGGATCTCGCCGCCGTATATGGGAACGCCCCGCAGCAGCTCCGCCGTGGCCGGCGTGGGCACGGACAGCAGCCCGTGGGCGCAGCGCACCTGCCCGCTGCCCACGTGGACCGGCGAGGCCAGCACCTGTTCCGGCGCAAGCTCCTCCATCAGCAGACAGACGGCTGCCACGTCGGCGATGGCGTCCAGCGTCCCCACCTCGTGGAAGTGGATATCCGGAACGGGCACGCCGTGGACCTTGCTCTCCGCCCCGGCGATCAGCCCGTAGACCGCCAACATGTCTGCCTTCACCTGCCGGGAAGCCGCCAGGTGGGACACGATGTGCTCCACGTCGTGCATCCCGCTGTGGTGATGGCCCTCATGTCCGTGGCCGTTCTCCTGGTCATGGTGGTGATGCTCATGCTCATGCTCGTGCTCATGCTCGTGATGGTGATGATGACTGTGGAAAAACGCGTGCTCCTCCTCCCCGTTCACCAGCACGGCCACGTGCGTGCCCCGGATGCCGCACTTGACGGCGGCCTCCCGGACGAACTCCGTGCCGGGCAGTCCCAGCCCGTTCAGCTTCTCCACGAAGGCGTCGGGATCGGGCAGCAGCTCCAGCAGCGCAGCCGTCAGCATGTCGCCGGCGGCGCCCATGGCACAGTCAAAATACAGTGTTCTCATTCCTTACCTCCGTCTGTCATCGTGTGCTGCTTCCGGGCATTCCCAGATATCACAAAAAGCGATCCACACAACTCCTGTTTTTGTATGTTTATTCTAAACGACACGGTTCGGAACATCAAACAGCAAGAAAAGGGAGGGTATCTGTCAAAAGCTTTCAAGCACCTGTTTTCCTTGTACATCTACCGCAAATTGTTTCAGCGCCTTATCCTCTCTTCCAGCGGACGCCGCCGGCCACGTCGGTGATCTCGACACCCCGGGCCTTCAGCTCGTCCCGGATGCGGTCTGCCTCCGCAAAGTTCTTCGCCTTCTTGGCCTCGGCGCGGCGGCGCAGAAGGGCCTCGATCTCCGGGTCCTCCTCGCCGCTCTCGCTGATGACGGTGAAGCCCTCGGCAGCGGGGACCGCCTTGGCCTGCTGGGCCCGCTGGGCAGCGGCCTTTTCGGTCAGCTGCAATCCCAACACCTCGTCCACAGCCTCCACGGCGGCCCACTTGGTGGCGCCGCTGCACTTGGCCTTGAGGATGTCGTAGAGTACCGTCACGCCGTTGGGGGTATTCAGATCGTTGTCCATAGCTCTGGAGAACTTCTCCTTCAGCTCGGCCAGCGCGGCCTCGTCCACAGCGCCGTCCCTGGGATCCACCGTGGCCAGGCGGGCCACCAGCTTCCCGTAGGCCGCCGCCGCGTTGTCCAGGTTCTCCCAGGAGAACACCAGATTCTTGCGGTAGTGGCTCTGGAGGCAGAAGAAGCGGTAGGC
>JAFRSI010000164.1 GCA_017427645.1 Oscillospiraceae bacterium | reverse complement strand
TCATGCCGGAGGCGTCGGTGACCTTGCAGCGGAACTGCATGCCGCTGCGGGCGGCGGTGACGCCGATGCTCATGGTCGCCGCAGTGGAGCCCGTCACGTTCGCATTGTGCCATTTGCCGTCCTTCAGGGACTTGTACTGCCACTGATAGGTCAGGCCCTCGCCCTCAGCAATTACGGTAAAGCTGGCGGTGGCGCCGATGGGGCCGGTGAAATCCTGGGGCTGGGAAGTGATCGTCGGGCCGACTGCCTCCACGCGGAGCGTCGCCGGATCGGAAATCGCCGTTGAGCCGGAGGCGTCGGTGACCTTGCAGCGGAACTGCATGCCGTTGCGGGCGGCGGTAACGCCGATCTGCATGGTGGGGGTATCATAGCCATCCACCTTCGTGTCGTGCCACTTGCCGTCCTTCAGGGACTTGTACTGCCACTGATAGGTCAGGCCCTCGCCCTCGGCAATTACGGTAAAGCTGGCCGTCGCGCCGATGGGTCCGGTGAAGTCCGCGGGCTGGCCGGTGATGACCGGACCTGTGGGTGCATTCGGATCCCTGGGATCGGTGGTGAACCAGGTGGTGCCCTTGGCCGCAGCGTACAGCGTCAGCGGCTGCTGGGTACCGGCGGTATAGGCGCGGAACACGGTCGCGCCCGTGTTGTACTGCAGCGCACGGCCGGAGAAGGCCGCGTTGGTCAGGACGGGCACGTCGCTCTCCATGGTCAGCGTCCATTTGCTCTTGTTGGTCACGCTGGTGCTGGTGGTCAGCATATCGGCGTTGTTGGTCAGCGCCAGGTACTTGTCGCTGTTCTTCATCTTCACGGCGCAGGTGCCGTCTCCCTGCGGGATGACCTGGAACACCAGGGAATCGGGCACGTTGCTCAGGATCATGCCGACCTTCACCACGCCGGCATCCTCCAGATCCGCCACGGCACTGCTGGCGCCGATCTTGGTGCCGGTATACTGGCCGCTGGCATCCAGCGCTTTGATGCCGTCATAGGTAATGACATAGTCGTCCAGCCAGTTGACGGGCTGCCTGTCCACCAGGCTGTACTGGCCTTCCACCGTCACTTCGGGAACCAGATAGGCATACAGGGCGTACAGCGTCTGCTCCTCGGCCGTGACCGTCATGCTGGCGCCGGGGCGCAGATAGGCGGGCGAGACGGTCACCCGCTCCTCTACGGGAGCCGTGGTCCAGCCCATGAACACGCACTCGTATTCGCCTGCCGTAACCGTGCCCGTGGGGACGGGCAGCACCACATCGTCATTCACATAGGCGGAGAGGGGCGCGCAGGTCACGCCCTCCGGAACGGAGAAATTGATCACAGCGGGCGATTTTGGCGCGAAATTGATCTGGATGGCGCAGTCGCTGGCGGCATTCACGTGGAACACGTTGCCGCTCTGCGTCACGGCAGCCTCACCGGAGACGACCTCAAAGCCGGCGGTGAAATAGCCGGCGGCCGGCGCAGCCGTGATGGTGCTGCCGGATACGGTCACAGTGCCCCAGGCGTCGTTGTTGACCAGGGCCGTCACCTCAAACTGGGTGTACAGCGTCCAGGTCGACTTCACGGTCTGGACCCTGTCCACGTTGCCGTGGCCGGGATAGACGTCCTCATCGGAGACGAAAATCGGATAGGCGGGGGGATTGGTATAGGGGTCCTTGTTGCCCACTTTCTGCTTCATGTAGG
>JAFRSI010000163.1 GCA_017427645.1 Oscillospiraceae bacterium | reverse complement strand
CCGCGCCCGCGTCAAAACCCTGCGGCGCGTTCAGTCCCGTGCCCACTGCCGTTCCGCCCAGCGCCAATTCGCCCAGGGGCCCCATCAATGCGCGCAGCATCTCCTCATCCCGTTCCAAACTGGACCGCCAGCCGGAGATCTCCTGGGAGAAGCGGATGGGCACGGCGTCCTGCAGATGGGTCCGGCCGGACTTGATGACGCCTTCGTTTTCCGCTTCCAACGCTTTGAGCGCCAGGATCATCCGGTCCACCGCCGGCAGCAGGCGGTTCTCCAGGGCGATCACGGCCGCGATCCGCATGGCGGAGGGGAAGGTATCGTTGGAGGATTGGGACATATTCACGTCGTCGTTGGGGTGCAGGAGCTTTCTTCCGGCCAGTTCGTTGCCCCATCCGGCGATCACCTCGTTGACGTTCATGTTGGTCTGGGTCCCGGACCCGGTCTGAAAGACCACCAGTGGAAAGTGCTCCCACAGCTTTCCCGCCAGGATCTCGTCGGCGGCCCTGACGATCAGGTCCCTCTTCTCTTGCGTCATTCTTTTAGGCAGCAGCTCGCGGTTGACCAGAGCCGCGGCCTTCTTGATCAGGGCCAAAGCGGTGATCACTTCGCTAGGCATGGGTTCCTGTCCCACGCCGATGGGAAAATTGCGGCGGGACCGCTCTGTCTGCGCGCCCCAATACTTGTCCGCCGGGACAGCGATCTTGCCCATGCTGTCCGATTCCATGCGTACGTTCACGTTCGTCCTCCTCACACCGGTATGTCCGCGTCCGCCTCGCCCGCGCAGGCCAGGCGAGGCTTGACCTGTTCCAGAAAACGCTCCACCTGCTCCCGGCACCGGCCGATATACCGGTCCGGCTGAAGGAGGGCGTCCAGCTCCGCCCGGGTCATCCCGAACTCCGGCCTGGCTGCGATCCTTTCCGACAGGTCCAGAACGCCTTCCGCCTTCATGCGCGCGGCGGCCTCCATGGAGCATGTACGGATGGTCTCATGCAGCGTCTGGCGATCGCCGCCCCGCTTGACCGCCTCCATCAAAAGGTCCTCCGTGGCGATAAAGGGCAGGTATTCCTGCACCGTTCCTTCAATGATCCGCTCGTTGACCGACAGCCCGCTGACCACGTTCTGGGCAAGGCGCAGGATCGCGTCCGCGCACAGGAACCCCTCCGGCAGGGAGATACGGCGTCCCGCCGAATCGTCCAGGGTGCGCTCCAGCCACTGGGTGGAGGCCGTCATGGCGCCGCTCACAGCATCGGATATGAGATATCGGGACAGGGAACAGATCCGCTCGCAGCGCATAGGGTTGCGCTTGTAGGCCATGGCGGACGAACCGATCTGCTGGCTGCCGAAGGGCTCCTCCAGCTGTCGATCGTGCTGCAGCAGGCGGATATCCGTGGCCATCTTGTGGCAGCTCTGCCCCAGAGAGGAGAGCAGGTTCAGGATCCGGTTGTCCGTCTTGCGGGGATAGGTCTGGCCGCAGACCGCAAAGCATTCCCGAAAACCAAAGACGTCCGCGAGCCGGCGGTTCAGCTCGTCTACCTTCGCGCCGTCCCCGTCGAACAGATCGAGAAGGCTGGCTTCCGTCCCGGTGGCGCCGCGGCAGCCCAGGAACCGGAGGCTGCCTGACAGCTCTTCGAGCTCATCCAAGTCTGAAAGCAGGTCCTGCATCCACAGGGTGGCCCGCTTGCCCACCGTGACCAGCTGGGCCGGCTGATAGTGGGTATAGCCAAGGGTGGGCAGGCCCTTATATTTCTCCGCGAAGTCCGCCAGCGCGGCCAGGGTCTTGAGCAGTTCGTCCCTGAGATACCCGAGCCCCTCCCGGTACAGGATGAGATCGGCGTTGTCCGTCACGTAGCAGCTGGTGGCGCCGAGGTGGATGATCCCGGCAGCGCTGGGCGCAGCCTCTCCATAGGCATAGACGTGGGCCATGACGTCGTGGCGCACCTCCCGCTCCCTCGCTTCGGCGCAGGCAAAATCGATGTCGCTGATATGGGCCTCCAGCTCGACCACCTGTTCGTCGCGGATGGGCAAGCCAAGGTCCCGCTCCGCCCTGGCCAGCTCCGTCCAGAGCCGACGCCAGGTCTCTATCCGCCGCCGGGCGGAAAAGAGCCGCAGCATTCTGTCTGACGCATAGCGGGAGGACAGCGGGGATTCATATTTGTCGTACATGAGCGTTCCTCCTTATCGGCGAATGATGGCGTCCCGTTCAGGCCCCACCGAGACGTACCGGATTGGGCAACCCACTGCCCTTTCGATCCGCTCCACGTAGTTCCTGGCCGCCTCCGGCAGATCCGCCCAGATGCGTGCCCCGGAGATATCGCAATGCCAGCCGTCCACGTATTCCACGACGGGGTTGGCCCTGTCCAGCAGCACTGGGAAGGGGAATTCCTCCGTCCGCTCCCCGTCGATCTCATAGGCCGTGCAGACCGGGATCTTCTCCATATAGCT
>JAFRSI010000162.1 GCA_017427645.1 Oscillospiraceae bacterium | reverse complement strand
GGCCGACTGCGGCGCCGACTTCGTCAAGGTCGGCATCGGCGGCGGGTCCATCTGCATCACACGGGAGACCAAGGGCATCGGCCGCGGACAGGCCACCGCGCTCATTGAGGTCTGCGCCGAGCGGGACCGCTACTTCGAGGAGACCGGCATCTACGTGCCCGTCTGCTCCGACGGCGGTATCGTCTACGATCACCACATCACGCTGGCGCTGGCCATGGGCGCCGACTTCGTGATGCTGGGCCGCTACTTTGCCCGCTTTGACGAGAGCCCCACCAATCGGGTCAGCATCGGCGGCACCTACTATAAGGAATACTGGGGCGAGGGCTCTGCCCGCGCCCGGAACTGGCAGCGCTACGATCTGGGCGGCGACAAGAAGCTGAGCTTTGAGGAGGGCGTGGACTCCTACGTGCCCTACGCCGGCTCCCTGAAGGACAACGTGGCCCTGACCCTCAGCAAGGTGCGCCACACCATGTGCAACTGCGGCGCCCTCAGCATCCCCGAGCTGCAGAAGAAGGCCGTTCTTACCCTGGTCTCCTCCACCAGCATCGTGGAGGGCGGTGCTCACGACGTGATCCAGAAGGACACCACGCCGACCATCAAGTAATACGTCACACCGCCGTCAAAAGGAGTTCAGTGAAACGCGCCCGTCCTCCGGACGTCATACGGTGCCTGATTTCAAACGCCTGTCCGGGCGTACTGAGCTCCGCGGAGCCCGGTACACCCGGACCTTTCATTTTTGCTAATGCCTTGAATTAGGAGGGACACCATGAAGAAAGTCGGTATCGTGATGGGCAGTGATTCCGACCTGCCCGTGATCCAGAAAGCGGTCACCATTCTCAACGAACTGGAAATTCCCTTTGAGACCCACGTCTATTCCGCCCACCGTACGCCGGAGCAGGCCCGCGCCTTTGCCGCCGACGCCCGGGAGGCCGGCTTCGGCGTACTGATTGCCGCCGCCGGCATGGCCGCCCATCTGGCCGGCGCACTGGCGGCCAACACCACCCTGCCGGTGATCGGGATCCCCTGCAAGGGCGGCGTCCTGGACGGCATGGACGCCCTGCTCTCCACCGTGCAGATGCCCACGGGAATCCCCGTCGCCGCCGTGGGCGTGAACGGCGGCGGCAACGCCGCTCTGCTGGCGGCGCAGATCCTGGCGGTGGAGGACGCCTCCCTGGCCCAGCGCCTGGCTGACAAACGGGCTGCCGACGCCCGGAAGGTGCTGGACAAGGACGCTTCGATCTCTGACCGCCTCGCCTGAAACGAGATTCACAAAAACATTTTATCATAAAGGAGACAAATCACATGGAAAAGAAACTTGTTTACACCGGCAAGACCAAGAACGTCTACGCACTGGACAACGGCAACTATCTCCTGAAGTTCAAGGACGACTGCACCGGCAAGGACGGCGTGTTCGATCCCGGCGAGAATTCCATCGGTCTGACCATCGAGGGCGTGGGCGACGTGAATCTGCGCATGTCCATCTATTTCTTCGAGAAGATCAACGCCGCCGGCATCCGCACCCACTTCGTCAGCGCCGACCTGGCCAACACCACCCTGGAGGTCCTGCCCGCCTAGGTCTTCGGCAAGGGCCTGGAGGTCATCTGCCGCTACAAG
>JAFRSI010000161.1 GCA_017427645.1 Oscillospiraceae bacterium | reverse complement strand
TAGGAGATGGGATAGGTCGCCCGGCCGGTGTGGTTGAAATCGTCGCTGGTGTTGATGAAATACTGGAAAAAGGGCAGTCGGCGGTAACTCATAGGCCCCTCCTTTTCCGTGTGTTACTTCCACAAGCTGCACAGCAGGTCGGTGTAGCCGCTGGGGTCGTCGATGGGCAGGCCCGCGATCAGCAGGGCCTGATTGTAGAGGATCTGGGCGTACTTTTTGGCCTTCTCCGGGTCGATGATCCGGGTGGTCTCGAAGGTGACGAAGGCGGGGTGATCCACGTTGATCTCCAGGATCCGCTTGGCCTTCATGCCCAGCTCCGGTTGGACGGCTGCAAAGTACTTCTCCATTTCAAAGGTGACGCCCTGGCCGCTGGAGAGGCAGACCGGGTGGGTTTTCAGACGGGTGGAGGCCTTTACCTCCGTCACCTTGTCGCCCAGGGCCTCCTTGATGAAGGCGAAGCCCTCCTTGTAGGCCTCGGTCTCGTCCTTCTTCTCCTGGCCGGGCAGCTCCAGGTCGCCGTCCACGGCGGAGCGGAAGGGCTTGTCCCTGTAGGTGCGGAACATGTCGGCGATGAACTCGTCGGGGCGCTCGGTGAAGTAGAGGATCTCCATCCCGTGGTCCTTCAGCAGCTCCGTCTGGGGCATCCGGTCGATGGTCTCCACGTTGTCGCCGGGGACGAAGTAGATGTACTTCTGGTCCTCCTTCATGCGCTCCGCATACTCGCCCAGGGTCACCAGCTTCTTTTCGGCAGAGGAGTAGAACAGCAGCAGGTCCTGGAGCTGGTCCTTCTTGGCGCCGTAGTTGTCGATGGCGCAGATCTTCAGCTGGCGGCCGAAATTGCGGTAGAACTTCTCATATTCCTCCCGCTCGTCCCGGAGCATCCGCTCCAGCTCGGCCTTGATCTTCTTGGCCAGGTTGCCGGCGATGATCTTCAGCTGCCGGTCGTGCTGCAGCAGCTCGCGGCTGATGTTCAGGCTCAGATCCGGGGACTCCACCACGCCGCGGACGAAGTTGAACTCCTCCGGCAGCAGGCCGGCACACTTGTCCATGATCATCACGCCGGCGCTGTAGAGCTGCAGGCCCGGCTGGAACTCGTCGGTGTTGTAGAGGCCCGGCGCCTGGGAGGGGATGAACAGCAGGGCCTTGTAGGTCACGGCGCCCTCGGCGCTGACGGTGATCACCGACTGGGGCGGCGCCATCTCGCCGAAGCGGTCCCGGTAGAACTCGTCGTACTCCTCCTTCTTGACCTCGCTCTTCTTCCGCTGCCACAGGGGCACCATGGAGTTGAGCACCTCGTACTCGAAGACCTCCTCATATTCCGGCTTGTCGTCGGGGGTGCCCTCCTTCTTCACCGGGTGGGGCATCAGCATCTTGATGGGGAAGCGGATGTAGTCGCTGTACTTCTTCACCAGCTTGTAGAGGGGATACTCCCGCAGGTACTGGCTGTACTCGTCCTTCTCCTCGCCGTCGGCCTTGATGTGCATAATGACGTCGGTGCCCACGGTCTCCTTGTCGCACTTCTCCACGGTGTAGCCGTCCACGCCGGAGGACTCCCAGCGCCAGGCCTGCTCCTCACCGTACTTCTTCGTCACCACGGTGATATGGTCAGCCACCATGAAGGCGGAGTAGAAGCCCACGCCGAACTGGCCGATGATGTCCGTCTCGCTCTTGGCGGCCTCGTCCAGCTCCTGGCGGAACTGCAGAGAGCCGCTGTTGGCGATGACGCCCAGGTTGTTCTCCAGCTCGTCGGCGCTCATGCCGATGCCGTTGTCGCTGACGGTGAGGGTGCGGTTTTCCTTGTCCAGGGTCAGGATGATGGCAAAGTCGTCCCGGCTCAGGCCCACCTTGTCGTCGGTGAGGCTCAGATAACACAGCTTGTCGATGGCGTCCGAGGCGTTGGAGATGATCTCCCGCAGGAAGATCTCCTTATGGGTGTAGATGGAGTTGATCATCAGGTCCAGCAGCCGCTTGGATTCCGCCTTGAATTCACGTTTTTCCATGGTCAAATATCGTCTCCTTGGAGTGGTTTTATTGGTTCTATTGTAACGCTTTGCGGGGGCCGCGTCAAGCGCGGCCCCCGCATGGATGGATATTGGTTTTTCACTTATCCTGGAGCATTGGACAAAACACAGCGATCCTTCCCCTATCGTCTGATCAACCGTCCCCCATTTGGTAGGAATACGCCATCGCCACGATCTGCTGAAGGAGTGTATCAGAATTTCCAGATATTTCCCCAAAATCGAAATAATACCTGTGAAGGTGTCCAAAGCTAATCTGCATCTGATAGTGTGTTTCTTCCTCTCCGTCTGTACCAAAGTATGTTGCTTTGAGATATGATGCACCGGTGCCCAAGTGAAGAACGGTCAAATCCTCATACTTGATGTCTGAAATTGGAAATGAAACCATTCGCGCAAGGAAATCATTCAGTTTGTTTTCTGTATTGACCGCACCCTCATGATTGACAGTAGAAGCCAGGCCGTAACGTAATCCCTGTGCAATAATTACTCCGTCGCGTTTAATAACGATGCTTTCCCCGTCCTGCTCTACACTCCACTCCCGAGGTACTGAAATGCGTGCAGATGAATCAAGCTCAACTTCTTTCCATTCAGAGAAGTTGTCGTTGATGTAAGGATTATCGAGTTGCTTCAAAACGCCCTTATGTTCAGCCATTAATACAAGCGTCGGATATATAAACACCATGAACAGTATAAATGCGAGTAAAACAACGCCAAGAATAATCCCGATTTTGCGTGCTTTCTTTGAGTTCATTTTTTCTCCTGACCTATCGGCTATCTGTGTTTGCGTATTGCGCCGGATTCCATATGATTAACTCTCTTTTGTGCCAAAACGCAACATCCGGAGACACATTGTTCGCTCCTCCGTGTTCAACCGGGGGAAGCGCTTCGTTTTCACACCTCCGCCGACTGCCCGACAGCGAGCCGCAGGACTCCCCCGTGTTCTCCCGGGCGGGCACAGAGGCCCGCCCCTACGTGGTTGACGGGACGTTTTGCTCCGTAGGGGGCGGCGTCCCCGACGCCCCGCTTACGTCTTCCCCGTGTCATCTTGAGCGGAGTGAGCGCAGCGAACGCAGTCGAAAGATCTTCCCCCGCGCGGGAAAAGCGCGCGCAAAGATCCTTCGGCTCGCTGGCGCTCGCTCAGGATGACAGCGGCAGAAAACCGGGGGGCAATCTCCACCGCCCGTTCCCGCATCGCATCTTCTTTTCGGGGGAGGCGCTTCGGGAGAAGCGCCTCCCCCGGCGTCTTGTATCCTCTTACTTTTTCCGCCCCAGCAGATACCCCACCAGCGAGGCGATCATCACTACGCCGGACACCGCCGCCGCGATCAGCAGCAGGCCCTGGCGGTGGTCCTGGGCGGCCGTTTTGACCTTGCCGCCGGTCGCCTTGACCAGCTCGCCGCCCTGCTCCTTGGCGAATTTCACCGCGTGGCCGGCGGCCCGGCCCAGCAGGTCGGCGGTGGCGCCCGCCGTGGTGCGGACCAGGGACAGCGCCGCGTTCAGGGTGTTCTTCCCGGTTTCCAGCAGCGTCTTCTTGAGCTCCTCCATGTGATCTCCTCCCTTACACCTTGTACTCGTAGGACGGGGTCTCCGTCTCATAGGTCTGTTTGAGCGGATCGCGCCGCTGCATCTTGTCATAGTGCTTCACCAGGAAGGGCTCCACGCCGTAGAACAGGGCCTTGCCGTCCAGATCGAAGAAGAACACGGCAAACAGCAGGGCGTATAGGCCGCCGAGGATCAGCAGCGCCTTGCCCAGGATCTTGAAAAGTGTACGCATGTCTCGTTATCCTCCTTCTTACCAGCTCTCGGAATCGTCAAAGTCCAGCAGGGACGGATCCAGCGGCTCCTCCTGCATGACGGTGGTCATGTAGTCGTTGATGATGGTGCGGATCTCGGAGCGGGACACGGTCCGCTTGTCGGGCAGGGCGTGGGGCATCCAGATGGCGTGGATGTTGCGGGCGCGGAACTCGTCCTCGAACAGACCGTGGACGCCCTGCATGCCCTTGCACTGGAGCTGGTCGTACATCATGACCATGTCGCAGTGGAACTTTTCCATGTTCTCCCACAGCTCGAAGATGTGGTGCATGCCGCCCACCGCCATGCGGCGCATGGGCGCCCACTCGTGGTAAAGGGCCATGTCCATGACGCAGTCGTCCAGGTTGTCCGTGCGGATGGTCATGTCGAACATCAGGGAGTCCATATTGATGATGCAGTTCAGGCCCCAGCAGTTATAGGCCCAGGTGCACCAGTGGGAATAGTACAGCGGCGCGCAGGACCAGGCGATGACCCGGTGGCGGGTCTTGGGGAAGGTGTCGATCTTCTGCTCCACGCACTTCTCCAGGATCTTGCGGACCCGCTTGTCGGTGTCGTGCCAGATGTAATGGTCGCCGTACTGGCTCTGATAGATGCGGTACAGGGCCTGGGCCACGCCGTTGATGGGATAGTGGTTGGTGTTGGCCGCCACGTCCCACTTCTCCCACTCGAAGCGCTGGAGCTCGTTCTGGCGCTCCAGCCGCTTTTTCAGCTGCCCCCAGTCGAAGGGCACGCCGGTCTGATCCTCGATGAACTTCCAGAGCTCCCGGATCTCGTTGGCGCAGTGCTCCTGCACCAGGGGATCGTCAAACTGCATGGGCTGGGGCAGGGCGAAGAGGGGGATGTCCAGATACCAGTCCTGGATGGCGGTGCTGGCCACGGAGCCGTCGCAGGCCTCGTTGGTGGTGACGACCAGGGGGGCGTAGTCGGGCATATCGTCCAGCACGAACAATCCGGCCTCGGCCTGGCACATGGGGCAGGGGTCGCCGGGCAGGCCGATGGACTGGACGGCGTCGATGTAGTTGAGCACCGTGTGGTTGTTCACGTGGCAGGTGACGAAGTAGGGGATCATCTCCATGGGGACGTTGGTAAAGCGATCCTGCCAGGGGTAGAACACGCCGCCCCACACCGTCTCCTTGTGGGCGAAGGTGTGCTTCCAGGCGTCGTTGTGCTGGCCGCCGTGGAGGTTGGCGTCCGCCTTGAACATGTTCATGAACTGGTTGATGGACACGCAGACCATGGCGCGGTAGTGCCAGGCGGAGGCGCGCAGGGCCTCGCCCCGCATGCCCTCCAGGCCGCGGTCGAACCAGTGGAGGACGGGCAGATAGGTCTGGCCCATCCAGCGGTAGCGCCACAGGCCCTTGGCAAAGGTGACGGGGCCGCCGAACTTCATGATGTCCATCACCATGTGGGCGTAATTGTACAGCCAGATGTTGTGGAAATAGTAGAACGTGTCCTTGACGCCCCGCCACTCCCGGTGCTTGTAGAGGCCGGTCTTGGGCATATAGAGGTCGCCCAGCCGCCGCTCGCCGTGGGGCTTGCCGTACCAGAAGTCCTTGGCGGCCTTCTTCCAGTCGGTCTCCTTCAGCTTTTTCCAATCGATCTTCTTCATTTTTTCGCGCCCTCCTGGATCTTCTTGATCTCCACACTCTCGATAAAGGCCTGGAACCGGGTGCGCAGCTGGCCGGAGGCGGAGTTGACGTATTCCTTCTCAATGGAGCAGGTGGGGATGCCGAAATCGCGGGGCAGGATCAGCGCGTCCATGGTGCGCTCATAGCTCCAGTACTCGCAGAATTTGTTGGAGGCCACGATCAGGCCGTCGGCCTTGTACTCCCGGACGATATCGGCCAGGTATTTCTTCCGGCCGCGCATCAGATCCTGGGGCATGAACCGCGGGCACATGCTGGTCTCCAGATAGTGGCGGGCGATGGCGTCCAGGGGCGCCTGGCCCTCCTCCACCCGGATCTCCTCCCGGCCGGGCAGGCTGCCGTAGCAGTACCGGTCCGCCACCACGCGGGCGCCGCAGCTCTCGATGAGCTTGGTGAAGTCCGGGTCGTCGTTTTCCGCGCCGGCCAGGGCCACCTTGACCCGCCAGGTCCGTTTGCGGTCCGGCTCCCGGGTCTTCATCTCCTCCGCCGTCTCCCGGAGGTAGGGCAGGATCAGATACTTGGGGCACACCAGGCTCACCAACTGGATCACGTGGAACTCGTAGCCGGTGATGGTGGGCTCGTCCAGCTTCCGGTAGGAGCCGATCTCCGTGATGAGGCGGCAGACCTCGTTGTGCTGCTGGATGGCGGCCATCAGGGCCTGGTCGGACACGTCGACGCCGAACTTCTCATGGAGCTTGTCCAGCACGTGGGCCTGGAGCTGCTTGCGGAAGTGGACAAAGCTGTTCTCCGTCTTCTTGAAGGGTACGTCGCAGAACTCGCAGAAGAAGTCCGGGTTCTGGATGATGTCCATCCGCTGCAGGTGCTCCTGGAAGCGGCAGGTGACGGTGCAGGTCTCCGTGGCCATCTGGGCGTCCAGGAAGTTGAAGCCGCCCTCCAGGGCGCGCTCCATCAGGCTGCGCCCGTAGTGGCAGGTGCGGCCGGACATGTAGTAGGTAGCCATGTCCGGCGAGGCGCTGCGGGGCGCCCGCAGACGAACGCCGAAGCAGCCCGGCAGATCCAGCAGGACCTCCGGCATAAAGTAGCAGGTATAGCCCAGGGCCTTGTTGCCTTCGTTTCTGGCCTGCTTGACCAGATCGTTGTTGGCCTCCTGCAGCAGGTTCTCAAAGAAGATCAGGTGTTTCAGATCCCGCATTGCTCATCCTCCTCATTTTCCTACAATTACAGCCCCTGTACAGCCATAATATATGGTAAAATTATATAGAAGTATCCGGCGCTTGTCAACGAAAACCGTCGAAACAGCCGCACTTTTCCTATCTCCGGGAGGGGGATAGGGATCGCGTGTCCCGGCGGATGATTGACTTTCCCCGGCCCCGGTGGTAAAATCAAGAAAAAAGAGGAGGCGGCCGCCATGTGTGAGCATACCCACGACCATCATCACGACCATTCTTCGCCGGAGGAGACCCTGGCCCTGCTGAACTATATGCTGGGCCATAACCGCCACCACGCCCAGGAGCTCCACGAGCTGGCCCACGGCGTAGAGGGGGAGGCGGCCCGGCTGCTCCACGAGGCGGTGGACGATCTGGCCCGCAGCAATGACAAGCTGGAACGGGCCCTGGCCGTTCTGAAGGGGGAATGAACCGTGTGTCTGTCCACTGTGCTGGCCCTGGGGGGCGAAAAGCCGGAGCCGGTGTGCAGGAATATCGCCAGCGTCCGCAGCAAGGACGGCAAGCTGATCTTCACCGACATCATGGGCGTGACCACCGAGGTGGACGCCGCCATTGAGCGCATCGACCTGATGGAGAACTACATCTGGATCCGAAAGCACGAGTAGGGTCCGCCGGACAACTTGAGAGGATCACCCGATCTCTGCGGAGACCGGGTGATTTTTGTTTCGCGGATCGGGCTGTACGGAGGGCGTTTTGCAGCGTTCCACGCATTGACGCGCGCTTTTCCGGTGTGGTATAATTTTCTATCAATACTTTTGAGTATCCTTCTGCAGGGGGGAAGAGCGATGAATCGGAAGGCAAAGCGTGAATTGACCAATCAGATGCTCCTGGCGCTGCAGGAGCAGGGACTGGTCACAGACCGAAAGGCGGCGGCAGCGGAGCTGTCCGATTTCACGGAGCGGATCGGCGCGTGGTTTCCTCTGCGCGCCCGCTTGCACTGCGGGGCGGTGGCGGAGGCCTGCGCGCCGCTGCTGGGCGAGGAGCCGGCAGGCGGCTGGTGCGCCTTCTGCTATGATTTTCTGCGCGCCCGGATGTATCCCCAGGGGGGCTTTGCACCGGACGCCGCCCGGTATGAGCGGGGGGCGCTGGTCTACCTCACCCTTCTGCAGATCCTGCTGGACGAGGAGCGCCGGCTGCTGCCCTTTGACCCGGCCTATGACTTCCGCTTCCTCACTGCGGAGGAGGCGGCGAAATACGACAGCGGAGCGGAATACGCCCGCTTTACGGACGCATTCCGCCGGGAGTATATCTACGAGCTGATGCGCCTGGGCTGCGAGGTGACGCCCTTCTGCACGCTGAGCCATATCGCAGGCGTGCACCATATCGCCCTGACCGTTGCCCGGGCCATAGCGGAGGCGGATGAGGATATCATCGACCTGGCGCTGGTATCCGCCGCAGCCGCCGCCCACGATATCGGCAAATACGGCTGCCGCCCGGGAGAGGCGGTGCCGCACCTGCACTACTACTATACCGGCTGCTGGCTGGAGCAGCGCGACATGCCCGCCGTCAGCCATATCGCCGCCAACCACTCCACGTGGGATCTGGAGCTGGACGCACTGCCGGCGGAGTCCCTGTGCCTGATCTACGCGGACATGCGCAGCAAGTCCGCATTTGAAAACGGGCGGGAGAGGAATGTGCTCTTCTCCCTGGACGACGCTTTTGAGGTGATCCTCCGCAAGCTGGAGAACGTGGACGCGGAAAAGCGCCGCCGCTATGAGATCGTTTACCGCCGGCTGCAGGACTTCGAGGCCTATCTGCGCGCCATCGGCGCGGACGTGGAGCTGACCGGCGCACGGCGCCAGCGCGCCGTGCAGAGGGATCCTGCGCTTCTGCGGGCTGACGAGGCGGTGGACCGCCTGGCCCTGCTGTCCACGGAGCACCAGCTGCGGCTGATGCATCTGCTGTCCAGCGACCAGAAATTCGGCAATATCATCGAGGCGGCCCGGGCCAGCCGGGACTGGAAGCAGCTGCGGGTCTACCTGAATATCTTTGAGGAGTACTGCACCTATCTGTCCGCGCGTCAGAAGCGGCAGGCGCTGTCCTTCCTCTATGAACTGCTGATCCACCGCGAGGGCGATATCCGCCGCCAGGCCGCCGGCCTGATGGGAATGATCATTGCCCGCTTCCACCTGGTCTATCGCAAGCGCCTGCCGGATGACGTGCCCTCCGATCCGGCGGAGGAGGTGCCCTTTGCCCTGTGGACGGAGTATCTGGAGAAGATCATCAATCCCGACCACAAGGCCACCGCCCAGCAGCGCTCCCACATCGGATTCACCCTGCGGCTGGTGATCGAGTCCATGGTCCGCTACGGGGCGGAGGAGGCGCTGCCGCGATTTCTGGCGATCTTGCTCCGGTACTATGAGCATCCCGAGGAGAAGACGCCCGACGTGGCGCTGACCCTGCTCAACGGCATCGGCGGCATTCCGATCCGCAGCTGCCGCGGCGCAGAACGGGAGCTTCTGGTGCGCTTTGCCGCCTACTTTGCCGCCCATGACGAGCTGCGCCTGCGGACGGCGGCGCTGCTGTATCTGCGGGAGGTGCAGCAGCTTTTGCCCCAGGATGCGCCGCTGATGGACCGCGTGGCGGAGATCGCCCGCGCGGCCGGCGGCGACAGCCTGACCCTGCGGTTCCTGCGCTGCCGGATCCTGCAGCAGGCCGGCGAGGATGTGGGAGCGGAGGCGGACGTGTTCCTGCGCCCCGAGGTGGAGGACGACGTATTCCTGGACAACCTGAAGACGGCCGTACCCTGGGTCAGCAAGGTGGCCGGTGTGGATCTGCTGCGGGAGCAGGCCCTGCAGGGCCATACGGACAAGATCCTGCACATCTGCACCCACTTCTCCAATCTAATCCAGGTCTCCGAGCGGGTGGTGGTCCGCCACAAGGCGGGCGAAGCGCTGCTGGACGTGCTGCCGCTGCTGCGCCGCGAACAGCGCAACGAGGTAGTGGTGGAGCTGGGCAAGGGCATCGAGCTGGGACAGTACGGGATATCCAAGTATATCCCCGATACGCTGGGAAGGGCGGCGCTGCTGCTCTATCCCAGCGAGCTGGACGAGCAGGTGCTCTGGCTCCGGTCTCTGCTGGGCTCGCCGGCGGACAGCACCGTTCACGGCGCGCTGCGCACGGCGGGCGTGCTGCTGCAGCACTACGGCGCCTACCGTGATCGCTTCCCCGAGCCGGACGACCGGTATACCACCCGCCGCCATGAGCTCCTGGGACTTCTGCTGCAGGGCCTGGCCCATTACCGCGAGGCGGTGCGTCAGGAGGCTCTGCTGGTGGTGGGCCAGCTCTTTGACGCCCGGGTCCTGTCCATGGAGGAGCGGGCGGAGCTGTTTACGCTCTGCTGCCGCAAGCTGGCTTTCCTGGTGGAGAAGGCCCCTGATCCCAGCAGCCTGACCTTCTTCTACCGCGCCTCCGCGCTGGCCCATATCGACCGGTTCCTCACCCTTTACCGCCTGGACCACGACACCTTCCCCTTCGAACAGCCGACCCGGGTCGCGTTTTTCCCGGGGACCTTCGACCCCTTCACGCTCTCCCACAAGGGGATCGTGCACGCCATTCGGGAGATGGGCTTCGAGGTCTATCTGGCGGTGGACGAGTTCTCCTGGTCCAAGAAGCCCCAGCCCCACCTGATCCGGCGGCAGATCATCAATATGTCCATTGCCGAGGATTTCCACGTCCACATGTTCCCGGACGATATCCCCATCAATATCGCCAACCCGGCTGATCTGCGCCGTCTGCGGGAGCTGTTCGGCGACATGCAGATCTTCATCGTCGTGGGGGCGGACGTCATCGCCCACGCCTCGGCCTATCAGAAGGAGCCGGAGCCCTGGTCCATCCACTCCATGAACCATGTGGTCTTCACCCGGCCCGAGCAGCCGGCGCTTCCGTCGAAGGAGGTGCTGCACCTGACGGGCGAGGTGATGGAGCTGCGCCTTCCGCCGGAGCTGGAGGATATCAGCTCCTCCCGCATCCGCGAGAACGTGGATCAGAACCGCGATATCTCCCCGTTTATCGACCCGGTCATCCAGGATTTCATCTATCAGAACGGGCTGTACCTGCGCGACAGGCAGGAAAAGCAGCTGCTGACCCAATCGGGGATCTCCTTTGCCTGGCTGGCGCCGCCCTACGGCGGCATGCCGATGCCGGACGCCGCCCGGAAGCTGGCGGCGGATGCGGAGCGTGCCGGCGACGAGCTGCTGCTCCTGCGGCGCAGCGCCGGCTGCGTGGGCGCGCTGTCCTGGCGGTCCCTGGCCACGGCAGAGCTGTACGGCGCGGTGCATGACGCGGCGCTGGCGGACCGGATCCGTCTGCGCGCCGCGGGAAAGACCCTGCTGATCACCGGACTTGCCGCCGCGGGCGACGACGCGCAGCTGCTGCTGAGCGAGGTGCTGGCCCGGGCGCTGACGGAGGGCTGCGTCTACGCCATCTGCCGGCCTCGAGACGGCATGAGGGCGGAGCTGGAGGATCTGCTGGCCCGGCAGGGCTTCGTGCGCCGCGAGGGCGCTGCGGCCCTGATGGAGACGGATATGCACGCCCCGTCGGTGCTGATCCGCAATCTGGAGACGACGATCCAGGAGCCCCTGTCCGGGGAGCCGCGGGTACGGGAGGCCATCTCCCGGGGACACGAGCGGCTGCAGCACGCGCTGGCCGGGCTCTACCCCGGCTCGCTGATGCTGACCCTCTCCGCGGAGGTGATCCACCAGCGCCTGCTGGAGCGCATCACGGCCTTCAACCGCGTGCCCGACACGCCCACCGTGCCGCGCAGGCTGGGCGAGTGCATGTGCGTGCCCTTCGGCAAAATGCTCCGCGGACAGATCATCCCGAACACCGTCACCAAGACCATCCACACCGACAAGGTCTTCGAGCCGGACCTTACGGCCACAACCATCGAGGCCTTTCCCTACTATCCGTCCATCCCGTGTCAGATCCGGACGATCAAGTCCTTTGCCCGTCCGGTGATCCTGGTGGACGACGTGATGCACCCCGGCAACCGCATCCGCGTGCTGGATCCCCTGCTGCGGCAGGAGGAGATCGACATCCGCATGGTGCTGGTGGGCGTGCTCTCCGGCCACGGCAAGGACCTGATGAAGGAGCGCAGCCGCCCGGTGGACGGCGCGTATTTCCTCCCCACGCTGCGGCAGTGGTTTGTGGAATCCACGCTCTATCCCTTTATCGGCGGCGACACCGTCCGCCGGGACCAGGAGCCGGTGCCGGGGCTCCTGCCGGGCATCAACCGGATCCTGCCCTACGCAAAGCCGGACTATGCCGCAGAGTGCTCGCCGGAGGCGCTGCTGGCGCTCTCCCGCTGCTGCCTGGAGTCGGCCCGGGACGTGATGCTGGCACTGGAGCAGGTCTACCGCGAGCACTACGCCCGCAATCTGACCCTCAGCCGCCTGAGCGAGGCGGTGATCCTGCCCCTGTGCCCGGATAAGGGCGCCTATATGAGCTACGACCCCAATCTGGCGGCCTCGGTCTATCTGAAGAGCGATCTGGAGCAGTTGATGAGGGAGGAGGGCGTATGAGCCGTATCGTCAAGCGGGGCGACCGCCTCTTTTGCCTGGTGGAGAGCGACCCCGTTCTGGGCCGCGGAAGCTTCCGGCCAAACCACCCCGGACAGCTGCTGGCGCCGGACGGCCTGACCGTGCTGGACGCCTCCCGCCTGCCGGATTCCGTGCCGGACACGGAAATCTCCGCCGCCCTTGCCGAGGGGCGGCTGACCGTGGTGAACGTCGCCCGGCCCGATTGGGAGCGGATGCTTGCCGCGCCGAAGCCGGGCAAAAAGCGGGTCCATATTCTGGCCATGGGGGACGTGGGCTCCACGCTGCTCATGGGCCTCAAGCTCCTGGGCGGCGACGTGATCGACCGGATCGGCATATGCGATATCTCCGAGAAGATCACCGCCCGCTGGGAATTTGAAATGGGCCAGGTGTCGCTCCCCTGGGATTACGGCGCCATGCCGGAGGTGGAGATCGTGCCGCCAGAGCGCATCTTTGACTGTGACGTGTTCGTCTTCGTCGCCTCCAGGGGGATCCCGCCGGTGGGCTCCCGGGTGCGGGATGTGCGCATGGCCCAGCTGGAGGCCAACGCCCCGCTGGTGAAGCACTACGCCCGCCTGGCCAGGGCGGCGCATTTCCGCGGCCTGTGGGCGGCGGTGTCCGACCCTGTGGACCCCCTGGCCCGGATCGCGTATCTGGAGAGCAACCGGGACGACGTGGGCAGATGGGACGGCCTGGGCCTCCTGCCCGAGCAGGTACAGGGCTACGGCCTGGGCGTGATGAACGCCCGGGCGGCCTATTACGCCAAGCGGGACGCCCGCTTTGCCTCCTTCCTGGCGGATGGGCGGTCCTTCGGCCCCCACGGTGAGGGCCTGTGGATCGCCAACTCCCTGTCCCGCTATGACGAGGAACTCTCCCGGGAGCTGACGGAGCTGACAGTCACCGCCAATCTGCGGATGCGGGAGCTGGGCTTCAAGCCCTACGTGGCGCCGGCGCTGTCCTCCGGCGCCCTGTCGCTGCTGCTGACGCTGCGGGGCGAATGGCACTGCGGATCCGTGTTCCTGGACGGCGTCTACATGGGCTGCAAAAACCGCTTTACGCCCGCCGGACTGGAGACGGAGCTGCTGGAGACCGTACCGGACGCCCTGTTTGCCCATCTGCAGGATGCGGCGGAAAAACTGAAGGAGATCGGTTGAAATGGAACTGCTGGTGATGATGCTCCGGCCGGACGAGCCGGAGGAGGGGGCGCGCCTGACCTCTGTGCTGGAGAGCTCCCTCCGGGACGTTGCCCACGGCACGGTCACAGATCCGGATCAGCTGCATCCTGCGCCGGGACAGCGGCTCCTGGTGGCGGCGGCGCTGGGGAAATACGGCGTCAACACCGCGCTCGTCCGTTTTCTCCGCTGTCTGCGCGCTCATCCGGCCATGCTGGAGGGCTGCACCGCGGCGCTGCTGATGGACGGAGGCGGCGAGATGTACACGAAGTCCGCCGCTGCGGAGCTGGCTCTGGCGCTGAACGGCGCGGGCTGCGCTCTCATCGGCCGCCCGCTGGTGGAGGGCACGGGCTCCCTGGCAAACTTCCGGGTGCAGGCAAAGCTGCTGGGCGTTGACCTGGACGGCGCGTATCGGGCCGCCGTCCGGGAATTGATCGGGCGTCTGCTGGCAGATGAATTTCCCCGGCGGGAGAGACCGGAGCTGCTGGCGCTGCACGCCTCCAGCCGCGGCACCTCCAACACCATGCAGCTGTGGGAGCAGGTGCGGGAGCGTCTTGCCGGCCGCTGCGGCATCACGGAGATCGGCCTGCGCAACGGGACCGTGTCCGACTGCTCCGGCTGCCCCTATACCATGTGCCTCCACTTCGGCGAAAAGGGGCGGTGCTTCTACGGCGGTCTCATGCAGGAGGAGGTCTGGCCCGCGGTGCTCCGCAGCGACGCGCTGGTACTGCTGTGTCCCAACTACAACGACGCCCTTTCCGCCAATCTGACCGCCTTTATCAACCGGCTGACGGGGCTCTTCCGCCAGACCCGCTTTTACGACAAGGCGGTGTTTGCCATCGTGGTATCCGGCTACTCCGGCGGCGATATCGTGGCACGGCAGCTGATCGCGGCGCTGAACATGAACAAATCCTTCTACCTGCCGCCCCGCTTTGCCCTGCTGGAGACGGCAAACGACCCCGGCGAGGCCCTGTGTCTGCCCGGGATCCAGCAGCGGCTGGACGACTTTGCCGCCCGGATCGCCGGGACGGTGCAGCGGGAGCTGCCTGGCGGCAGAAAGGCGTAGGGGAACGGCATACTTTCTGAAAAAGGGAAAGCAGGGGGCGAGGCGTTGGCTTCGCCCCCTGCTTTTTGCGGAGTATGGCGCGTTCAGCCGGACCGGATCTTTTTTCAAAAAATGTGAAAAAGGGATTGACAGACGGGGATGAAGCGTATAATATGAATACATGAACAAACATTCATATGTTAATGCGCAAGACAGGAGGTATCCCCATGAAAAAGAGCTATAAGATCGACGTAGACTGCGCCAACTGTGCCAACCTGATGGAGCAGGCGGCAAAAAAGACCGACGGGGTGAAGGACTGCGCCGTCAGCTTCATGACGCTGAAGATGAAGGTGGAGTTCGAGGAGGGAGCGGACGCGGACGCCGTGATGAAGGCGGTTCGCGCCAACTGCAAGAAGGTGGAGGACGACTGCGAGATCTACCTGTGATTCGGCTTTTCCCGGAAGTCCGGTATAAGGTATGACGACGGCGCAGCCCGCCGGGGCTGCGCCGTCTGCTTTGACAAGAGGTGATCCCCGTGAATGAAAAGCAAAAAAAGCTGCTGATGCGCATTGTCGCGGCGGCGGTGCTGTGGGTACCCCTGTTCCTTATGACAGAGGGGATCGTGAAGCTCCCCGTACCGCGATGGGCGGTATTCCTGCTCTTTCTGGTACCGTATCTGCTGGTGGGCCATGACGTCCTCCGCAAGGCGTTTCTCGGGATCAGGAACGGCAGGGTGTTTGACGAGAACTTTTTGATGGCGGTGGCCACCGTGGGCGCCATCGTCCTGGGCGAGTACGGCGAGGGCGTGGCGGTCATGCTGCTCTACCAGGTGGGAGAGCTGTTCCAGAGCTGCGCCGTGGGGAAGAGCCGGCGCAGCATCTCCGCCCTGATGGACATCCGCCCGGACTACGCCAATATCGAGTCGGACGGCGGCCTGGAGCAGGTGGACCCGGACGAGGTGGAGGTGGGCAGCGTCATCGTGGTCCAGCCCGGGGAGAAGATCCCCCTGGACGGCGTGGTGACGGAGGGGATCTCCAGCCTCAACACCGCGGCCCTGACCGGCGAGAGCCTGCCCTGCGACGTGGGGCCGGACAGCCGGGTGCTCAGCGGCAGCGTCAACATGACCGGCGTGCTGAAGATCCGCACCACGGCGGCCTTCGAGGAGTCCACCGCCTCCAGGATCCTGGATCTGGTGGAGAACGCCGCCTCCCGGAAATCCAGGTCGGAGAACTTTATCGCCAGGTTTGCCCGGTACTACACGCCCATCGTCTGCTGTGCCGCTCTGGCGCTGGCCGTCCTGCCGCCCCTGTTCTGCATGGTGACGAAGACCGGCCTGGCTTCGTACGACACGCTGGGCGGACTGTGGCGCGACTGGGTGCTGCGCGCCTGCACCTTCCTGGTCATCAGCTGTCCCTGCGCGGTGGTCATCAGCGTGCCCCTGAGCTTCTTTGCCGGGCTGGGCGGCGCCAGCAGTCAGGGCATCCTGATCAAGGGCTCCAACTATCTGGAGACCCTCTCCCGGGTGAGGGTGGTGGCCTTCGACAAGACCGGCACCATCACCAAGGGCAGCTTTGCCGTAGAGACGGTGCACCGCAGTCCGCTCCCGGCGGAGGAGGTGCTGGAGTACGCCGCCCACGCGGAGTGCCATTCCAGCCATCCCATCGCCAGGAGTATCCAGGACGCCTGCGGGAAGCCTGTGGATATGAGCCGCGTCACGGACGTGGAGGAAATCAGTGGCCACGGCATCGTGGCAAAGGTGGACGGGAAGACGGTGGCCGTGGGCAACGACAGGCTGATGAACCGGCTGAACGTGACCCACGAGGACTGCTTCCACGCGGGCACCGTCCTCCACGTCGCCGTTGACGGCGTGTACAGCGGCCATATCGTCATCGCCGACGAGCTGAAGGAGACCTCCCGGCAGGCCGTGGAGCAGATGCGCCGTGCCGGTGTGGAGAAGATCGTGATGCTCACCGGCGACGCGGAGAGCGCGGCGAAAAAGGTGGCGGCGGAGGTGGGCCTCACCGACTACCGCGCCGGACTGCTGCCGGCCGACAAGGTATCGGCTGTGGAAGAGCTCCTCCGGGAGTGCGGCAGCCGCCGTCGCCTGGCCTTTGTGGGCGACGGCATCAACGACGCCCCGGTGCTGGCCCGGGCCGACATCGGCATCGCCATGGGCGCCCTGGGCTCCGACGCCGCCATCGAGGCGGCGGACGTGGTGCTGATGGACGACGACCCCGTGAAGATCGCCAAGGCCATCCGGATCAGCCGCAAGTGTCTGCGGATCGTCAAGGAGAACATTGGCTTTGCCCTGGGCGTCAAGCTGCTGTGCCTGCTGCTGGCGGCGCTGGGCCTGGCCGGCATGTGGCTGGCCATCGCGGCGGACGTGGGCGTCATGATCCTGGCGGTGCTCAACGCCATCCGGTGCCTGTTGGTGAAAAAGCTGTGATATCGCTCTGCGGCGGCAGAGGCGGAAAGAGACCGCTTCTGCCGCCTTTTCCGTCCGGCCCCGGGGTTGACAGGCCCTGCGGCTGGTGATATAATGTGCGCCGAAATCGAAAAAAACGGAAGCAGGTACTGGAAGTCGGGTGCAAATCCCGCGCAAGGCCGTTGCTGTGATACGCGTCAGCGCAGACGAATGCCACTGGGAAACCGGGAAGGCGTCTGTGCGTCGGGGGGCTCCCCCGCCGCGTTCAGTCAGAATACTTGCCTGCTTCTCCGCCCAGAGGGCGGTGCGTTCAGCTCTGCGGACTTCCGGAGCAGTGGGCGTAACAGTACGGGAACCGCCATGGGGGCGGTTTGCTGTGTTGTTGTGCTTCTGTGATCCGTCTGCGGGCTGCCGCAGGCGGTTTTCTTTTTGTTGTATCGGGTACGAACCCCCTACATAGAGAGCAAATGCAATAATAGAAAGGAAGACAGATGATGAAAAACGCAAAATCCCTGATCGCTCTGATCCTGGCTTGCGTCATGGTGCTGGCGCTGGCTGCGTGCGGCCAGAAGCCCAACAGCGACAACAAGCAGAATACCGAGCCTGCCAACGAGCAGAATACCGAGCCTGCCAACGAGCAGAACCAGGAGCCCGCTCAGCCCACCGACCAGGAGCTGGCCGATGAGGTGGCCGCCCTGATCGACGCCATCTACGTGCAGGAGCGCAACGACAAGACCGACGAGCAGTGCGCTGCCGCCAAGGCCGCCTGGGACGCTCTGACCGACGAGCAGAAGGAGCTGGTGGAGGGCGAGGAGGCCGATCCCGACTACTTCGGCCGCGACACCGGCGACGCCTCCAAGGACGATCCCCGCAACGGCGACGAGATCGGCGAGAAGGAGCTGCTGGTGGTCAGCTTCGGCACCTCCTTCAACGACAGCCGCGCTCTGGACGTCAAGGGCATCGAGGACGCCCTGCAGGAAGCCTATCCCGACTGGTCCGTCCGCCGCGCCTTCACCGCCCAGATCATCATCAACCACGTCCAGGCCCGCGACGGCGAGAAGATCGACAACGTGGAGCAGGCCCTGGAGCGCGCCGTGGCCAACGGCGTCAAGACCCTGGTGGTCCAGCCCACCCACCTGATGCACGGCGCCGAGTACGACGAGCTGATGGGCGTTCTGGCCAACTACGAGGACAAGATCGAGAAGATCGCCGTGGCCGAGCCCCTGCTGGGCGAGGTGGGCGCTGACGCCACCGTCATCAACGCCGACAAGGAGGCCGTTGCCAAGTACGTCGTGGCTGCCGCTGTGGAGGAGGCCGGCTATGAGTCTCTGGCCGCCGCCGATGAGGCCGGTGTGGCCTTCGTGCTCATGGGCCACGGCACCGCTCACCTTGCCAAGGTGACCTATTCCCAGATGCAGGCCCAGATGAAGGCCCTGGGCTACAAGAACGTCTTTATCGGCACCGTGGAGGGCGAACCCGAGGAGACCGCCTGCGAGAACGTCATCGAGGCCGTTGCCGCCGCCGGCTACAAGACCGTCGTCCTGCGTCCCCTGATGGTGGTCGCCGGCGATCACGCCAACAACGATATGGCCGATCCCGAGGATCCCGAGTCCTGGATCAGCATGTTCACCGCCAGCGAGAAGTTTGAAAAGATCGACACCCAGATCGCCGGCCTCGGCCGCATCGCCGACGTCCAGGCCCTGTACGTGGCCCACACTCAGGCCGCTGTCAGTTCCCTGGCCAAGTAAGGAAGAGGTTTCCGAATGAGAAAGATCCTCGTTTTGCTGGCCCTGATGGC
>JAFRSI010000160.1 GCA_017427645.1 Oscillospiraceae bacterium | reverse complement strand
TCGTCCGCCCCTACGAAAAAACAACGTCACCGCCAGCCTCGTAGGGGGCGGCGTCCCCGACGGCCCGGCGAGGGACGGGAAAACGGCGCGGTCCCCATGGACCGCGCCGTTTTTTGTGCGCACATCATATCTTTAATATGTGCATATCACGCCTTTTCCTCGAACATGGAGGCCGGGGCGTTGCACAGGGGGCAGCGGAAGTCGGCGGGCAGCTCGGCGCCCTCGTAGACGAAGCCGCAGATCTTGCAGACGAACTGCTTCACCGGCTTGTTCTCCACCTCCTTGAAGAAGGCGGCGCCGGCGCCGCACAGCGGGCACTTGAAGTCCTCGGGCAGCTCCTCCCCCTCGTACACGTAGCCGCAGACCTTGCAGACGAACTTGCGGGCGGGAGCGGCGGCCTCGGCGCTCTGCTCCTCCTCCCCGCCGCCCAGATCGTCCAGAACGGCCTGGGCCATGGCCTCCAGATCCGCCAGCTTCTCCTCCGGCAGGGCGGACTTGATGGTCAGGGTGGGGGCCAGACGCTCCCAGTGCAGGGGCTCCAGGATGGCCTCCATGCCCTTGGCGGCGGCGGGAGACCAGGAGCCGTTCTCGATCAGCAGATACTTCCGGCTCTGGAGGTTGTGCTGGGCGATGTCGTGGAGCAGATTCTCCATGGTGATGAACACGCCCATGTTGTAGGTGGTGGTGGCCAGGACCACGTGGCTGAACCGGAACGCAGCGGCCAGCACGTAGCTGACGGGGGTGACGGACACGTCGTACATCTCCACCGTGACGCCCTGCTCGGCCAGGCGGCAGGCCAGCACGTTGGCGGCGCTCTCGGTGTTGCCGTAGACGGAGGAATAGGCGATCAGCACGCCTTTCTCCTCCGGCTCGTACCGGCTCCACAGGTCGTACTTGCCCAGGATATAGCCCAGATCCTCCTGCCACACGAAGCCGTGGAGGGGCAGCAGCATGGAGATCTCCAGGCCGGCGGCCTTCTTCAGCACCGCCTGGACCTGGGGCCCGTACTTGCCCACGATATTGGTATAGTACCGGCGGGCGGCGTCCAGATAATCCCGGTCGAAGTCCACCTCGTCGGCAAAGAGGCGGCCGTTGAGGGCGTCGAAGCAGCCGAAAGCGTCCGCCGTCAGCAGCAGCTTGTCGGTGCGGTCGTAGGTCATCAGCACCTCGGGCCAGTGGACCATGGGGGCGGCCACGAACTGCAGGGTGTGGCGGCCGGTGTTCAGGGTGTCGCCCTCCTTCACCACGCGGATATGACTGTCAAACTTGGCGCCGAAGAACTGACGGATCATGTTCCGGGCCATGGCGCTGCAGAAGATCTCCAGGTCGGGCCAGAGCAGCAGCAGATCCTCCAGCTCGGCGGTGTGGTCCGGCTCCATGTGGTGCACCACCACGCAGTCCAGGGGGCGGCCGTTCAGGGCGTGGAGCAGGTTCTCCCGGAACTGGCGGCGGACGGCGCTGTCCACCGTGTCGAACAGGACGGTCTTCTCGTCCTGCAGCAGGTAGCTGTTGAAGGAGATGCCGTAGGGCACGTCGAACACGCCCTCAAACATGGCCAGACGCCGGCCGTCGGCGCCGACCCACGTATAGTCGTCGTTGACTTTTCTCACACAGTACATAGGTTGCCTCCTTAGTGGATAAATGTGTCTCAAACTGTCAGATCGATATTACCATGTTTCCTCTGCCGAGGCAAGGGGAAAAACGAGGCTGCGCGCCAGGCAGGGGCCTCGCAATGACAGGGGCGGTTTGGCAGAAGGATCTGTCATTCCGAGACCAGTCCGCAGACTGGTCGTGGGAATCCGTGATCCCCTGCGGAAGACGGGGACAGGAGAGATACGGATTGCCGCGTCGCTTCGCTCCTCGCAATGACAGGTACGTTCAGCAGAAGTAGCTGTCATTCCGAGGATTTCACCGAAGCGCCGCCTGCGGCGGATGAAGCGAGGTGAAATCAAGGAAGTGTCCCGGTGGCCGGGCGCGCCAGTGACTGGGCGCCGGCTGACACGACGAGTGCCGCCAGTCCGCAGACTGGTCGTGGGAATCCGTGATCCCTGCGCGGAACGACAAAAAACCGGGGCGTCCCCGCAGGGAGGACGCCCCGGTGTTCCGATTCCGTTTTCAGACTCAGGCCTGCTGCTTGGCCAGATCGCACAGGGCGGTGAACGCCACGGCGTCGTTGATGGCCATCTCGCTGAGCATCTTGCGGTTGATCTCCACGCCGGCCAGCTTCAGGCCGTGCATAAAGGTGGAGTAGTTCATGCCGTTGTTCTTGCAGGCGGCGCTGATGCGGGTGATCCACAGCTGACGGAAGTCTCTCTTCTTCAGCCGGCGGCCCACATAGGCGTAGGTCAGGGACTTCATGACCTGCTCATTGGCCATCTTGAAGTGCTTGGACTTGGCGCCCCAGTAGCCCTTGGCCAGCTTCAGCATCTTATTTCTTCTCTTGCGCGTCATCATCGCGCCCTTGATACGTGCCATATTGAATTGCCTCCTATTCTAACGTTCCGTCAATTATTTGTAAGGGATCATCTTGCGGATGGCCGCCTCGTTGGTGCCGTCGGCATACGTGGTGCTGCGCAGACGGCGGCCGCGCTTGGTGTCCTTCTTGGTCAGGATGTGGCTCTTGAACGCATGAGCTCTCTTGACCTTGCCGGTCTTCGTCAGATTGAAGCGCTTCTTGGCGCCGCTGTGGGTCTTCAGTTTGGGCATAATGATATCTCCTTCCATGTCGATCCCTCCCCCCGGACGGGCGGAGGTTTGTCTACGTTGTTACTTGCCAGCCTTGGGCGAGAGGAACATGGACATGTTCCGGCCCTCCAGCTTGGCGGCTTTGTCCATGTTGGCCACTTCGCTGCAAGCCTCGGCAAACTTTGTCAGCAGATCCCGACCGATCTCCGTATGGGCCATTTCTCTGCCGCGAAAGCGCACAGAGACCTTCACCCGGTCGCCTTCGGACAGGAACTTCATCGCATTTTTCAGCTTGGTGTTGAAGTCGCCTACGTCGATGCCGGGAGACATACGGATCTCCTTGATCTCCACCACGTGCTGGTTCTTCCGGGCTTCCTTCTCCCGCTTGCTCTGTTCGAACCGGAACTTGCCGTAGTTCATGAGCTTGCACACAGGCGGGACCGCCTGCGGGGAGATCTTCACCAGGTCCAGGCCGCGCTCCTCAGCGATCTCCAGCGCCTCCTGCGCGGAGACGATGCCCAGCTGCTCGCCGGTCTCGCTGATCAGGCGGATCTCTTTGTCACGGATCTCTTCGTTCAGTTGATGCACTGCCTTGCTAATTGTCGAAGCACCTCCATTCAAAATAAAAACGCGAATGCACACAGCATCCGCGCAACAACAAAAGCCCCTTTGAGCTTTTTCACACGCTGTTGACCTCTTTGCCTTGGGCGGGAGGTGAGGCGGATGCACCGACCTTCTTTGTTTTCCGATGCATTTTATCACCCCGGCCCCGCCTTGTCAACAGCTTTTTTGAAAAATTATCCGTCTTTTTCCGCCGTCCCGTATATCCGGCGGCGGTGCGGGGCACAATAGGATCGACCATTTCAGAAAAAGGAGGTGCCGGCATGAGCAACCGCAACGAGCAGAACACCCGCAACGAGCAGAACACCCGCAACGAGCAGAACACCCGCGGCGAGCAGAACACCCGCGAAGAGCGCAGCAACCGCAGCAGCAAGACCAACAAGAACGAGCAGAACTGCGACCGGTAACGTCGGTAAATATGGGATCAGCGGAGGGCAGACGCCCTCCGCTTGCGCTATGTGGAGGATCGATCTGTCACCGGGGCGGACGGCATTGCCAGGCCCCGCGTTTGCGTCTGTCGGCGGGTGGACACGCAGGGGTCCACCCCTACGCAGTGGACGGGGCGCATTTACGTCTGTCGCCGGGGCGGACAGAGTCGTCCGCCCCAACGAGGTAAGTGGGAGTGTATTCTCCGTAGGGCGGGACCGATGTGTCCCGCCGCCGTTCCCCCGTCCATCACCGGGCGGACACACAGGTCCGCCCCTACAAGGCTGGCGGTGACGTTTTGCGTCCCTCCCCGGGGCGTCGGGGACGCCGCCTCCTGCAAAGGTAGACGGGAGCGTTGTTCCCGCAGGGCAAAAAAGTCCAGGGCCGCTTTTCCGCGGCCCTGGGACTGTTTGCGTTTCCGGATCCCCTTCCCTTTCCGGATCAATCCCGCAGGGACGGGGGATAGACGCCGGCGTCGTGGAGGCGCTTGAGCTCGTCGGCCACGTTCTGGCGGTCCTCGTGGTAGGTCATGCCGAACCAGCGGTCGGCGCTGTGGAGCACGGACACGGTGAGGCGGCCCTCGTCCACCATCTCGCCCACCATGTTGGGCAGCAGGCACTCGGCCTTGATGTTGGTCCCGGCCCGGTTGCGCAGGAAGTCCTCAAAATAGGCCTCCATCTCCGGGAAGATGCCGGGGGTGAAGCCCCAGAAGTTCATGGACACCACGGCGTCGGGGTCCAGCTCCACCCGGCTGCCGTCGGCCACGTCGGCAATGGAGCCGTCGGGGAACAGCTGGATCTTCAGGGTCTCCCTGACGTCGGTGAGATGGCCGTTCTCCGTCCGGCAGACGCCCCGGGACACGGTGCCGTTGATGCTGACGGTGTTCTTCAGCAGATAGCCCACCATGGTGGCCTCGCCGGTCTCCTTGAGACGGCCCAGCTCCTCATAGACGATGCGGAAGGCGTCCACGCCGTAGTAGTCGTCGGCGTTGATGACGCAGAAGGGCTCCGCGATCACGTCCCGGGCGCAGAGCACCGCGTGGGTGGTGCCGAAGGGCTTGACGCGGTCGGCGGGGATCTGATAAAAGGCGGGCACGCTGGAGAAGTCCTGGAAGGCGTAGCAGACCTCCACGTTCTCCCCGTCCCGGGTCCTGCAGGCGGCGATCCGGTCGCCGCAGAGGTTCTTCATCATGTCCAGCATTTCCGGCTTGATGATGAACACCACCTTCGTAAAGCCGGCGCGGATGGCGTCGAAGATGGAGTACTCCATCAGGATCTCGCCGTTGGGACCCACGCCGTCCACCTGCTTGTTGCCGCCGTAGCGGGAACCCATGCCCGCCGCCATGATCACGAGAGCTGCTTTCATATCGTTTCCTCCTTTTCCCGCCGGGGGCGGGTCCTCCGGCGCAGCGCCGGGCATATTTACCGGATGATTATATCATATCCCGCCGGACGCATCAAGCCATTTTCCGTGCGAAGGCGCCCCCTTTCCCCATTTCTCGAAAAAAAAGACGCTTCGTAACAATTTATGCTGGATTTTATCCTTTCGCCGCGCTATAATAAAAGAACTTTGCACAGCACCGCTGCGCACGCGGCCCCGGCGCACCGATCCGGCCTGCGGCGCCCGCCATATCACTTTTCCGATGACCCAAGGAGAATTGTCTCATGAAGCGTATGCAAAACGAATCCTATAACGATCCGGCGCCCGCCCGGCGCCGGAGGCCGCGGCCCACCGGCGCGGACTACTTCGGCACCGCCGCCATGCTGCTGACCCTGGCCGTCAGTCTGGTGTTCTACTTCCGCATGGCGGCCACCAACATGCTCACCACCAAAAACCTGGTGCTCATCATGATCGCCCTGCTGGTGATCAACGGTCTCCACGTGTACGTCCAGGTCCCCCTGCGGCGCAACAAGCTGGGCAAGCTGATCTGCGGAGTCCTGTCGCTGCTGCTGTCCGCCGCCATGATCTGGGGCATGATCAACGTCCGCTCCCTGGAGGACGTGCTCTCCCGCATCACCGGCAGGATGGTGGAGACCGACGTGATGGTGGTGGCGGTCCGGATCGACGATCCGGCCCAGGAGCTGGAGGACACCCGGGGCTACCTCTACGGCTACACCGAGAGCGTAGACAAGACCACCACCGACGAGATGCTGGCCCACCTGCATGAAAAGCTGGGGGACTTCCCCACCCAGGCCGCCGACAGCACCGTACACGTGGTCCAGGCCCTCTATAACGGGGACGTGGAGGCGGTGGTCATCAACCAGGGCTTCCTGGACCTGCTGAGGGAGCAGGACGCCTACGCCGACTTCTCCGCCCGGGCCCGGATCATCTATGAGCACACCATCACCCGGGAGATCGTCATCCCCGCCAACGACGCCTCCGTGTCCGAGCCCTTCATCGTCTACTGCAACGGCATCGACTCCCGCAGCTCCGATATCTCCGCCAGGTCCAACAGCGACGTGAACATCCTGGCCGTGGTCAACCCGGCCTCCCACGAGATCCTGCTGCTGAACACGCCCCGGGACTACTACGTGCCCCTGCACATGAACGGCCAGCAGGACAAGCTGACCCACGCCGGCTCCTACAGCATCGAGGAGTCCATGAACACCCTGGCAGACCTGTACGGCGCCGAGATCCCCTACTATATCCGCCTGAACTTCTACGGCCTGGTGAGTATCGTGGACGCCCTGGGCGGCATAGACGTGGAGTCCCCCCAGGCCTTCACCACCATCCGCATGGAGATCCCCAAGGAGGACTGGTCGGGTCTGGAGAACCGCTCCTACTCCTTCCCCGAGGGGCCCGTCCACCTGACCGGCCGGGAGGCCCTGGCCTTCTCCCGGGAGCGCTACGCCTTCTCCGGCGGCGACAACCAGCGGGGCAAAAACCAGATGGCCGTGATCAGCAGCATCGTGGACAAGGCCACGTCCCCCGCCGTCCTCGCCAATTTCCAGGGCCTGCTGCGGGCCGTCTCCGAGTACTTCGTCACCAACATCCCCTATGACGACGTCCTGTCCCTGGTCAAGCTCCAGCAGAAGAGCGACGAGAGCTGGCACGTGACCACCTACGCCGTCTCCGGTTACCCCGACAGCGCCATCTGCTATTCCTATCCCAGCTATCCTCTGTACGTGACCCGGCCCGACTACGACTCCGTGGAATTTGCCAAGGGTCTGGTCCAGCAGGTCCTGCGCGGCGAGGTCCCCGTCCTGCCGGAGACAGAGGAAGACTGATCCCGCCCCTCTCTGTACCCTTTGTCCGTCCGCACCGGGGCGGGCAAGGGGTATCCATTTTCTGTTCCAAAGGAGTAAGCCATGTCTGCTTCCCAAAAAACCATGGGGCACGTGTTCGCCCTGTTCACCATCGCCGTCTGGGGCAGCTGCTACGTGCTGACCAAGAACATGCTGGCCGCCGGCTTCACCCCCATCCAGATCACGCCCATCCGCATGGCTCTGGCCTATCTGGCCCTGCTGGTGATGCGGCCCAGGTTCCTGCGCCTGTCCTGGCGGGATGAGCTGATGTTCGCGCTGATCGGCATTGCCGGGGGCAGCTTCTACTTCTTCCTGCAGAACACCGCTCTCACCCACACCTACGCCGCCAACGTCAGCATCATCGTCTCCCTCTCCCCCATCTTCACGGTGATGCTGGCGCAGCTCTTCAGCCGGCGCAACGAGAAGCTGGGCAAGTTCGTCTACGTGGGGTCCCTGGTGGCCATCGCCGGCGTGGTGCTGGTGGTGCTCAACGGCAGCCTCAACTTCCACCTGAGCCCCGTGGGCGATCTGCTGGCCCTGGCCGCCGCCCTGGCCTGGGCGGTCTACTCCATCCTCATCAAGAGGTACACGGAGCAGTACGACAACTTCATCGTCACCCGCCGGGTGATGCTGTGGGCCTTTCTCACCGGCGTGCCCCTGATGCTGCTGACCGACGGCATGCCCGATCTGACGCCCCTGTTCACCCAGCCCAAGGTGCTGGTGAGCTGGCTGTTCCTGGCCATTCTGGGCAACGCCGTCTGCTTCGCCATCTGGAACATCGCCTTCCAGCGGCTGGGCGTGGTGGTCACCAACAACTACCTCTACGCCTCCCCCTTCGTCACGCTGCTGGTGGGCTGGCTGCTGCTGAAGGAGCCCATCTCCCTCATGGGCATCGCCGGCGCGGTGCTGATCACCCTGGGCGTCTTCCTGGCCCAGCGGGACAAGCAGGCGGCATAGGTACATAAACGGCAAAAGAACACCCGGGGCGCCTCCGCAGGGAGGCGCCCCGGGTGTTCTTTTTGATACAGTGCGTCCCGCCGCTGCGCTTTTGCGTTTGTCGCGGGGGGATTACGGATTCCCACGTCACCAGTCCGCGGACTGGTTCCTCGGAATGACAGGTGGGGCTGAGGAAAAGCTGATGCTCTGGCCAAACGCACTTGTCATTGCGAGGGCACGAAGTGCCTGCGGCAATCCGTATTCTCCACGTCTCCCCGCCCGGATATTGTGGATT
>JAFRSI010000159.1 GCA_017427645.1 Oscillospiraceae bacterium | reverse complement strand
GTTCGTGCCGATGAGCCGGTCAGCCCCGCCGAAAGGCGAGGTGAAGGCATAGGTGTTGCAGCAGACCAGCGCCACCATATCGTCCGCAGCGGCGCGCCAGCCGTAATAGGAGCCGCAGCCGATGTTGGCATTGTGGCGTCCCACTGCCATGGCGATGCCAAATTCCCTGGCCTTCTCCTTCGCCAGGTCATAGGCCTTGTTTACGGAAACGATTCCGGAGCCGTTATCACAGTCGAACACCAAAACGGCGCCGGTGTCAAGTAATTTTTCAAATCTGGGTTTGTTGTTCAGGGAGCCTGCCTTGATCTGACGCAGATAGCGGGTCAGGCGGGACAGCCCATGGGAATACACACCGGTAAAGTCTGAGTGGGCGATGACCTTGGCAATGATCTCCGCGTCCCCTTCCGGAAAGTCCGAGGCGCTGAGAATGCCGCGAACCAGGCGCACCTCTTCTTCATAGCCGATATTCATAGCATTTCCTTCTTTCGATTCAGTTACGGATCCTGGGCAGCGTGGAGCCTCCAAAGGGCATGGCCAGAACGCTGGCGTCTGTGCCAAGCTCCCGGAAGGCAGCGTCCAGCGCCTGCTGGGCCGAGGGCATGGGCTTGAGGAAAATGGAACGGACGAAGTCCTCTTCCAGGTCTGAGACCAGGAAGACCTTGGCCTTCCGCAGGGTCATGGCGATGGCCGCGGCCTTGTGCCCGCCCAGCTGGAAATCCCTGCCGATACGCTCGATCATGGCCTCCGGTGAGGGGGATGTGGTCATCCACGCCTCAAACACCCGCTCGCCCAGGCCTTCCCGGCAGGAGCCGATCAGAATGATGATGCCGCCCTGGCGCACCGCGTGGCGAGCATTGTCCAGGGCCTTCTGGGTCTGGTACAGGTTCAGATCCTTTGGCGCTCCACCCTGGCTCACGATCACGATGTCCGCCGGCCTGTCAAGGAGCTTGAGATAAATGGTGTCCAGAAAAGCGCAGAGCTTCCGATGGGCCGCCGTCACGTCTCCGGCAGCCGCGCACAGGATCTCCTTGTGCTCGCCCAGCACTACGTTCAGGATAAAGTCGATCCCGCAGATGGCCCCGGCCTCCTCGATGTCCATACGCAGGGGGTTTCCTTCCAGATTTCCGGCGCAGGCCTCGGGGCGCACCATCATGGAGTGATTCGACTGAATGGCCGCCCTTGTGGAGCAGCCCGGCATGATCGCCTTGGCCCCGCCGGAATAGCCGGCGAAATAATGGTACTCCACATTCCCCAGGCAGATCCTCCGATCCGCCTCGGCCACAACCCGTGTAATATCCACCGGGGTTCCCGCCTTGGTGACGCCCAGGTGCACGCAATCGGTCGGATCGCTGTCCACGCAGCGGATCTCCCGCCAGGCCCGCTCCCCCGCCAGGCGACGCTTCTCCTCATCACTCTGATGTCGGTGGCTGCCCAGGGCAAAGACCAGCGTGATATCCTCCGGCCGGATCCCCGCGGCATAGAGCTCATCCAGCAGCGGGGGCATCACCTTGGCCGTGGGCATGGGCCGGGTCAGATCGCTGGTGATGATGGCAACAGTCTGGCCGGGATGAAGGATCTCCCTCAGACGCGGCGATCCCACAGGCTCCCGCAAGGCCCGGCGCACTTCTTCCTCCTCCGAGGCGATGGCGGGGGCCGCGTTTGCCCGCAGCACCCCCATCAGGTTCTTCTCGGGCAGCTCCACAGTCTGCACACCGCTGCCCATTCCGAATTCCAGCTTCATTTCGTCTGTTTCCTCTTCACGGCCTCCCGCGCAGCACGGGTCACATGCTCCGCTGTGAGGCCGAAGCGCTGCTGCAGATAGCCCTGGGGACCCACCTCGCCGAAGCAATCCTCCACAGCCACCGCCTCCAGCGGTGTGGGGCAGCGGCGGG
>JAFRSI010000158.1 GCA_017427645.1 Oscillospiraceae bacterium | reverse complement strand
TAGAAGGCGCGGAGATGGAAGACCGTCTCCTCCTCGGGGGCGGTCAGCGCCAGCTCGCTGCTCTCCGGATCCAGCTCCTGCAAGGGGATAAGATCCGGTTCCTCCGGCGGGACGTCGAGGGCGTCGGCCCCTACGGGGGCTTCCTTCACCAGCTCCAGCCGGTCCGGGATCGGGTCAAGCTGCCAGGTGAGAAGAAAGCTCTCCCCCGGGGCGTGGCTGCCGCTCTCCGGCTGCAGGGTGAAGGCCGGCGCCGCCTCCGCCAGGGCGGGCGTGGGCAGCAGGCTCAGCATCATCAGCAGCGCCAGCAGCAGACTGCATACGCGCTTGGTGCGTTTCATGCTCGTATCCTCCTTATGTTTGACATATCTACCTATTTTTGTTTACACATTACCAGTTTATATGTATCATAAAGATCCGGCTTTGTCCAGCCCCGCTTCAAAGCGGCATCTACAGACTCCCCAACCCAGAGAGCAGACTTGCGATCCTCCGCCGAGTCATAGCGTCACCACCGGGCGGACAGCGACAGCCGCGCCTGCGCGGAGATCCTGCTGCGCACTATCCGCAGCGGCGCCGTGCCGGAGAAGTATATTCGGACCTACCGCATGGACTGAAACACGAAACAGAAAAAACGGGAGAAGCGAAAGCTTCTCCCGTTTTTTTGGTGCTATGGGGAACCGGCATGCGCATGGGAGCGGGCCGGGTTCGGCCCTTGATGCTCAGTGGATCACAACACCCTGGCCGCCGGCCTTCACATAAGTGGCCAGCAGGGTCACATCGGTGCCGTCCACCCTGCCGTCGCCGTTCACATCGCCGGAGCCGGGCACGATGGTCACGCTGCTGCCGCCCGCCTTCACATAGGTGGCCAGCAGCACCACGTCCGTGCCGTCCACATTGCCGTCGCCGTTGATGTCTCCGGGGATGTAGGGATTGCTGGCGTAGAGGGCCACAAATTCCAGCTCGTAGGGGCTGTCCAGGGTGACGGCATAGCTGATCTCCTCCGCCTGGGAATAGAGCTCGCCGCCGCAGTACCAGCCCTGGAAGCTGTAGCCCGCCACGGCGGGGGCGCTCAGCGTGAGCGTCTGGCCGCTCTGGTACTGGCCGCTGCCGGGGATCTCCACCACGCTCTCGCCGTCCGGGGACTCCGCCGCGGAGCGGACGGTGACGGTGATCGTCTTCGTCGCAAGCACCGCTTGGTCCGGGTCAAGGGCCATCTCGCAGGGCAGCTCCTGAGTGCCGTAGTACCAGGCGACGCCGTTCTCCACCTTGTCCGGGCCGTCCAGCCAGGCGGCGGCCAGGGCCGGGCAGCCGGTGAAGTCCAGCTCGCTCAGATTCTCGGTGTTGTAGGCATAGAAGCAGTTCAGCTCCTCGTTCCAGCCCAGAGTCAAGCTGTCCAGCGCCGGACAGCTGCAGCAGTCCAGGAAGTACAGGCTACGGCAGCTGCTCACGTCCAGCGCGGTCAGACCGCAGGCGCTCACGTCCAGGTAGCCAAGCTGGCTCAGACCGGAAACGTTGAGGCTGGTCAGGCTGGGCGTGCCGCCAAGCTCCACCATGCCCAGCGAGGGGTAGGCGCTCAGATCCAGGGCCGTGAAGGGGTTGCCGTGGGCGTCCAGATAGCTCAGCAGGTTCAGCCCCTCCAGATCCAGCCCGGTGAGACTGTTGTCGTAGCAGACCAGCTCTTCCAGCAAGGTGAAGTACTGGATGCCCTGCAGGGTCTCGACGCCCTTGTTGCTCACGTTGATAGAACTCACCGCGTTGATCTCCGCCTCGTTCAGCCAGCCGTTGCCGCTGGTGTCGCAATGCTCGGCCACATAGGCCCGGAAGGCCGGGTCGGGGAAGTGCTCCTCGTCCACGGGGATGCCGTCGTGGTCCTCGACAAGCACGGTGATCTCGTCCACGCAGAGCACCACGTTGCCGCTGTAGGTCTTCACGCCGTCGGCCGTGGTGACGGCGCCGTTGGTTGCCAGCTCCATCAGCAGCGGGCAGTTGAAGATGTCCAGGCGGGTCAGGCTGTTGTGCTGGCAGTACAGGTGATTGAGATGCAGCTGCTCGCCCAGGATCAGCTCGGTCAGGGCGTTGTGATCGCAGTGCAGGGTGGTGAGACCGGTGCAGCGGGAGAGGTCCAGACTCGTCAGGGCGCAGTTGTTGCAGTACAGCCAGCTCAGCGTCTCCACGGGGGGCAGGAGCAGCTCCGTCAGCTCCGCGTTGTAATCGCAGAACACCGAGGTCAGCGCCCAGTTCTGGCTGAGATCCAGGCTGGTCAGGGCACAGTTGCCGCAGGTAAGATAGCTCAGCGCGGCGTTGCCGCTCACGTTCAGGGCGGTCAGCGGGTTCCCGCTGCAGTCCAGATAGCTCAGCGCCAGGTTCTGGCTCAGATCCATCGCTGCAATCTGGTTGTTCGAGCAGTCCAGATAGCTGAGGGCGGTGAAGTACTGGATGCCCTGCAGGGAGACGATACCCAGCCCGTCGCAGACGATATCCGTCGCCTCCGCGATCTCGTCCTCGGTCAGCCAGCCGTTGTGGCTCAGATCCAGCTCGGCGGCCACGTAGGCGCGGAAGGCCGGGTCCGGGAAGTGCTCGGCGTCGATGGGGATGCCCTCGTGGTCCTGGATCAGCGTAACGCCGGGGTCCAGATCAAACTCACACGCGTCCTTGGTATAGTAGACATAGTCCTCATAGGGGATGGGCTCCGTGGTCTGCACCAGATCCAGCAGGTAGGGGCAGTCCATCACGTCCAGCAGGGTCAGACTGTTGTGCTGGCAGTAGAGTTCCTTCATCTTGGGCTGATGCCCCAGGAAGAGCGCCGTCAGAGCGTTGTCGTGGCAGTCCGCCATGATCAGCTCCTGGCAGAGGCTCAGATCCAAGCCGGTCAGATTGTTATCGTAGCATTCCAGGGTCCGCAGCCCCGGGCAGGCGCTGAGATCCAATCCGGTCAGCGCGTTGCCGTTGCACATCAGATTCTGCAGGGCCGGGCAGCCGCTGAGATCCAGAACGCTCAGCTGGTTGAGCTGGCAGTCCAGATAATACAGCTCATCCGGCGCGCCCAGAGTCAGGCTGGTCAGGGCGCACTCTCGGCAGTCCAGATCCTTCAGGCCGGTGTTGACGCTCACGTCCAGCGCGGTCAGCGGCCGGCAGCCGTTGCAGTACAGCACCTCCAGACGGCCAAGGGCGCTCACGTCCAGCTCGGCCAGCTCCTCGTTCAGGCTGCAGTCCAGCTCCTTCAGCAGGGGGTTGCCGGTAAAGCGCAGGCTCGTCAACTCGTTGCCGCTGCAGTCCAGGGTCTGCAGCCGGCTGAACCACTCCACGCCCTGGAGGGAGGCGATGCCCTTTTCGCTGCAGTCGATGTCCTCCACCGCCGCCAGCTCATGGGGCGTCAGCCACAGGTCGCCGTTGGGGTCCAGCTCGTTTGCCACATAGGCGCGGAAGGCCGGGTCTGGGAAGTGCTCGGCGTCGATGGGGATGCCCTCGTTGCTGGCCTGGAGGATGGTGTCCGGGTCGGACTGGACATAGTCCGCGCCAATGCGGTGCTCCACGTACTGATCGGTGACGGTGACGGTGCCCTCCAGCACCGCGTCCCGCAGACGGGGGCAGCCGGTAAGATCCAGGAAGGAAAGATCGTTGCCGTAGCAGCTGAGGGTGATGAAGGAGTAGTGCCGCTGTCCCAGCTCCAGATCGGTGAGGACATTGTTGTTGCAGAACACCTGCCGCAGCTCGGTGTTTTCGCTCAGATCCAGCGTGCTCAGGCTGTTGTGGCTGCAGTTGAGCTGCTGCAGCTCGGTATTGGCGCTCAGATCCAGACTCTCCAGCTGGTTCCAGCTGCAGTCCAGATCCGTCAGATGGACGTTGGCGCTGAGATCCAGCCCCTCCATGCCGTCGCAGTTATGGCAGTCCAGGATCTCCAGGGCCAGGTTGGTGCTCAGATCCGGCGCGCTCATGCCGGTGTCGTTGTCCGAGCAGAGGAGCGTGTTCAGGTGCGTGAGACCCGTGAGCTCCAGCCCGTTCAGCTCGCAGTTGCTGACGTTCACGTTCTGCAGCAGGGTGTTGGTTGTGAGATCCAGGGCGCCGTTGAGGGGGTTGCCGCTGACGTCCAGATGAGTCAGATTGTAGAAGAAGGCGATGCCCTGCAGGGACTGGATGCCCAGATTGGAGGCGTAGATGACATTGGCCTCCTGCAGCTCATAATCGTCCAGGTATCCGCTGGTGTCCCGGTCGATGTACTGGGCCACATAGGCGCGGAAGGCCGGGTCGGGGAAGTTGGCCGCGTTCACGGCGATCTCCGGCGGCATGAAGTGGAGCGTGGCGCTGTTCACCGGATCGTTGCCCGGATTCAACTCGATGGCGGCCCACTGGGCGGAGGTCCCGTTGAAGTAGATGTCTGTCAGGCTGGTGCAGCCGCTGAAGGCATTGGTTCCGATGCTCTCAAGGGTCCCGGGAAGGTAGACCGTGGTCAGCTCCTCGCAGCCGTAGAAAGTCCCGGAGGGGATCTCCGTGATCCCGGCCGGCAGGGTCGCGGTCTCCAAGTTGCCGCAGCCCCAGAAGATGTTGTCCCCCAGAGTCTCCACCGTGTCGGGAATGGTGACGCTCACCAGACTGCCGCAGCCCATAAAGGCCCCCTCGCCGATGTGTGTGACCGAGGAAGCGATCTGCACGTCTGTCAGCTCATCCAATCCGGCGAAGGCATAGCTGCCGATGCGCGTTACCAGCTCATCCACCTGGACTGCGGTGATCAGCGGGATGAGCTGGCCGCGGTTGTACTGATACCAGGGCGTGTCCCGACCGTCCATGTAGTCGTGGATCGCCATCGCGTTCTGGTCCATGCTGTCCTCGTCCCAGTAGACGCGGAGGGTGCCGGCGTCGTCCAGGTGCCAGCTCAGATCCGTACCGGGGACCGGGCCGCCGATATCGGTATAGTGCCACTGGGCGGATTCCAGCGGGTAGTTGGGGGTATCGATGCTCAGCTTCGCCTGGCGTTCGACCAGAGAACCGCTGTACCAGACGTCCGCCAGCTCGAGATCATTGAAAAAGGCGGCGCCGCCGACCAGCGTAAGGCTGTCCGGGAGATAGACCGTGGTGAGGGAGGCGCAGTTGGCGAAAGCATAGGCGCCGATCTTGGTGACGCCTGCATGCACATCGATGATCTCAATGTAATCCCGGTAGGCATACCAGGGCGCAGCCTCGGGGGTGCCGGGCCAGTTGGGCGTCGCCCCGCTGCCCCAGATCTCCAGCTTGCCGGGGCCGCCGTAGAGGGACCAGTGCACGCCGTCGCCGGACAGCGTTCCGGTCCGGAAGAGCCAGGTGAAGTGGGCGTTGATCAGCGCCGCGTTTCCGCTGCTGTCCAGGGTGGTCTCCTGCTCCCACTGGACGCGGAAGCCGTCGTAGTCCACTTGGGTCAGCTTGCTGCAGCCGGAGAAGGCGTAGGGTCCGATCTGGTTGGTGCCGGGGCTCAGCTCCAGCTTGTAGAAGCCGCTGCAGTTCAGGAAGCAGCGATTCGGGATCTCGGTGATCCCCGCGGGGATGGTGACCACGCCGGTGACGGCGCTGCAGCCGGAGAAGCAGTATTCGCCCAGGCTGGTCAGCGTGGAGGGCAGCGGGAAGCTGGTCAGGCTCTTGCAGTTTTGAAAGGCACTGTCCCCCAGGCTGGTCACGCCTTCCGGCAGGCTGATGTTCTTGAGATTATCGCAGCTGTAGAAGGCCCTCTTGCCCACGGTGGTCAGGACTTTGCTGTTGTCGCTGAGGAACTTGACCGTGGTCAGCGCGTCGCAGCCGGAGAATGCGGCAGTGCCGATGACGGTGCAGTTCTTGGGGATGGTGAAGCTCTCCAGGGAGGTGCAGCCGCTGAAGCAAGTGGCGGGGATCTCCGTCACGGTCGCGTAAGCGACGCTGTCCCAGGTCACGGTGCTCAGCCCCGTGCAGCCGGAGAAGGCGGAAACGCCCAGCGAGCTCACGCCGCGGGCGATGCTGACAGAGCTGAGCTTGGTGCAGCCCCGGAAGGCGTAGTCGCCCACGGTTGTGGCGTTGGTGAGGCTGACGCCGGTGATTCTGCTGCGGTAGGGGTACCAGGGGGCGGGCTCAGAGCTGGTCCAGTCATACATGGCGCCGGAGCCGGAGAAGCTGAGTATGCCGTCGTTCGTGAGCTTCCAGGTGAGGTTCGGCCCCGCCTGGCCCTCGGCGATGAAGGTAAAGTGCTTCTCCGCGTCCCGCAGGCCGGTGTTCTTCGTCTTGTCCCAGGTGACATTGGTGCTGAATTCCTGCTGGCTCATGTTGATGTTCGCGTCGGCCAGCGCCGGGCAGCCGTCAAAGGCATAGTCTTCGATCACGATCAGGGTGGAGGGCAGATAGACCGTGGCAAGGGCGGGGCAGTTGCTGAAAGCGTAGTCGCCCACGCCGAGTATCCCCTCCTCCACCACCACCGTGTGGATACTATCGGACAGGTACCGCCAGGGAACCTCGGCGTCGGAGTTGTAGTCCGCCATATATCCCTCACCGCTGATGGTCAGGACACCATCGGCAAAGACCCAGCTCGCGTCCTCCGGATGCGTATAGCCGCAGTAGCCGGAGACATTTTCCGCCCCAAGGGTGAAGGAGATTGGGTCGCTCTTGATGTAGTGATTCTCGGCGGTTCCGTAGTAGGCCCGTACATGGATCGATTCCAAGGGGCCTAAGGAGTCCAGCAGGACAAAGGGCAGGGGATATGAGGTCTCCGCCCCGTCTACTGTGGCCAGCACGGTGTAATCATGGTGCTCATTCACGAGATCAAACCATATGGACTCTCTAACGATCTCCACCTTGGCAGGCGCAAAATTTGTCGCCCAGGTGGTCGTCAGACTGGCACCCACGGGCACTTCGCCGCCGGTGGGCTGGAGGGTGAAGGCGCGCGGAGTGAGCGTGACATATACCTCTCTGCTGTTCACATAGTCGTAATTTCCGCTGCCGTAATAAGCGTACACGAGGAGAGAATCCCCCCAGTCCAGCACAGACAGCTCGTCATAGCTCATCGTGTGGGAGGTTTCCGACCCGTCCAGGGTGGCAAGGACGCTGTACTCGACCTTTCCGCCGCCGAC
>JAFRSI010000157.1 GCA_017427645.1 Oscillospiraceae bacterium | reverse complement strand
TTGGGTCTTCAGGGGCGTACCGGACGGAGCGATCGAGGTGATCTATTCCTCCGGGGGAGAAGAATTGATCCGGGCAAATGTATACGGAATAGAACGCATTGAAAAGCTGAAAGACGATTGGTATTACGTAATCACAGACTGAGGACACAAGATAAAGAGAGACACCCGGCGGGTGTCTCTCTTTAACTTTTCAGAGGTGTTATTTCGATTCCCTCGCCAGGAACGCTTCGTAGCGCTCCTGGATCCACTGCTGGAGCTCCCGGACGCCCTCGTCGGTCCAGGGGAAGTCCCGGCTCTCCACGTCGTCGGCCAGCTCGTAGCAGACCTTGCTGTAGACGGAGACGTGGAGGGTCTTCTCATCGTCGTGGAAGTACCGGTAGCGGAAATCGCCGATGCTGCCGGTGTAATTGTACGCCCGACGGAACCACTGGGGCGTCAGAGGCTGAAACTGCGGATGCATGGTATCCCTCCCCATGTGCTGTGATTTCTTTTGCCCCATTATATCACGACTCGCCGCTCTTGTAAAATGGAGGTTGAGGTGATATGATGAAAAAAACGAGGGGAGGGAGCGCCATGACGCGGGGACTCAACCGCAATCAGCTCAAATACATCGCCATCGCCGCCATGGTCATGGACCACGTCGCCTGGGCGTTCTTCCCCCTGTCCATGTGGCAGGGGCAGGCCCTGCACTTCGTGGGGCGGCTCACCGGCCCCATCATGGCCTTCTTCCTGGCCGAGGGCTATCTCCACACCCGCAGCCCGGGGAAGTACGCCGCACGGCTGGCTGTCTTCGCCCTGCTGTCCTGGCCGACCTTCAGTTACTTCGAGACGGGGCGCTGGTTCGGCCCCTACTTCGGCGTCATCTACACCCTGCTGCTGGGCCTGCTGGCGGTGTGGATCTGGGACAGGGCGCCTGTCCACGTCGTGTGCAAGGTGCTGCTGATCGGAGGGCTGTGCTGGCTGTCCAAGTGGGGGGACTGGCCTTACTTCGACGTGCTGTGGCCCCTGGTCCTGGTGATGTTCCGGGACGAGACCTGGAAAAAGCGGCTGCTGTTCGTCCTCATCACCGCCGTGGCCTGGTACTGGTGCATGAGGCTGTACCACCCCTGGCAGCGAGGCCTCTTCAACGCGGGTATCTTCGCCGCGCCGGCCCTGCTGTTCCTGGCCTACAACGGGGAGCGGGGCAGCGCCGCGCCATTCCACCGCTGGTTCTTCTACGTGTTCTATCCGGCCCACCTGCTGGCCCTGGGATTGCTGCGGTGGGTCTGGTGAAAACACTTGCCCCGGCAGGAAAACCGTGGTAAACTGTTAAAAGATGGATTTTGCCCATTCCGTGAGAAAAGAGGGATTTTATGGATAATTTGGAGAACATGGAGCAGGCGCAGGAGAGCGCCGTCAAGCGGATCGGCGTGCTGACCAGCGGCGGCGACGCCCCCGGCATGAACGCCGCCATCCGCAGCGTGGTGCGCTCGGCCTACCGCCGGGGCATCGAATGCGTGGGCATCCGCCGGGGCTGGGCCGGTCTGATCAACGGCGATATCTTCCCCATGGGCGGGTCTGACGTCAGCCGCATCATCAACCGGGGCGGCACCGTGCTCTACACCGCCCGCAGCGACGAGTTCCGCACCGAGGCGGGGCAGGCCAAGGCTGCCGCCACCTGCAAGCTGCTGGGGCTGGACGGCATCGTGGCCATCGGCGGCGACGGCACCTTCCGCGGCGCCCGGGAGCTGGCAAAGCACGGCGTCAGCGTGGTGGGCATCCCCGGCACCATCGACAACGACATCGGCTGCACCGACTACACCATCGGCTTCGACACCGCCGCCAACACCGCCGTGGAGTGCATCGACCGCCTCCGGGACACCATGCAGTCCCACGAGCGCTGCGCCGTGGCGGAGGTCATGGGCCGCCACGCCGGATATCTGGCCCTGCAGGTGGGCCTGGCCGTGGGCGCCACCGCCGTGCTGGTGCCGGAGTACCCCTTCGACTTCGACGAGCACGTGGCGGAGAAGATCCGCCGGGCCCGGCTCAGCGGCAAGACCAACTACATCATCGTGGTGGCCGAGGGCGCCGTCAGCGCCGTGGCCGTGGGCGAGCGGATCAAGTCCGAGCTGGGGCTGGATCCCCGTGTCACCATCCTGGGCCACATCCAGCGGGGCGGCGCTCCCACCATGAAGGACCGCGTCATGGCCACCCGCATGGGCTTTGAGGCGGTGCAGATGCTGGCCATGGGCAAGACCAACCGGGTCATCTGCGCCGTGGGCGAGCGGATCGTGGACCGGGACATCACCGAGGCCCTGGAGATGAAGAAGACCTTGAACCCCGAGGAATTCGTGGTCATGAAGGCCATGACGGGGGTGTAAAAAAGCAGCCTGCAGCGCGAGAGAAGCCCTGCAGCGCAAAGCAGACAAAAGCAGACATTCCCGGGCGGGAATGTCTGCTTTTTCCTTGTTGTGTGGGGCCTATTCGTCGTAAACGCCCAGGATCACGATGCCGATCACCACAAGGCCGATCATGGCATAGTGCTTCCAGGAGAGCTTCTCCTTCAAAAACAGGCGGCTCCACAGCACGCTCACCACGCAGTAGGCGCTGATGATGGGCGCCGAGAGGGCCACGTGCTCGCTGTCGGCCAGGGCGTAGATGTAGGCCAGCTGGCCCGCCGTCTCAAACACCGCGCCGGCGTACTTGGGCGCCTCGCGCTTCGGCAGCAGACGGGACCGCCGGATCAGAACCACGTACACAAAGCACACCAGCCCCACCGCCAGGAACGTCAGCTCATAGGCCACGTTGGCGCTGTCCTCGTCCAGCGTCTCCAGCACACGGCTGTCGGCAAAGGTGCCCAGCGCGTCCAGAATGCAGTAGACCACCGGCAGGATGATGGCCAGAACCGACTTGGCGTAGCGGCGGTTGCCCGATTTCTGACGGGCCGCCCGCAGGGCGTCGTCCTCCCGGGCCTCCACGATGCCAAGGCCGATGACGCCCACGCACACCAGCGCCGTGGCGATCAGCTGGGCCGGCACCAGACCCCGCAGGCCCGCCGTGGCGATGGTCAATATCGCCACCAGCGCGCCGGAGGAGTTGCAGATGGGGGAGGAGATGGACAGCTCAATGTACCGCAGGCCCAGATAGCCGATGGTCATGGACAGGATGTAGAGGGCGGACACGGGCAGGTAGGTCAGGATGATCTGACCGTTGATCTCCACGCCCTTGACAAAGATCTCGTAGGCGGCGTGCAGGCCCATGACCACACCGACCGCCATCACCATTTTCAAATGACTCAGCTTGTCGTCTTCATGCTGACAGCCGATCTTGCTGAACAGATCCGAGCCGCTCCAGCAGAGCAGCGCGATGATCGCAAACCAAAACCACATGGGGTTTTTCCTCCAGTCAAGTTGTAATGTTATTCTGCTTTACACAGTTTGCTCCGGAGGGGGTCTGCGGCGAAAGGGGTGGTTGGGCGTGAACATAGGATTACCTCGATTGTGATGTTTTATTTCAGCTCGATCAGGCCGGCCTCCAGCAGCTTCTGCAGGCTCATGAGCACGCCCAGCTTGGCATGATACCAGGTCAGGCCGCCCTGGAAATAGACGGCGTAGGGGGGGCGGATGGGGCCGTCGGCGCTGAGCTCGATGGAGGAGCCCTGGTGGAAGGCGCCCGCCGCCATGATGACCTCGTCGTCGTACCCGGGCATGGCCCAGGGCTCCGGCGTCACGTAGCTGTCCACCGGCGCGGCGGCCTGGATGCCCTTGCAGAAGGCCAGCATCGCCTCCCGGCTGCCCAGCTCCACCGCCTGGATGATGTCGCGGCGCACCTCGGTGCTGGCGGGCACCACGCGGAAGCCCAGCCGTTCGTAGCAGGCTGCTGTAAAGATAGCGCCCTTGACAGCGCTCTGCACCGTGACGGGGGCCAGGAAGAAGCCCTGATAGAAGCTGCGCAGCAGGCCCAGGCTGGCGCCCACCTCGGCCCCCAGGCCGGGGGCGGTGAGCCGCCGGGCGCAGCGCTCCACCAGGTCGGAGCGGCCGCAGACGTAGCCGCCGGTGGGGGCCAGGCCGCCGCCGGGGTTCTTGATGAGACTGCCCACCATCAGGTCCGCGCCCGCCTCCGTGGGCTCCAGGTCCTCCACGAACTCACCGTAGCAGTTGTCCACCATGCAGATGAGGTCCGGCTTGACGGATTTGCAGAAGGCGATGAGCTCCCCGATCCGGGCCACGGAGAAGCTGGGGCGGGTGGCGTAGCCCTTGCTGCGCTGGATGGTGACCAGCCTGGTCCTGTCGTGGATGGCGGCACGGATGGCGTCGAAATCAAAGCTGCCGTCCGGCTTCAGGTCCGCCTGGCGGTAGGTGACGCCGTACTCGGCCAGGGACCCGGCGGAGGGCCGGATGCCGATGACCTCCTCCAGCGTGTCGTAGGGGGCGCCCACGGGGCTCAGCAGCTCGTCGCCGGGCAGCAGGTTGGCGCCCAGGGCCAGGGCCAGGGCGTGGGTGCCGCAGGTGATCTGCGGCCGGACCAGGGCGGCCTGGGCGCCGAAGCAGGCGGCGTAGAGCCGCTCCAGGTTGTCCCGGCCCTCGTCGTCGTAGCCGTAGCCGGTGGAGGGGTTGAAGTGGGTGGCGTTGACCCGGCAGCGCTGCATGGCCAGCAGCACCTTGGCCTGGTTGCGCTCGGCAATGGCGTCCACCCGGGCAAAGGGGGCGTCCAGCGAGGCCAGGACCGTATCGGCAAAGCGCAGCACGGCGTCGCTGACGCCGAGGCGGCGATATATGGCGTTGGGATCGTTCATAGTGGTCTCCTTGTGGGGTTTCTGTTGATTTTAACTTGAAAATAGTATCATACCGGCGTTGTGTTTGCAAGGGGGGGATGGTAAAATGAGGGGACAGGGGACGGAGGATACGGATTGCCGCGTCGTCGGCGGCTCGCAATGACAAAGCGGGAACGTATCGCATTCTGTCATTCCGAGGAGGCGGGCAAAGCCCGCCGACGTGGGAATCCGTTTCCTGCGACAGAGGCAGAGACGCCCCGCCCCCGCGGGGAATACGGATTGCCGCGTCGCTGCGCTCCTCGCAATGACACCTCATCCGGCACGGCTTCGCCGTGCCACCTTCCCCTCAAGGGGAAGGCTTGGGAGAGAACGGATTGCCGCGCGGCCTGCGGCCGCTCGCAATGATAGAGCTGGAACGTATCATATTCTGTCATTCCGAGGCGTCTCCGACGGCCCGACAACGTGCTTGACAGAATCCACACGAAAGGCGTCACCATGTACTACGTCTACATCCTTCGGTGCCGGGACGGCACCCTCTACACCGGCAGCACGCCGGATCTGCAGCGGCGGCTGGCCGCTCATATGGCCGGCGCCGGAGCCAAATACACCCGCTCCCACCCGCCGCTGGGGATCGCCGCGGCCTGGGTCACGGCGGAGAAGAGCGACGCCCTGCGGCTGGAATACGCCGTGAAGAAGCGGCTGGACCGGGCGCAGAAGCTGGAGCTGATCGCCCGGCCGGAGGCCCTGGCGGAGCGGTGGCCGGAGCTGGCCGCGCTGTTTGAGCGGGTGGCGGAGGAGGAGAACCATGGATAAACGGTATTACGCGGCCCCGCTCCAGGGGCTGACCACCTGGCTGTGGCGCCGGGTCCACAGCGAGATCTTCGGCGGGGCCGACGGGTACTTCACGCCCTTCCTGTCGCCCAACGCCAACTGCAGCTTCCAGACCGCGGAGCTGCGGGAGATCCAGCACGACCGGGGCCTGAGCGTGACGCCCCAGATCCTGACCAATCGGGCCGAGCACTTCCTGTGGGCGGCCCGGGAGCTGGCGGACCGGGGGTACGACCGGGTGAATCTGAACCTGGGCTGCCCCTCCGGCACCGTCTGCGCCAAGCACAAGGGGGCGGGCCTCCTGGGCTGGCCGGACGAGCTGGAGCGGCTGCTGGAGGGGATCTTCGCCGGGCTGCCGGCGGGGATGAGCGTGTCCGTCAAGACCCGGATCGGGCGGCACGAGGACGGCGAGTGGCCGGCGCTGCTGGCCATCTTCGACCGATACCCCATCGAGGAGCTGATCGTCCATCCCCGGGTGCAGAAGGACTTTTACAAGGGCGCCGCCCGGCGGGAGGTCTTCGCCTGGACCCGGGCGCACACGGCCCTGCCCCTGGTCTATAACGGGGACGTGGAGGAGCCGGAGGACGCGGCCGCCTGGGACGTGAGCGTGATGATCGGCCGGGGGCTCATGGCGGATCCGGCCCTGCTGCGGCGGGCCCGGGGCGGACCGGCGGCCACGCCGGCGGAGCTGGAGCGATATCTGGACGCCCTGGCGGAGGGCTACGCCGCCGCCCTGGGACCGGGTCCGGCCCTGCACCGGCTGTGGGAGCTGTGGGCGTATCTGGGCGGCAGCTTCGAGGGGGCGGAGGACCTGGTGAAGCGGATGCGCAAGTGCCGCACCCTGGCCGAGTGCGCCG
>JAFRSI010000156.1 GCA_017427645.1 Oscillospiraceae bacterium | reverse complement strand
GTACTGCCACTGATAGGTCAGACCCTCGCCCTGGGCCTCCACGGTGAAGCTGGCGGTTTCACCGATGGGCCCGGTGAAATCCTCCGGCTGGGAGGTGATGACCACCGCCGGAGCCGTCATGTGCAGCGTCGCCGGTTCGGACGTCACGCTGCCTCCGCTGCCTGTGACCTTGCAGCGGAACTGCATGCCGTTCCGAGCGGCGGTGACCGTGATGCGCATGGTGGGGGTGTTGTAGCCCGTGGTCGTCGTGTTGTACCACTTGCCGTCCTTGAGGGACTTATACTGCCACTGGTAGGTCAGATTGGTGCCCTCGGCAGCGACGGTGAAGCTGGCGGTTTCGCCGATGGCTCCGGTGAAATCTGCGGGCTGGCCGGTGATGATCGGGGCGGTCGCCGCCAGATGCAGCGCTGCGGAGTCGGAGATCACCGTTTCGCCGCCGGCGTCCGTGATCCTGCAGCGGAACTCCATGCCGCTCCGGGCGGCCGTGACCTCGATGTGCATGGTGGGGGTATCGTAGCCGTCCGTCTTGGTGTTGTACCACTTGCCGTCCTTGAGGGACTTGTACTGCCACTGGTAGATGAGCCCCTGGCCGATGGCTCCCACGGTGAAGCTGGCGGTTTCGTTCAGCGCACCGGTGAAGTCCACGGGCTGGGTGACGATGGCCAGCGCTGCTCTCCACAGAGCGTACAGGGCCACGCCCGCATTGGCGGTGTAGCTGTCGCCGGGCTGGTAATCCGGCGTGTCGGCGTCGGCGGACTGGGCCCAGCCCAGGAAGACGAAGCCAGTGCGGACGGGGATCTCGCTGCTGAGTGTCAGCGGCACGTCGTAGGCCTTGACCTGCGCCGCCGGCGCACCCACGCCGCCGTTGGCGTCGTAGACCACCGGATAAGTCACGCCGGTCGCGATCAGCGTATACGTGTCGGCGCTGAACCACCCGCCCAGCGGGGCGTTGTCGCACCAGACCGTGTCGTCGGCCACGGTCCGCTCACCGTTGACGTAGGCGTCCACGATGATGGGACAGCCGGAGATATCCAGGACAGTGAGGTCATTGCAGTCGGTGAACAGTCTGTTGAGGGTCTCGTGGAATCCCAGCTCCAGTTCGGTGAGCTGGTTGCAGGTGGCGTACAGCTTTTCCAGGGCCGTGCAGCCGGAGAGATCCACCTGGGTGATCGCGTTGTCCTGGAAGTCGAGGTGCTTGAGCAGCGGCTTGAAGCCCAGGATCAGCGTCTCCATCTGGCAGTCGGTGCAGTCCAGATACGCTAGGAGCGGGTTGCCGGACAGATCCAGCGCGGTGATGCGGTTGGTCCAGCAGCTCAGGTTGGTCAGAGACGGCAGCATGCTCACGTCCAGCGCGGTGAGACTGTTCTCGCTGCAGTCCACGGACGTGATCCTGGTGTTGCGGCTCAGATCCAGTTCCGTCAGGCCCAGGCCGGCGCAGTACAGATACTCCAGCTCCGGGAAGTACCGGATGCCCTCCAGGGAGGCGATACCCGTGAGCCCCACCAGGTCGATGGCGGTGACGGCGCGCATCTCCTCGGGGGAGAGCCAGCCGTCGGCGGAGGGATCGCAGTGAGCCAGCACGTAGGCGCGGAAGCCGTCGTCCGGGAAATACTCTGCGGTGATGGGCAGCTCGCCCACGTCCACCGCCGTCCAGGGGCTGATCTCCAGGGTGTAGTCCTCCTCGCCCACGGGGCCGTAGACGGTGATGGTGTCGTCGAAGACCTCGCCGCCGCCCTTATAGGCCTCCGCCAGGACGGGGCAGGGGGTCAGATCCAGCTCCAGGAGACGCGGGCAGCCGTAGCAGGCCAGGTACGTCAGTTCCGGGTTGGCGCTCAGATCCAGGGCGGTGAGATCGCACTCGTAGCAGATCAGAGAATCCAACTGACCGTTGGCGCTCAAATCCAGGGAGGTGATGCCGGTATCGCTCACGTCCAGCATCTGCAGCTCGGGCAGCACGCTGACGTCCAGGGCCCTGAGGCTGGGCTGGAAGGAGAGATCCACCCGGGTCAGTGCGGGGTTCCCGCTCAGATCCACATCGGTCAGCAGGCCGGTGAAATAGTGGGTGGTGAGACCGGAGCAGTACAGCAGGGTCAGATTCGGGAAGTATTCGATGCCCTCCAGAGAGGCGGGCCGGTATTCGCTGCACCGGATCTCCGTCACGGCGGCGATCTCGGCGTCGTTCAGATAGCCGTTGCGGTTGGCGTCGATGACGTCGCTGACGTAAGCGCGGAAGGCGGCGTCGGGGAAGCGATCCTCGTCCACGGGGATGCCGTCGTGATCCGTGATGATCACCGTGGAGTCGTCCAGATGGAAGACGCCGGCGCCCTTCCAGTACTCCACCTCACCGTCATCGGGGTAATCCTCCCGGGTGCCGTTGACCACCATATCGGCCAGCAGCGCGCAGTCGGTCACGTCCAGGACGGCCAGGTCGTTCTGCGGACAGTAGAGCTCCTTGAGCCCCGGCAGCGTCCCCAGAGTCAGGGAGGTCAGCCTGTTGTAGGAGCAATCCATGTAGGTGAGCCCGGGCAGCATGCTGACGTCCAGCTCCGTCAGGTCGTTGGAGTAGCAGTCGATATAGGTCAGCGCGGTGTTGTGGCTCAGATCCAGGGAGGTCAACTGGTTCTCCTGGCACACCAGCATGGTCAGCGCCGTGTTATGGCTCAGATCCAGCTCCGTCAGGCCGCACTCGCGGCACTCCAGATAGGTCAGCGCGGTGTTGGAGCTGACGTCCAGGGCGGTCAGGTTGGGGCTGACGCAGGAGAAGTCCTCCAGTTTCGTCAGGGCGGAGAGATCCAGCTCCGTCAGCAGCGTACAGTCGCAGTTCAGATAGAGCAGCTCCGTGCAGCGGCTCACGTCCAGAGCCGTGATGTCGTTGTACCCGCAGTAGAGAGTCTCCAGCTCCGTGAAATACTGGATGCCCTCCATGGAGGTGATCCCCAGCTCCGAGCACTCCAGCACCGTGACGCCCAGCTCGTAGTCAGTCAGATAGCCGCTGTGGTCCACGTCGATATTCTCGCTGATGTAGGCGCGGAAGGCCGCGTCGGGGAAGTTGGCCTCGTTCACAGCCAGCTCCGGAACGGCGAAGTGCATGGTCACGTTCTGCAGCACCTCGTTGTTCTCGCCCACGGTGATGGCGGCCCACTGGGCGGAGGTGCCGTCAAAGTACACGTCGGTCAGAGCAGTGCAGCCCCGGAAGGCGCTGTTGCCGATGGAGGTGACCCCGGCCGGGATCGTGATGTGATCCAGTGCGGTGCAGCCACAGAAGGTGTAGGCCGGGATAACGGTCAGTCCGGAGGGCAGCGTGACGGCGGCCAGATCCGCGCAGTAGTAGAAGGCGCTCTCATCCAGATCGGTCACGGTGTCGGGCAGATCCACCCGGGTAAAACCGGACCAGCTGAATGCGCCCTCGCCGATCTCGGTCACGCTGTCGGGGATGGTGATGGTGTCGGCGCTGCTCAGCCCGGACATGGAGTAGTCTCCGATGCGGGTGACGCAGTCCTCGATCACCACCTGGTTGATGAGGCTCTGGTAGTCGTACCACGGCGTCTCCCGGTCATCCCGGTAATCGGGGATCTCACCGGTGGGATCGCTGCCGTAGCCGTGGCGGATCACCAGCGTGCCGCTGCCGGACAGGGCCCACTCCAGATTGGCCCAGGGGTCCAGATCGTCGTATATCTCGCTGAAATGCTTGGCCGCGTTGACCAGCGGGGCGTTGCCGGCGTTGATGGTGACAGCGTCCCAAATCTCCTCCAGCCCATCGAAGTAGACGTCGGTCAGGGAGGCGCAGCCGTTGAAGGCGTAGGCTGCGACGCGCTCCAGCCGCGGGTCGAGGGAGACAGAGGTCGCATTGCTGCAGGCGGAGAAGGCGTAGCTCCCGATGAGGGTGATGCCGCCATAGACCCGGATCGCCTTGATGAAGGGCGAGATGTCGTTCCAGGGGGCCGCCGTGGCTGTGGTCCAGATGGGCATGGCGCCGGTGCCGAAGACGTCCAGTGTGCCGTCGCTGTTGCAGTACCAGGAGATATTGTCGTTCAGATCGCCCTGGAACTGGCCGGTGAAGAAGAACTGGGCGTTCAGCAGCGCAGAGTTGTACGGGCCGATGTCGATCTGGTCCCACATGGTGCGCAGGCCGGGATAGACCACGTTCTTGATGGCACTGCAGCTGGCAAAAGCCGAGCTGCCGATGCTTGCGACGCTCAACGGGATCTCCACGGTGACGATGGCCTTGCACAGCTCAAAGCAGTTGGCGGGGATGGCGGTGACGCCGGAGGGGATCTTCAGCGTGCCGCCCAGGGCGGAGCAATAATAGAAAGCGTGGTCGCCCAGCGACGTCAGGGACGTGGGGAGGTTGACGGAGGCCAGATAGAAGCAGTTCCTGAACGCGGAGCCTGCGATGGTGGTGACGCCGTTGGGCAGCGTAAGGGCGGTCAGGCCTGTGCAGTAGTAGAAGGCGTAGGAGCCGATGCTGGTGACCCTGCACCCGTTGGGGAAGACCACGCTCTCCAGCTTCCGGCAGTTGTAGAACGCCCTGGCGCCGATGGCCGTGGCGTTATACGGGACGCGGAAGGACTTGAGCACGGAGCAGCCGTAGAACAGCCCCTCGGGCACGGAGGCGGCGGTGGAGTGGTTGGTGACGGTCTCCAGGGCGGTGCAGCCGCTGAAGGCGTAGGCACCCAGGGAGGTCACCGTGCTGGGGATGGAGACGGATTTCAGCGCCGTGCACCCATCGAAGGCGTGGGCCCCGATGGTTGTCACGTTGGCGTTGATGCCCCAGCCCACGCTGGTCAGGGCGGTGCAGCCGGCAAAGGCGTAGGAGCCGATGCTGGTGCCGGCAAAGACCTTTACCGCCACGATGTCGGCGCAGTAGTCGTGCCAGGGCACGTCCTCCGCGCTGGCCCAGTTGGTCATGGCGCCGGTGCCCACGTAGATGTGCAGGACGTTGTCGTTTTTCAGCTCCCAGTAGAGATCGGCGCCGCACTTGCCCCGGGCCCGGGCGGTGAAGTGGATCGTCGCCGCCCCCAAGGAGGGGTTGTTGCCAATATCCACGTCGACGGTCTGGAAGACGGCCTCGGTGCCGTTGAAATACACGTCCGTCAGGGCGTCGTTGCCGAAGAAGGCCGTGTCGCCGACGGAGGTGACGGTGGAGGGCAGGGTCACCTCCTCCAGTACCGCCAATCCGGCAAAGGCGCAGCTGCCGACGGTGGTCACGCCGCTGTTCACGATCACGCTGGTGATCTCATCGCGCAGAGGGTACCAGGGCGTGCTGTCGCTGCCCAGGAAGGACCAGTCTGTCATAGGCCCGCTGCCGGAGATGGTCAGCGTGCCCGCCCGGTCATAGGACCAGGTGAGATCGTCGCCGCAGGTCCCCTCGATGGCGGGTCCGACTTCCAATCGGCAGGGGGAGCTGTCGATGTGCTGCTCATTGCCATCGGCGTCATTGTAGTATGCCCGGATCAGAAGACGGGCGTAGACGCCGTCATCCTTTTTAACGTCGTCGGAGGAGATGCTGTAGGCGGTCAGATGGGCCACGATCGTTTTGATCACGGTATCGGAGTAACCGCCGAATATGGGCTCCTGTCCCACCAGCTCCAGCCGCGTGGGCATAAAGGACGTCTGCCAGTTCAGAACGACGCTGCCGCCCTCCGTAATGTAGACGTCCTCCGGAGGCTGAACGGTGAATTCCCGGGGAACGCGGGAATAGGGAACGATCTGACTGCTGATACGGGAGAGATCGCTGTCGCGATCCTCAAAATAGGCGCGCACGAAGATGGTGCGGTCCTGTCCGAACCATCCGGAATCCAGCTCGTCATAGCTCATCGTGCAGGACGTGGCCGAGCCGCTCAGCGTTCGGAGGACGATGTAGACCGGATTGGAGGTAAGTATATTGTAGGTCTCCTCTACGATCTCGATCTTCACGGGGGAGAAGTTCGTCGTCCAGGTGAAGGTCAGCGAGTCATCCGGATATACCGTACCGCCGGTGGGCTGGAGTGTGAATTCCCGTGACGTGAGGGTAAAGGGGATCGGCTGGCTGCTGATACGGGAGAGATCGCTGTCGCGATCCTCAGAATAAGCGCGCAAGAACACGGTGCGGTCGCAGATAAAGGGATTGTTGTTGAACAGCTCGTCGTAGGTCAGCGTACAGGACGTGGCCGGACCTTCCAGCGTACGGAGGACGTTGGTGTACGTATTGTTGTCAAAGACCCCGGTGTACCGTTCCACGACGTCGAGCTTCACGGGGGAAAAATTCGTCTCCCAGTGGACGGTCAGCGACTCATCCGGCTCCACATGGCCGCCGGTGGGCTGCAGGGTGAACTGCCGTGGCGTCAGAGTATAGGGGATCGGCTGACTGCTGACATAACAGCCCGTCTCGGCCGAGTAGTACGCCCGCACGAAGACGGTGCGATCGTAAATGAATGGGTTTCTGTTGAACAGATCGTCGTAGGTCAGTGTACAGGACGTTCTGCTGCCGAAGTACGTATGGAGGACGTTGGTGTATGTATTGTTGTCAAAACCGCCCGTGTACTGTTCCACGATCTCGACCCACATAATGTCATAATTCGTTTCCCAGGAGACCTCCAGCGTGCCGTCCGGCTCCACATGGCCGCCGGTGGGCTGGGTGGTGAACTGCCGTGGCGTCAGAGTATAGGAGATATCCCGGCTCATGATATAGGAGGAGTCGTCGTTGGCATAATAGGCCCGGATATACACGCTGAAATCCTTTACAAACAAGCCGGAAAGCAGCTCGTCGTAATCCAGTTCGCAGGATTTGGCCGAGCCGCTCAGCGTCCGGAGAACGTTGATGAGGATTTCTCCGTCCAAAAGACCGGTGCACCGCGACACGACCTCGATCCTTGTGGGGGTAAAATTCGTGTCCCAATGGGTGGTCAGGGAGCCGCCCGGCTCCACATTTCCGCCGGTGGGCTGGGTGGTGAAGGCCCGGTCGGCCATCACTTCGGCGTCCGGCGCCCGCGCAAGGGCGGTGGCCGGCACCAGGCTGAAACACATGATGCATACCAGCAGAAGGCTCAGGATGCGTTGTCGGATTCGTTTCATGTCCCCTTCCTCCATTCTCTGTAAGATTAAGATACGGTGTTCCACGCTTTCTCTGTGCGGTGTGTTTTTTCTCCTGCTCTCGTAGGGCTGTTTCTCCGAAGGCTTCCCCAGCCGGGGAAGACGGATAGGGTGTGATGCCGGCCGTATTTCCTCTATGGTCGCAATACTACTTTAAACTAATAATATAATACAGCGCGCCGCCGGACCTTGTCAAGCGCATGGGCGGTATTTGGCGGATAGTTCGGTATTGTTTCCCGTTGGTCGATCGAGAATCCCGGTCCGGGCAGGGGAGGGGACAGGTTTGCTTTTTTCCTGAGGAGACCATCGCGTCCTTGACGGTCAGGGAATAACGGAGTATAATATTGATGGGAAAAACTGCGCTGATGCGCAAAAGAAAACCGGCGGGGACTGCCGGATAAGAGATGGGGAGTGGGCTATGGTGCAGGAGAGCTATTACCAGGGTACGTGGGACAGGGCCTATGAATACTTCGGCGCGCACCCCTGCGGCGGCGGCTGGGTGTTCCGCCTCTGGGCGCCTCACGCCCAATGGGTACAGCTGGCCGGCGATTTCAACGGCTGGCAGGCGCAGGACATGTCCTGCGCGGACGGCGTCTGGGAGCTGACAGTTCCCCACGCCTCCGTCTATGACGCCTATAAATATCTGGTCACCGGGGCCGACGGGCGGGTGCGCTGGAAGGCGGACCCCTACGGATTCCATACACAGACCAGGCCGGAGACCTCCAGCAAGCTCTACGATAACGGCCATTTCACCTGGCACGACGCCGCCTGGCTGCACCGCCGGGCCGAGAAGCCCCTGTGCGACGCCGTCATGAATATCTACGAGGTGCACCTGGGTTCCTGGCGCCGCCACGAAGACGGCGCTGTCTACAGCTATCGCGACAGTGCGGACCAGCTGGCGGACTATGTAAAGGATATGGGCTATACAGCCGTTGAGCTGCTGCCTGTGACGGAGTATCCCCTGGACGACAGCTGGGGCTATCAGTGCACCGGCTACTTCGCCCCCACCAGCCGCTACGGGACGCCGGATGACTTCGCCTATCTGGTGGACCGGCTGCACCGGGCGGGGCTGGCGGTGATCCTGGACTGGGTCCCCGCCCACTTCTGCAAGGACGATTACGGCCTGGCGGAGTTCGACGGCACCTGCCTGTACGAGTACAGCGACCCGCTGAAATGGGAGCACGCCGGCTGGGGCACCCGGGTCTTCGACTTCGGGAAGAACGAGGTCCGCAGCTTCCTGCTCTCCTCGGCGGCCATGTGGCTGCGAGAGTACCACATCGACGGCCTGCGGGTGGACGCCGTGGCCTCCATGCTGTATCTGAACTATGACCGCAGCGACGGGAACTGGCGGCCCAACCGCTACGGCGGGCACGAGAATCTGGAGGCCATCTCCTTCCTGCGCCAGCTCAACGATGCGGTCCGGACCCTGGCTCCCGGAGCCATCACCATCGCCGAGGAGTCCACGGCCTGGCCCAGGGTCAGCCACCCCACCGCCGAGGGGGGACTGGGCTTCGATCTGAAGTGGAACATGGGCTGGATGAACGACATCTGCCACTATCTGAAGATGAACCCCTTTTTCCGCCAGTATCACCACCACGACGTGACCTTCTCCATGATGTACGCCTTCTCCGAGCACTTCGTCCTCTCCCTGAGCCACGACGAGGTGGTCCACATGAAGGGCTCGCTGCGGGGCAAGATGCCCGGCGACGAGTGGCAGCAGCTGGCGGGCGTCCGGGGCTTCACCGCCTATATGCTGTGCCATCCGGGCAAGAAGCTCAGCTTCATGGGCGCGGAGCTGGGTCAGTGGCACGAGTGGGATTTCAAGGGCCAGCTGGACTGGTATCTGCTGGACTACGAGCCCACCGCCCGCACCCACGCCTGCATCCGGGCGCTGAATCGCTTCTACCTGCACAACAAGCCCCTCTGGGAGAACGACCGGAATTGGGACGGCTTCCAGTGGCTGGTACCCGACGACAACCACAACAACGTGATCGTCTTCCTGCGCCGTGACGACAGCGGCCACGAACTGATCTGCGTGATCAACTTCGCCCCCCAGGCCTGGGAGGGCTACCGCTTCGGCGTGCCCCCCAAGGCCCATTACGAGGAGCTGTTCAACACCGACGATCTGGCCTGGGGCGGCAGCGGCGTGGTGAATCCCGCGCCGGTGGTCACGGAGGCGATCCCCTCCCACGGGCAGCATCAGTCCATCGCTCTGCGGGTGCCGCCGCTGGGCGCGGTGATCCTCCGGGGCCAGGGCCGCTATCACGGAGAAGAGAAACGTAAGGGCGCGCATCGCCTTGCCGATAAATGAAGTGGAAGAAAGGATGATTGCACCATGAAAAAAGAATGCGTGGCCATGCTGTTGGCCGGTGGACAGGGCAGCCGCCTCTACGTCCTCACCGGAGACATGGCCAAGCCCGCCGTCCCATTCGGAGGCAAGTTCCGCATCATTGACTTTCCCCTGTCCAACTGCACCAATTCCGGCATCGACACCGTGGGCGTGCTGACCCAGTACCGTCCGCTGGAGCTGAACAGCTATATCGGCAGCGGCCAGCCCTGGGAGCTGGACCGCATGGACGGCGGCGTCCACATCCTGCCGCCCTACCAGAGCGCCACCGGCGCCTCCTGGTTCAAGGGCACGGCCAACGCCATCTATCAGAACATCGGCTTCGTGGATCTGTACGATCCGGACTACGTGGCGGTGCTCTCCGGCGACCACATCTACAAGATGGATTACGCGGACATGCTGCGCTGTCACAAGGCCGCCGGCGCCGCCTGCACCATCTCCGTGATGGAGGTACCCTGGAGCGAGGCCAGCCGTTTCGGCATCATGGCGGTGGACGGGGAGGACCGGATCACCGAGTTTGCCGAGAAGCCCAAGGAGCCCAAGAGCAACCTGGCCTCCATGGGAATCTACATCTTCACCTGGCAGAAGCTGCGGCAGTACCTCATCGAGGATGAGGCGGATCCCAACTCCGAAAATGACTTCGGCAAGAACATCATTCCCAAGATGCTGGCCGCCGATGAGAAGCTGGTGGCCTACCGGTTCGAGGGCTACTGGAAGGACGTGGGCACCCTGGACTCCCTGTGGGATGCCAACATGGACATGCTGCTGCCCGGCTCCGGTCTGAATCTGCTGGACAAGAACTGGCCCATCTACGGCCGCTCCCCCGTCTGCCCGCCCACCTTTGTGGGGCCCCACGCCGACGTGGGCAACAGCGCCATTGCCAAGGGCTGCACCATCGACGGCGAGGTGAAAAACAGCGTGCTCAGCACGGAGACCTCCGTGGGGCACGGGGCCGTGGTCTCCTACTCGGTGATCATGCCCGGCGCCGTGATCGAGGACGGCGCCACCGTCTCCTACGCCATCGTGGGTGAGAAGTGCCGCGTGGGCCGGGGCGCCGTGGTGGGCGCACCGCCGGAGAGCGCGGCGGATCCCGCCCAGTGGGGCATCGCCGTTCTGGGGCCCGGCACCGTGGTGTCCGCCGGGGAGATCGTGCCGCCCAAGACCATGCTGGACCGGCATCACAATGAGGAGGTAGAGGCATGAAAGGAATGCACGGCATCATCTTCTCCTATGAGAAGCCCACCGGCCTGCGGGAGCTGATCGACCACCGGGTCCACGGCTCCGTCCCCTTTGCCGGTGATTACCGCGTGGTGGACTTTATGCTCTCCAACATGGTCAACGCCGGCATCACCGACGTGGGCGTCATCATGCACGGCAAGTGCCAGAGCATGCTGGACCACCTGGGCAGCGGCAAGAGCTGGGATCTGAGCCGGAAAAATGGCGGACTGACCCTGCTGCCCGCCTTCGCCTATGCCGAGCGGCGGGAGAGCGCAGGAAAATTCCGCGGCAAGATGGAGGCCCTGGACTGCGTGCGCAATTACCTGGAGCACATCCGCCAGGACTACGTGGTGCTCAGCGACAGCGATCTGGTCATCAACATCCCCCTGCAGGAGGTGCTGCAGGCCCATATGGACACCGGCGCCGATATTACGGCGGTCTGCACCGCCGCCCTGGGCGACAGGGGCGACACCTACTTCAAGCTGGACGCGACCGGCCGCGTGGTGGACACGGTGCGCGACATACACACGCCGGAGGGCTACCGCTGCCTGAATATCTTTATCCTCAGCAAGGACCTGCTGCTGCATCTGCTGGAGGACTGCATGGCCCACAACGAGTACAGCTTCCGGGGCGGCGTGCTCCAGAAGCGGGGCGGAGAGCTGGACATCCGGGCCTGGATCTGGAACGGCTACGCCGCCCGGATCGACACGCTGCAGGCCTATTATCAGCGCAGCATGGAGCTGCTGCGCCCGGAGATCCGGAGCGAGCTGTTCTGCGCGGAGCGTCCCATTTTCGGCAAGGAGAACGACGCCCCCTCCAGCTACATCGACCCCGCCGGCGGCTGTGTCAACTCCCTGGTGGCGGACGGCTGCGATATTCAGGGCACGGTGAAGAACTGCATCCTGTTCCGGGGCGTGCAGGTGGAGCCCGGCGCGGACGTGGAGGGCTGCATCCTGTTCAAGGGCACGGTGGTGAAGCGCGGCGCCACGCTGCGCAACGTCATCACCGACAAATACGTGACCATCTGCGAGAATGAAACGCTGATAAGCCGCGAGACCTATCCCCTGGTGATCGAGAGAGGGGCAACGGTCTGAGCCTGCGGCGTATCGTGAGGGCGAGCCGGGGGACGGCTCGCCCTTGCCGGGATCGCCGGCAATCTGAATAAGGAGAGAATCGGATGAACATTCTGTTTGCGACCAGCGAAGCGGCGCCCTTCTGCAAGACCGGCGGCCTGGCGGACGTATGCGGCAGCCTGCCCCCCGCCTTGGCGGCGTCGGGGGAGGACCGGATCGCCGTGATCATGCCGCTGTACACCCAGATCAAAATGGAGTGGCGGCAGAAGATGACCTTCCGCAAGTATACCTTCGTGGACCTGGCCTGGCGTCACCAGTACTGCGGCCTGTTCTCCCTGGAATATCAGGGCGTGACCTGGTATTTCGTGGACAACGAGCAGTATTTCCGGCGCGACCGGCTGTACGGCGAGGGGGACGACGGCGAGCGGTTTGCCTTCTTCAGCAAGGCGGTGGCGGATCTGCTGCCCGATCTGGACGATATGCCGGACGTGGTGCACTGCAACGACTGGCAGACGGCGGCCGTCCCGGTGTATCTGAAGGATTACGCCGTGCGGCTGGACGCCTATAAGAAGGTGCGCAGCGTCTTCACCATCCACAATATCGAGTATCAGGGTTGGCTGAACCCCGACGCCGTGACGGATCTGCTGGGTCTGGACCGCGGCTGGTGGGACAGCGGCGCCCTGCGGATGGGCGGAGCGGTGAACATGCTGAAGGCGGCCCTGCTGGCCTCCGACGCGGTGACCACCGTGAGCCCCACCTATGCCAGCCAGCTCCACGACAGCTACTACGCCCACGGGATGGACGGCATCATCGCCGCCATCTCCGACAAGATGAGCGGCGTGCTCAACGGCATCGACGTGGTGAGCTTCGATCCCCGGACGGATCAGGCTCTGGCCGCGCACTATGAGGCCGACGACCTGGCCGGAAAGGCCGTCTGCAAGGCGGCGCTGCAGGAACAGCTGGGCCTGGCCCGGGAGGCTGACACGCCGGTGCTGGCCATCGTCAGCCGGCTGGTGGGCCACAAGGGCATGGACCTGGTGTGCCAGGTGGCCGACGGCATCCTGGCCTCCGGCGTGCAGCTGGTGGTGCTGGGCATGGGCGACGCGGGCTACGAGGACTTTTTCCGCACCCTGGAGAGCCACAACACCGGCCGCGTGGCGGCCTGCATCACCTATTCCGACGAGCTGGCCCGCCGCATCTACGGCGGCGCGGACCTGTTCCTGATGCCCTCCAAGAGCGAGCCCTGCGGCCTGAGCCAGATGATCGCCATGCGCTACGGCACGGTGCCCATCGTCCGGCAGACCGGCGGCTTGAACGACTCGGTCCGCTCCTGCCAGGTGGGCCAGGACGACGGCACGGGCTTCGTCTTTGCCCGTTACGACGCCGGCGATATGCTGGCGGTGATCCGCCAGGCGGTGGCGCTGTATCATACCGCCGACTTCGGGGCGGTACAGCGGCGCGGCATGCGGGAGGATTTCAGCTGGAAGCGCAGCGCGGAGGCCTACCGCCGGATCTATGCAAACCTGCTGGGCTGAGGCCCGGCTTCCAATGAGGAGGATTTGATGAAGTACAGCAAGGAACAACTGAAAGAGCAGATCATTCAAAAGCTGCGTCTTACCTTCGGCTGCACCGAGGAGCAGGCCACCGACGGCGACATGATGAAGGCCTGCGCCATGGTCCTGCGGGACATCATGGCCCAGCGGGGCGTGGAGACCCGGCGGCAGACCGCCGCAGAGGGCGGCCGCATGGTCCACTATATGTCCCTGGAGTTTCTCATGGGCCGCAGCCTGATGAAAAACGCCTATAACCTGGGGCTGGTGGAGGAGCTGACGCAGGCCATCAACGAGCTGGGCTTCCGGGCGGCAGACATCTTTGACATGGAGCCCGACGCGGGCCTGGGCAACGGCGGTCTGGGCCGCCTGGCCGCCTGCTATCTGGACAGTCTGACCACCCTGGACATCCCCGCCGCCGGCTATTCCATCTGCTACGAGCTGGGTATTTTCCGCCAGAAGATCGTGGAGGGCCAGCAGGTGGAGCTGCCCGACGAGTGGATGGGCCTGGGCGACGCCTGGCTGCTGCCCAAGCCCCAGGACGCCGAGGAGGTCCATTTCGGCGGCAAGATCCGCACCCGCTGGGACAACGGCCATCTGATGGTGGTCCATGAGGACTATACCCGGGTCATGGCCATCCCCTGCGACATGGAGATCGCCGGCTACGGCACCGACCACGTGAACACCCTGCGCCTGTGGGAGGCCAAGTCCCCCCGGCCGGTGGACATGGCCCTGTTCAACCGCGGCCAATACCTCCAGGCCGATGAGGAGCGCACCATGGCCGACGCCATCTCCAAGGTGCTCTATCCCGAGGACAACCACTATGAGGGCAAGTCCCTGCGGCTCAAGCAGCAGTACTTCTTCGTCAGCGCCACGGTCCAGTCCATCACCCGCAAGCACATCCAGACCTACGGCACGCTGAAGAATTTCCACGAGAAGAACGTGATCCAGATCAACGACACCCATCCGGCCCTGGTGATCCCGGAGCTGATGCGGATCCTGATCGACGACGCCGGCCTGTCCTGGGACGAGGCCTGGGAGATCACCACCCACTCCGTGGCCTATACCAACCACACCGTGCTGGCCGAGGCCCTGGAGGTCTGGCCCCAGAGCCTGATGGAGACGCTGATGCCCCGGGTCTGGCAGATCATCCAGGAGATCTCCCACCGCTATCAGGAGCGGATCGAGGACTACTACCACGACGCCGTCAAGACCGCCAAGATGGCGGTGATCTGGGACGGCCACGTGCGCATGGCCAATCTGTGCATCGCCGGCGGCATGGCCGTCAACGGCGTCAGCGCCCTCCACTCCGATATCCTGCGCCGCGACGTATTCCGCGAGGCGGCGGAGATGGAGCCGGAGAAGTTCAAGAACGTCACCAACGGCGTGGACCACCGGCGCTGGCTGGCCCAGATCAATCCGGGCCTGGCCGGCCTGCTCCGCGACACCATCGGCGACGGCTGGCTGCTCCGCGCCCACGAGCTGGAAGGGCTGGACGCCTTTGCCGGGGACGCCTCCGTGCTGCAGCGGCTGGAGCAGATCAAGGCGGAGAACAAGGCTGTCTTTGCCCGCTGGGCCAAGCGGCATCAGGGCGTGGTGCTGAATACCGACGCCATCTTCGACGTACAGGTGAAGCGGCTCCACGAGTATAAGCGCCAGCTGCTCAACGCGCTGCACATCATCTACCTCTATCAGCAGCTGAAGAACGATCCCGGTCTGGCCCTGCCGCCCCGTACCTTCCTGTTCGGCGCCAAGGCGGCGCCGGGCTATGCGGTGGCCAAGCGGATCATCCAGCTCATCAACTCCATCGCCTATGAGGTCAACAACGACCCCGTCTGCCGCGACAGGCTGCAGGTGGTGTTCCTGGAGAACTACCGGGTCTCCATGGCGGAGATGCTGATGCCCGCCAGCGAGGTCAGCGAGCAGATCTCCACCGCCGGCAAGGAGGCCAGCGGCACCGGCAACATGAAGT